>JABGOQ010000068.1 GCA_018645405.1 Anaerolineae bacterium | reverse complement strand
CGCCGCTGTTCAGGTCGATGGCGGTCATGCCGGCAAGTTCACGTCCCCGAGATGTGGTGGGGAAGAGTAGCAAGCCTAAATCCACGTCTGATGCGAGCGCGGATAGAGCGGTCGCATAGTTTTCGACGCGAAAATCTTCGAGGGCGGCATTATCTCCCAGCAGGACTTCATCCGCGCCATATTCAAAAGCGGTATTGGCAAGGGCTTCTACGCCAGCACCGAGAATAACAGCGGAAACATCACTACCGAGCGCTTTGGCTGCGCCGATGGCTTCCCAAGAAGCGGCGAGAGCTTCGCCTTTGAAATGGTCAATATATACCCAGGTTTTCATAAGATTTTCTCCGCCATAATTTTTTCTGCGAGGGTTTCGGCGATTTCAGCGGGGCTACCGCCTTCGATCATTTCGATACTGACTTCGCGGGTGGGGGGATTAAAAATTTCGATAAATTCGACGATAGAAGCGGGGGCCTCGATGCCGAGTTCTGCCAGATTCCATTCAGGAATTTCAGCACGGGAGGCTTTTCGAATGCCCATGAAGGAGGGGTAGCGCGGCTCGCCGTAGTCTTTGACAATGCTAAAAACAGCGGGGAGATTTGCGTTAATGGTTTGGATGCCTTCTTCGATGGAGCGTTCGACTTTGACACTTTCATCATCTACATCAATGGAGGCGGCGAGGGTCAAAGCAGACCAACCAAGAACGCGCGCGGTTTGGGCTGGCGTGATGCCCGCATCACCGTCGATGGCTTGTTTGCCGAAAAATGCCATGCTTACATCGCCAACTTTTGAAATGGCGGCGGCAAGAACTTTGGCAGCCCCTTGCGTATCGATATTGCCGAGTGCATCGTCAGAGACCAAAATGGCTTCTTTGCAGCCCATTGCTAAGGCATGTTTGAGCGCGGTTTTGTCGCCGCCCATGCTGATGGCGGTCACATCGCCGCCCATGTTGAGGGCTGCTTCTACCGCGTACTCATCCCAGGGGTTGATGACCAATGGTGCATCGCCCCAGGTGGCTTCTCCATCTTCTGCAACAAGGGTCGCGGCAGAATCAGGAACTTCTTTAATACAGACTACGATTTTCAAGGTGTTCCTCCTTTGAATCTTAAGGTTGAGCGTTTGAAAGTTGAAGCGTTCTTATTGTTTTGAATATGAAATCGATTATATCTTAAAACTCACAAATCCCCCAACCGTTCGGTAGGTTTTTCTCGGATATGTAGCAGATTCGCACGTGTTTTGAACTTGATTGCCTTCGATTAGCATTTGGGAGACGTAGACTTTTTGCTGCCGAGGCGGAAATCTGAAGCTCTCCGATCGCGAAGAAAATTGAGCCATTTTGCACTCCAAACTGTATCACCAACTTGGTATAATGGGCTTCTAGAAAAAATAACACGAGGTAATTATGGCAAAGCAAAAATTTAAATGGGATGATCCCCTTTTATTCAACAACCAACTCGACGATGAAGAACGCATGATCCGTGACGTAGCGCGTAGATTTTGCCAGGAGAAATTAATGCCCGGCATTGTCGAGGCAAATCGCACAGAGCACTTCGACCGATCTATCATGAACCAGATGGGCGAAATGGGGTTTCTTGGTTCCACCATTCCAGAAGAATATGGCGGGGCAGGTTTAAATTATGTGACTTATGGTCTAATCGCTCGCGAAGTAGAGCGCGTAGATAGTGGCTATCGTAGTGCAATGAGCGTGCAAAGTTCGCTGGTTATGCACCCCATTAATGCCTATGGATTAGAAGAACAACGCCAAAAATATCTCCCGAAATTGGCAACGGGAGAACTAATTGGCTGTTTCGGTCTGACTGAGCCTAATCATGGCAGTGATCCGGGTAGCATGGAAACCCGTGCCAAGAAAGTAGACGAGGGCTGGATATTACACGGTAGCAAAACATGGATTACAAATTCGCCCATCGCGGATGTCTTCATTGTTTGGGCAAAAGCCAGCACAGATGAGAAAATCCGCGGCTTTATCCTTGATAAAGGCATGAAAGGCTTAAGCGCGCCCAAAATTGAAGGCAAGTTTAGTTTGCGTGCCAGCATCACAGGCGAGATTGTCATGGACGAAGTCTTTGTCCCCGATGAAAACCTGCTTCCCAATGTAGATGGTTTAAAAGGACCCTTTGGCTGTTTGAATAAGGCACGTTACGGCATCGCTTGGGGTGCGCTGGGTGCGGCAGAATTCTGTTGGCACGCATCCCGTCAATATACCCTAGACCGCCCACAGTTTGGGCGCCCGATTGCGGCAAACCAATTAATTCAGCTCAAACTAGCAAATATGATGACCGAAATCACACTGGGATTACAAGGTGTTCTACAAGTCGGGCGTTTGATGGATGCGGGGAAATCCACCCCAGAAATGATCTCCCTGATCAAACGTAATTCTTGCGGTAAATCGCTAGAAATCGCTCGCCATGCGCGCGATATGCACGGTGGTAATGGCATTGCAGATGAGTACCACGTCATCCGCCACGTTATGAATCTTGAAGCAGTAAACACTTATGAAGGCACACATGATATCCATGCCCTAATACTCGGTCGAGCGCAGACGGGTATTCAAGCTTTTTCAGCATAATTCGATCTGTTGGAAAATCTCGCAGTGTGATATTAAGGTAATCATTCTGCTAGTATATATTGAAATTGTCCTACTGAAAAATATTTGTTTTGGAACCCACCAAAAGATCTTTTGATTATTAAATGGCTAGAAACGAGAAATATTATGCGGAAAACATGGAATCAAATTCAATCTTTTTTAGTCTCAAGGTACATGTGGTGGGGAATAATCCTTTTAGGTATCTTTTTGCGGTCATATTTATATTTTCTCAATCGTTCTTTGTGGGCAGATGAAGCCAGTTTGGCAATCAATTTGGTTACTCGAGACTTCAGTGAATTGGCTCAATTGCTAGACTATCATCAAGCAGCTCCCGTAGGTTTTTTATTTGTTGAGAAATTTTTTATTACTATTTTTGGAAACCATGATTATGTCTTCCGAATTTTCCCGTTGATATCGGGTGTTCTGGTTATTTATTTTATATACCGCTTTGCTCGGACGCATCTTGGACCAGCAGGATTATTTGCTCTTGCAATCGCTTCTATTACTTGGTGGTTTGTATACCATTCTTCAGAGGCTAAGCAATATTCTAGTGACATCATGGTCGCATCTTTACTAATATTTTTGGCAGGTAATTGTTTCAAGGAAGAAGCGAAGAGTAAAGAATTTTTCTTGTTGGGTATTGTCGGTTCCGTGGTGATATGGATTTCGCACCCATCGGTTTTTATTTTGGCAGGTATTGGGATAACACTGGCATTTGAGAAAATTACGCAAAAAGAATATGTGCCTTGGGCTTGGATACTTAGTATTGGGCTTGGATGGTTGTTCAGCTTCGGGATAGAATATCTGGTTTCTTTACGGCATATCGTCGCGGATGGTTATTTGATCGAATACTGGCGGAAAGCCTATGTTCCATCTCCTCCTTGGAGCAATAAGGCATGGTATGGAAGAACTTTTCTATATTTTTTGGACTATACATACCATAAACCTGACCAGATAATGACATGGGCTACATTAATATTGATTCCTATTGGAGCTTTATCAGCCTTAATAAGAAACCGGAAAATTGCTTTCTTGTTGATTTCTCCTTTTGTTATTGTTTATATGGCCTCCGCTTTACATCTTTACCCCCTTAAAGATCGTTTCCTCTTATTTCTTATTCCTTTTATTATATTGTTGACAGCAGAAGGTTTTCGAGGAATATACTGGGTTTTTTCCAAGTGGAATCGTGATTTTGCTATAGTTTTGACTGGAATGTTAGCCTTTTTCATCGTTTGGCAGATAGTACCTATTACTTATGAAAGGGTGTTTTCGGGAAGGACTGTTAATATTCGACCAGTTATTGAATATGTAGCTGAGAAGAAGCATCCAGATGATATTGTGTATGTCTTTTATAGATCAAACTCTGTGGTTAGTTATTACGCGCCACTATATGGGATTGATGAAGAAAATATTATTATTGGTATTGATGGTCCTTTTAAGCAAGATGCCCATCAAGGTTTTAGAGATGATGTGGATGTTCTCGCTGGAGAGGAAAGAGTTTGGTTTATTTTTTCTGAGGTTGCAGATTGTCCAAACTGTGAAGACGAGGATACACAATCTTATTATCTTAGTTTCATTAACAAATATGGTACGCTTATTGATAGCGTTGGGGGTGCTGCTTCGAATGGAGCGAATGCCTATCTCTATGATATGACCCCGTAGATGCTTCATGGAGTTCTATGTCGCGACAATTGATGGTAGAGGGTGATGTCTAAATACCTTAGAGTTTTTTATTTTAGGGAAAGACCCTCTTTATTGCAGGCGTGATATCTGCTAAATTTTTCAAGCCTTCCTCTACAAATTTCTCTCTAATTTCTTCTGTGCCAATTAATAAGCAAGGCACTTTTGCTATTGTGTGCCTGCGTGTGGATAGATCTTCCATATTCCCATGGTCAGATGTAACTAAAACAAGCAGGTCTTTGGGCATGGCTTTAATTAGCCCCGCCAAGACACCATCGAAAACTTCGAGTTGTTTGATAGCCCATTCCATATCTTGTTTATGACCGGCGTAATCGCTTGCCCAATATTCAAAGAAAGAGAAATCATCTTGACTGCAAAGTTCTACCAATTTTTCTCCAGCAGCTTTTGGTGCGAAGATGGGCGCATCTTCATCTTTGAGCATTTTTCGCCAGCCCTCGCCTGTAAAATCAGCAGAGAGCGCACGTTCCGCATATAGATCTTCGGCTGTGAAGAGGGGAAATCCCGCCTGTGTGACAGCCAGCGGAATAGCTGAATAGAGTCGTTTCCCAGAATTAATCCCTTTAAAATAGCCATCTGGATAGGCATTTAGCAACGCAGCAGTCTTGTTTTTTGCGCGTAGCCATGAAAATATGGTGATACCAAACTTTTTCTCTGTGATTTTCTGTGTGCTCTGTGATGAGGTTAAATATTGTCTTACGTCAGCATTTGGCTTGGGCCCATAATGATAGCCAATCTCAGCGGGGATATTGATGCCTGTCAGCAAAGTTGCCTGCCCCGTCGCAGATTGGGGCATCCCCGCTACGTTGAGTGTTGTATCCAGCGCGAGGAGGGTAGCAGCCTCATCGTGATAAGGAGCACTGTCTGCAATGAGAGTTTGATTGCCGAGTAGGGCGTGCAATGTTGGCATTTTCGCGCGAGCAAAGGGATTGATTTCAGGGTTATTCGCGCCGAGACCGACACCGTCGAGGAAGAGGAAGAGTAGATGCATAATGTTTGGGGAACGGTAGGGAAATTATTTTTTCTGAAATAAAGCCCAGACTGCGTTACGACCGATTTTATCGTGGCTATCTGTGCGAGAGATTAAATCAAATCGACTTTCTATCATTTTGAAATCATCAGTAGAAAGCCCATGATTTGGATCGCTAAATTGGGGTGAGAGCATATGAGCGTATAAGAGCCAGTATCCGCTTGGGGCAAGAATTTCGTCAAGACGATTGAGATAATCCCCTTTCTTCTTTTCTAAATTATGGAAGCAGCCCATATCTAAGGCAAGATCAAATTTACTTTGAATTTGTCGCAATTTTGTCACATCACCAACATGTAAATCGGCGTCAATTTTGGCAGCTTTGATTTTGCGTCGAGCGATTTTGATGGCACGTGGAACAAAGTCTACGCCGCTGACTTGCCAGCCATGTTCGGTGAGAGTGATCACATTTGTGCCTGTGCCACAGCCGAGATCTATCGCGCGCCCTGGTGGATATTTGGTAATAAACTCAAGCAGTTCGGGCGGGGAGATGCCACTGTCCCAGGGGATATTGTTGCGGAAATATCTAAAGTTGAAGAAGAAGCGTTTCATTGAGCGTGCTCCGTATTTGTATAATCAGAAAAGTATCCAACGCAGAGCATTGGATGTAGAGTAGTCTTATTCACAACCATTTGCCAGATGTCCTTCAAAGGTCTCGGCAAAGGCATGTAGCCCGCTCCCATCGCAGCTAGCGCGGAAATAAAAGTAGGGCGTTTCAGCGGGGAAGGCGACCGATTCCAACGATCCCAGCGAGGGGTTGCAGATCGGTGTGGGCGGTAACCCAGCATGGAGATAAGTATTGTACGGAGAGATGACTTCGAGATCGGCGTAAGTGAGTGGCGCTTTCCACCAATTTTGACTGATTTCATCGTAACCGAGCGCATATTGGATAGTCGGATCAGTCTCCAATTTTTGGCTTGCTCGGAGTCTATTAAGAAATACCGACGCGATCATCGCCCGTTCATCCGCGACGACCGCTTCTCTCTGGACGATGGACGCGAGTTTGACTGCGTCGTATACCGTTAACCCTTGCGTAGCGAAACCGGCCTTGATTTCAGGAGTGAGATTGCGGGCGAAATTTAACGTCAGCTCGCTGATAAGTTGATCGGCAGTCAGGTTGCGAGATAAAAGATAAGAATCGGGGAAGAAGAAGCCTTCACTGCTCGTTGCATCTCTTGCATCACCTTCGGAGAAAACAAGGGGAGGCGGAGATCCTGCAGCCTCCAGAAATGATTCTTCTGCAATGAACAAGCCAGAGGTGGGGAGCGACGCGGCGATTTCTTCCATCCGCCATCCGGGTAGGACGACAAAAATAATCTGACTGGCACGCGTATCTTGTAACATTCCTGCGATGCTTTGCATGGAGAGGGAGGGGCTGAGGCGGTAGTTGCCGGGCATGAGGTGAGTGTCCATGCCGGTGTAGATGAGGAGGGTCAGGAAGGCTTCGTCGTCGAGGATGAGATTTTCTTCTTCGAGGCGTGCCGCGATTTGGTAGGGAGATTCGCCGATCTCTACGTTGAAATTTTGCTCTATGCCATAAGGGTCGGCAGCGCGTTTGATGCTAGAGTCGTGCCAAAGGATTTTTGTTGCATAGCTTAGGCGTTGATAGCTGCCGAGCGCGGAGGAGGCTTCACCATATTTGGATTTTGCAAATACAGAGATAGCGAGGATGATTACGAGGGCTATGATGATGATGAGGAGGGTGACTACGATAAAAAAACGGCGCATGGGAAATGTTTAAGGTTTAAGGTTGAAAGAAAAATTGGGAGTCGGGAGTTGGGAATTGGAAACAAGGTTTCCTGTTTTCTAATTCTTACTTTCCAGATAAGAGCGTAAGATAACTGCCGCAGCTACATCATCTAAATGCCCGCGGCGTTTTTTGCGTGAAATGCCCATGTCTATATAGCTTTGACGTGCATCTTGTGTGCTATAGGCTTCATCCCAGAGTTCGACGGGGAGGTCGGTTTGGGCGCGGAGGGCTTTTGCAAAACGAGCGGAGCGGCGTCCCTCGAAGGTAGGTTTGCCTTCTTCATCAAGAGATTGCCCGATGATGATTAGTTTTGCGTCGTTTTCGGCAGCAATTGCAGCGACTTGAGCAGCATCTATCTCTCGTTTTATATGTTTGATGATCGTTAAGGGTCTGGCACTGATGCCAAGCTCATCACTGATGGCGAGTCCGATATTTTTTTGTCCGGGGTCTACGGCGAGTATTTTCATAAGGGTAGCAAGGTTTTTAACCGCGAAGGCGCGAAGAGCGCCAAGAGTTTTTAAAGACACCAAGAAAAGAATAAACTTTGCGTTCTTGGCGGTTTTACTTCACGACAACATCAATTCTAAAAGGTGCGAGGGGCAGCCACTTCCACCATGTGGGGGAAATGGTAATTCCTGGCTCGGAGGCTAAGGCATAACTTTTATGTAGATTGTCTATGGCAATTTCCGGGTTGCGACCTTGCGTGAGCGCGGCAACCTGTGCGGCTGAAATATTTGGGAGCAGCTCTTGTTCTACGTGCATTTGCCAGGCGGTGATGCCAAGTAGATTGCTCTCAAATTCGCTTGCTGGTGTAATCTCTAGTGAATTAGGCACAGGGTCAAATCCTGATGGCGCAGAGGCAGTAAGGGCAGAGTGTGCCAGCTCGGTTAAATCTTCATTTTTGGCAAAGAGAATTTCATAAGCAACACTCATCGTTAGTGTTAGGCGGTTGCCCGTTTCTCCTTCGGGCGGGTCATAAGTTTCTTCGAGAATTTCAATTTCGCTAAATGAGTCAGGGAAAATGAGATCACCCTCTGCAAGCTCTTTTTTTATCTCTTCTTCGGCTTCTTTGTTGAAGTAGGCCATCATTAAATCACGTAGATCGTTGCGGTCACGGTCGGTGGGGGCGCTTACAAAATCGTCGCTGCCGCCGCTTGTCGGTTCGGGATTGGTGGCAGCCAGCCAAAGGCTCAGTTCACCTTCAATGGCCTGAAGCAAGTTCGGGTCAAGATTGCCACGCTCGCCGAAAACCAAAGACTTGACGCGGATCTCGACCTCCGCATCCACACCGGCCTCGATCTCTGCATCATCCAATGTCTCAAATCGGATTTCATCATCTTCAATATTGCGGATGATTGTCCCTGCGGGGATTTTGGTAGGCGAATCAGTTAAATTTCGGAAGATGACGGAACCGCGCGCGATTTGAACTGGAATCGCCACCTGACCAGTTGCCGTGAGTGAACGTTGGTGCGTTAAATTGGCGTGCAACTGATGGGCAGGGATGCTGCCCGAAAGAAAAACCTCGTCGATATTGATATTTGCCCGTACAGGAATGGTGAGACTTTGGGTGCGTTTCTCTGGCTCTAGCTTGATCTCTGCCCGAGGGATAAAGGCAAAAGCAAGGCTGAGCAGGGCGAGTGTGGCGAGGGAGAAAAAGACCAGCTGTGTGGCGAGATGTGATTTCCATTTTGCTTCAGGGGAGTGAAGCTCTTTGCGAGCTTCGCGCAGGTTTATTTGTACATTAGGCTTTTTATAACGAGTGCGTTTTTGCGGTATCCAGGCTTCGCGCTGCGCCATGAGATTGCTCTCAAAAAAAGGGATATTCAACTCAGTGGCGGCACGAATTATTTTGGACGATTTGGTGACCAAGCCCAATTCTGCGCCAAGATTAATGGCATGGCGTTGGAGAAGTTTGAGGTCAAGGGTATCTAATTTGAATTTACGCCGACGCGGCAAAACTAACAAGATGCGCGGAGTTTTGCTCCAGTTCATCTTGTCGCGAATGGAGAGTTGGTCGTCGTGGGGTTCGAGTTGAATGATCTGTGTTTTCATGCAGGGGGATTATAGCAGATTGGACGGTGGACAATAGATGATGGACGGTAGACCGATCAGTAAATCGGCAAACTCGTATCCACATCCTCTGCCCATTCGTTAATCCCGCCTTCGAGATTTTTGAGTTTGCGGAAGCCTGAGCCAAGAAGAAGTTCGAGGGCGTAAAGCGATCTATTTCCCCTTCTGCAGAAGATGATAAGTTCTTGGGCTGTATCAAATTCAGACATGCGGCTGGCAAGTTCTCCGTAAGGGATATTGACAGCGTTGGGGATGGAAGAGATCGCCAACTCATGAGGTTCTCGTACGTCAAGCAGAATAGGAGTAGGGTAAGATTCTTTTAGCAACTTTTCAAGCTCGAGTGCGCTGATATCCCATTCGCTGGGCATTTCGTCTGTATGATGTCCGGGAACGCCGCAGAATTCTTCGTAATCAATCAGTTTGGTAATGGTCGGGTTTTCACTGCAAACGGGGCATTTGGGGTTTTTCTTGAGTTTGACATAATCAAAAGTCATATCCAGCGCATTGTAGAGCATCAATCTGCCCACGAGGGATGAGCCGATTCCGAGCAATATCTTGATCGCTTCGGTTGCCTGAATTGAGCCAATCGTGCCGGGTAAAACGCCCA
This sequence comes from Anaerolineae bacterium, assembly GCA_018645405.1. GTDB lineage: Bacteria > Chloroflexota > Anaerolineae > Anaerolineales > Villigracilaceae > Desulfolinea. The sequence goes on along the minus strand of JABGOQ010000068.1, from coordinate 40,551 downwards.
GGACGCCACCATCTGCACAGGAGGGAACCAGATGTGGAGGCGGCGGTGCGGGGAAGAGACAACGATAGCAAGGGCCTTCCTTTGCGTAGAAAACACTGGCTTGCCCATCAAATTGGTAGATCGATCCGTAAATATTGGGGATGCCAAGAAAAACGGCAATATCGTTACTCAAATAACGGGTGGGGAAATTATCCGTCCCGTCGATGATGATGTCGTAGTTTTTGGCGATTCCCATTCCGTTTTCAGATGTAAACGCTTCGTTGTAGATATCGACCTGAATACCGGGATTTAAGCCCAACATCCGCGCACGAGCCGATTCTATTTTTAACTCGCCAACTGTGTCGAGGCTATGGATAATTTGCCGTTGTAAATTAGATTTATCGACCACGTCATAATCCACTAAACCGATTCGACCTATCCCTGCCGCGGCGAGGTAGAGAGCGATCGGAGAGCCAAGTCCACCCGTCCCGATGATGAGCGCGGAGGAGGCTTTCAGCTTTTCTTGCCCAGCCAATCCCACATCAGGAATCAGCAGATGGCGTGAGTATCGGAGAAATTCTTGATCTGTGAGTGTTGTCATTAGTTTTTACCCTAAGTTTGTTTCGATACAGGCTTCGTAAAAATACTCAGCCTTACTCAACCAACATTGCGTTTTTTATAGAGAAGGGAGATTGAGTAGGACGATTGTTTTTCATCGTCCGTATCGAAATCGTAGTGGCATTTTAGTCTGAATTGTGTGTTCCGCCTGCAATGGAGGGGAGGATGCGCAAAATATCTTTTTGATCTAGTGGTGTATCCAATCCTTGTAGGTTTTTGATATGGTCTTTGCCTAAAAAGAGATTAACAAAGGCACGTAGTTGCCCGTCGTCATTATAGATGTTTTTGCTCAAATCAGGATAGAGAGAGAGTAATGAACCGAGTGCAGCACCAACGGTTTCGCCTTCTACACTGATTTCTTTTGAGCCGTCTGTGTATGAGCGTAAGGGAGTGGGGATTTTGATAATTGGCATAGTGTTTTTATTGTTGTTTAATATGTCATTGTATAGCGGCGATTGAGTAGCGGAGGCACAGTATTTTCGTGCTGTAGCGTATCGATATAATGCCCTTCAGGGTAAACCAGAGCGAGATAATCACAAATCCGCTTTGGTTTCGATACGAATGACGATGGGGATGTCATTCTACTCAACCGCTGCTGTTCTTCAGCTTTTGACAATCTCTTCTTCCGTGAATCCGCTGCGATCTTCCTGTAATCGCCACGAACGGGATGCGAGGGCTTTTCCGTCTTGTACGCTTGTGATGATATAAGAAAAGTAGGTGTTTGCCCATTTCAAATCAAATTCAGAGGGTTTGTCTGGGTGGTCGGGGTGTGAGTGGAAAACACCGATGATGCTCAATCCCATTTCTTCTGCTTTTTCGTCCGCATCAATTATATCTTGCGGGGCAACATCGTAGCGATTGTGACGCGCTTCTTTTTCACGCGCGTTTTTGACGGGATGGATAACTTTTATCTCGCGCGCTTTCCCTTCATCCGTGCCGAAGAGAAAGCCTACCCCTTCTTCGGGATAAGCTTTTTCTCCAAGAGCATAGATTTCTTCAAGAAAGCGTGCTGAGATTTTAAGCATGTGTTTTTGAACCGCGAAGAAGTGAAGATCGCAAAGATTTAAAATGTTTTTCTTCGTGTTCTTCGTATCTTCGCGGTTAATTGTTTTGCTGAGTAGATTGAAATTTATGCAGAATTACGCATCATTCCACAAAGTTTCATGGCTCAAGTATTTATACCCTGCATCAGGGAAAATGGTCACGACCGTACCTTCATCCAGTTCTTCTGCCACGCGCAATGCCGCTATAGCCGCCGCGCCAGAAGAAAGCCCCACAAAGAGACCTTCTTCGCGTGCAAGGCGACGCACCATCTCGTGCGCGGCTTCGGTTTCGACTTCAACGTAACGATCGGATAAATCGGCTTCATAAATGGCGGGATGTTCCGCGCTTTTCATATGTTTCAAACCTTCTAGTCCGTGAAGTGGTTTTGTGGGTTGACCAGCAATTAATTTTATCTGTGGGTTTTGATCGCGCAAATAACGCCCTGTGCCCATCATCGTGCCAGATGTGCCCAGCCCAGCGACAAAATGAGTAATTTGCCCAGCCGTTTGAGCATAAATTTCAGGTCCCGTGCTATTATAATGCGCCATCCAGTTGGCGGGGTTTCCATATTGATTGGCGTAAAAATACTTCTCTGGTGATTTTTCGAGCATCTCGCGCACAACTTGCATTGAGCCTTCAGGACCTTCAAGGGCATCTGTTAAAATTAGCTCCACACCAAGTGCGTTTAAAATGGCAATTCGCTCTTTGCTGGCATTTTCGGGCAGGGCGAGCGTGATGGGGATTCCCATTGCCGCGCCGAAGGTCGCATAGGCGATGCCGGTGTTGCCCGATGTCGAATCGAGTAGACGTTTATTTGCGGTCAACTCTCCCTTCGCGATCGCAGTTCGGATGATATTTAATGCGGCACGGTCTTTGATCGAGCCACCGGGGTTGAACCATTCTGCTTTGGCGTAGATCTTTACAGACGGAGGCAAGCCTAAGGTCACGCGGCGAAGCGGCAGCAGAGGGGTATTCCCCACGCGGGCAGATAAACTATCCACCTGCAAATCTAAAAAATTCTTTTCCAAGGTTAAAATATTCATTATATTCTCTCTTTAAAAAATAATAGCCAACAGGAAATAAAAAAAGATAGTGCGAAGGACATCTGTTTGATGCGGAATTCGTCCACTATCTTTCAACTGTTGGCTGGCTTTGAAGAGACGGTGGTTACGAACCCCGCCCCAGACACGAGCAATATTTTGAGAGAACTTTATAATTTTTATTCATAAGCGATATTCTACCAACCTTGTCTTATTTGTCAAGCACGAGAAAAATCATCATCTCGTGAGCGGGGATAACTTCCCCCAGCTCAAAATCTTTCCCGAAAATCTGCTCTAACGCGTAACTTCCCTCAATCTCATAATCGCTCACGTCTTCATCACTAAGGTTGATAAGAATGAGCATATCTTCACGAAGTGCGGCGTAAATGGCAGATGTGCCTGTTTCCAGAATATGCGTCTCGCCTGTACGAAGTGCAGGATATTTTTTGCGGAGGGCGATTAGCGTGCGGTAATGGGACAATAATGAGGCTGGATCATTTTCTTGTATTTTAACATTTGTGGCAGAATCGCCCGATTCGCCCGTGTGCCAGAGCTTGCTTCCGCTAAATCCGGCATTTTCTGTGCCCGACCATCTCATTGGCAAACGGATGTCTTCATCCGGTTTCTTCCCCAACATTCCGATCTCTTCGCCATAATAGATGAAGGGCGTGCCGGGCGCGGTCAGCATCAAAGATGCGGCAACTTTTGCTTTGCCCACATCCCCATAAAATACACTCATAGCGCGATTTTGGTCATGATTGGTGAGGAAAGTTGCATAATTGCCATCTGGCATCTTTTCAAGGGTGAAATGATAGGCACTATTGATGCCTGTATTTGAGCCACCGTTGGCTGAATTCACAAATCCTGACGCGAGTTCAAAGTTAAAAACATGATCCATCTGGTTAATGTAGGTACTGGCAATAGTCCCGCCTGCGCCATGGACTTCGCCGACCACATATGTTTCTGGGTTTTCTGCTTTGTAATTTCTATAAAACTCTTTAAGCCATTTATGCGTGGCTGTCGTGTTTTCGGTGATTCCACCTTCTTCAATCAGATGTTTGATGGCATCCAAACGAAACCCGTCTACGCCAATATCATCAAGCCAATATCGCGCCACTTGCTCCATTTGTTCGGTCACTTCGAGGTTTTGATAATTTAGATCAGGCATCCTCTCCCAAAAGAGGGCGTAATAATAGCCATGATTTGTTTCGTGCCACAGCTTACCGCCCCAGCCGGGGTACTCATCTGACCAGACGTACCAATCGCGGTAGGGAGATTCGGGGTTATTGCTCGCATCCACAAAAAAGGGATGTTGGCTGGATGTATGGTTGAGCACTAAATCTATGATGATACGGATATCACGTTTATGGGCTTCTTCGAGGAGATTTTTAAAATCGTCCATTGTGCCGTATTCGTGATTGACGGCATAATAGTTAATCACATCGTAGCCATGATAGGAGGGAGAGGGGTGAATGGGCATCAGCCAAATCGCGTTAATGCCGAGGTCTTCGAGATAATTAAGTTTGGCAGTGATGCCGTTGAAATCGCCGATACCGTCATTGTCGCTATCGTAGAAGCTGCGGACGAAAATTTCGTAGAAGATTGCATCATCCCACCACGAGATGTTTGAGGGTGTCGGAACTTCTTCAACAGCGGGAGATGTTGGCGTAATGGGTGCGGGCTCAGGTTGCGTTGGGGTACACGCGCTGAGGAGGGCAATCAAGATCAAGACAAAAAAATTTTTTTTCATAACAAGCAAGTGAAGGGATTAATCCCCTCAAAAAAGAATATGGATTTTTATTTATCTGATAGTGGAACTGTTGCTAATCACTCAGCAATTTTAGCAACTCCGAGGGTGAAGATGTGATCGCTGTTGCACCTACGTTATGGGCTTTTTCTTTCATTTTTTCGTCTACTTCATCTGTGTAGATATAAATTGGGACATCTTCGTTTAGCTCACGGATCGCACTGGATAGTTCAAAGCCGGCCTGGCAATTATCAACTTCTTTGCCTTCATGGCGACAAGAATCGGAGATGACACAATCGAAAGTGCCGCGCTTAAAACGTTCCAGAGCTTCATTTGTATTTGCTGCTGTTGAGACAGAAATTCCTTGATTGTGCAGGGAATCGATTAAGAAGGCGTTATTTCTGGGGTTATCATCTACCCATAAAATATCAGAAATATCATCGTCAATATCTAAGGTTACGATCTCGGCGTTGAACATGCTCTCTACGAGAGGAACATCGGCTTCACGTCTGATTTCTACTCTTCTTTCCTCGAAGCTAAGTTCTTCTGCTTTTGGTGAATCTGCTACTGGAAGATCTGTCTTTGCTTCTATTTTTCGTTGTAGTTCATTAACGCGATTTTGCAAATCTTTGATCATATCGCCTTGTTGTTTGCTGAACTCATCCATGCTGAGTTCCATTTCCCCGATTTTGACGGTGAACTTTCGACCACGCGCAGATTCGATCAACGCTTGTACGCTTTTGCGGAAAAGAATCAGGATAACGATAACGATCAAAGGCCACAATATGGTGGCGACGCTGCTGATGATATTTGAAATGCCTTCCATTATTACCTCCTGAGGGTGAGAAAAGAGAGAATGATTACGCTTTGTATATGTTTTTTAAACGGAAGCAAGCCTAAACTACGTGCGGAGCGGTTTTTTATCTCCCCAAATATTAGAGCAAATCTTTCAACCCTGCAAAGGGGGAGTTATCTTCATCTGAAATTTCTTCGAGGGGAATATCTTTATGCTTGCAGTCTTCAATATTTAGATTGGTGCCACAAGTTTGACAAAGCCCCTGACAATTATTTTTACAAACGGGGTTGATGGGGATGTCTAGTTGCGCTTCTTCAGTGACAGATTCGGTCAAATTGATTTCTGCATTGTCTGATAAAACCAGATCATCTTCTTCTGCATCTCGTTGGTTGAAAACATAAAACTCGGTTAGCTCCCAATTTAGATAATGTTCATAAATTGATAAACAACGCCCACATTCGAGTTTGAGATTGCCTTTAAAATCCCCTTGTAAAAGAAGGCCGCGTTGGGTGCGAGATGCCGTTAAAAGACCTTTAAGGTCGCGCAAGATAAAGTCGTTTTTGAGCTGAATTTCTGATTGTTCAAAAGAGTATTCACGGCTATATCCTGCTGTTTGTGGGAGGAAAGAGCCTAATCTTAGGATAAAAGGGTTGGTGTTAGACATTTCTATTAGTGACGTATTGGGTTAGTTTTTCAAGGGCATGGCGTTCTTCGCTTGGTGGATGCCCGTTTAGTGATTGCAAGGCGCGGTTGGCGTATTCTTTGGCTTCATCAAGCGCGAGCTGAATGGCATCACTATTGCGGATATCTTCAACGAGGGCTGCTATTTCTTTTGAATTGTGGTAATTGCCATTCAAGAGAGATTTAACCTTTTCATCGTTGGGGTTGGCTTCAATATAATAAAGTGCAGGCAGGGTGATTAGCCCTTGCAGAAGATCACTGCCTACAGGTTTGCCTACAGCAGCTTGATCGCCAGTGAAATCGAGGATGTCGTCTACGATCTGGAAGGCGGTGCCAAGTTCACGTCCGAAGTTGCGAGAATTCTCAACAGTTTTTGCGTCCACAGGGCTAATTATTGCTGCCCCATGCGTGGAAAGCTCAAAAAGAGAACCTGTTTTTGCGTAAATTCTTTCGTAATAATTTTCTCTATTTGCCAAGCCGCGTGCATCAAACATTTGTGTTAATTCGCCGTTAACCATGATCGCCAATGTTTCGGCAAAAGCTTCCATTACGGTTAACGAACCAGTTTGCGCGGCAAGTTTGGCCGCCCGGGCAAAAACAAAATCACCCGTCAGCACAGTTGCGGCGGGAGACCAGTTAGCGTTTATGGTTGCGTTTCCACGTCGCATTAGAGAGCCATCAATCAGATCGTCGTGTACCAATGTGGCAGTATGCAACATTTCGATTGCGGCGGCAAGCGTGATCAGCCGTTCAGAATCGGCGCCAAGCATATCGCCGACTAAAAGGACAAGCCTTGGGCGGACGCGTTTACCGCCAGCAGCAAGCAAATTCTCGAAGGCAGCGCGCAAGTCGGTGTGTCGCTCATCCGCTTGGGCGCGCATCCGCTCTTCTACTTTTTCAATATTTGTTTTTACCAAAAGTGTCGTGCTCAAAATATCACCAATTAAATAAGCGAGCGGCGTTTGCGGTGGTAATCGCCGCAATTTCTCGCGTCTCTTTGCCATGTATTTCGGCAATTTTTTCGGCTATAAAACGAACGTTTGCTGGTTCGTTTCTCTTCCCACGTTTTGGGTGCGGGGTTAAAAATGGGCTATCTGTTTCTATCAATATTTTTTCCATCGGGAGGGATGCAATTATCTCGCGACGTTTTGACGCTTTCTTAAATGTGATGGGTCCCGTCACGCCGATCATAAATCCGAGTTGGATGGCTTTTTCTGCTGCCGTAATTGTACCGCTGAAAGAGTGTAATGCACCTGGATTAGTAGCTAATGAGTGCGCACGTGACCTTAGGCTTGCTACCCATTTCGATAGCATCTCGAGCAAGTCAACAGCGCAGTCGCCCTCGGGGGCATCGCCCTTCTCCCGTAAATGTAAGACCACCGGCAGTTCAAGTTCTTCGGCGAGAGAAAGTTGTTCTTGCAAAACGCGCTTTTGGATCTCATGTGGGGCGCGATCCCAATAATAATCTAATCCAATTTCACCGATGGCGACGATTTTAGAGTGTAATTGAGGCCTGACAGGTTTTGAAAACCTGTCAGGCCTGGTTGCTACTAGTTTTCTTAATTCATCTTTTGTCTCATCCGCCCACTCTAGGGCATCAGTGGGATGAATGCCAATTGCGGCAAAAAGATTAGGGTGAGATTCTGCCAACTTAACGGAAGCAAGACTTGTCTTCACGGTCGTTCCGGGGATGAGGATACGCTTCACGTTGAAGTCGGTACAGCGCGCAATAACGGCATCCCGGTCTTTGTCAAATCTATCCCAATAAAGGTGGGCGTGAGTGTCGGTGAGGGGGAAGGTTTCAAGTTTAAGGTTCAAGGTTGGGCGTATTTCGTATTGCGTATTGCGTATTGCGTAAGAAAAAACATTACGCAATACGTTTTACGCAATATAAATTTTTCTAAATTCCAGCAGTTTTCAAGCCATCTTGTAAAATGGCGTCTACTTTATCTTCATGCATGGTTTCGCAATAAACGCGGATAATCGGCTCGGTGCCGCTGAAGCGAATGAGCATCCAGCCGCCATCTTCGAGATGGAAATGGAAGCCGTCGACCGTGACCAATTTAGTGACTTTGAGCCCGCCCAAAGTTTCGGGATTTGCGGCTAAAATGGTGTCGATTTTTTCTTGCTTATCGCCTTCGAAAGGTGTGTCGATACGATTATAGAAATGCTCGCCGCCGACTTTTTCGAAAAGATCTGCGAGGAGTTCAGTGGGCTTTTTACCGGTGCGAACGAGGAAATCGAGCATATAGAGACCGGCGAGAATACCATCGCGCTCAGGGACGTTGCCACGAAAAGCGTATCCGCCTGATTCTTCGCCGCCGATTAAGGCGTTTGTTTCGAGGAATTTTGGGGCAATGTATTTAAAGCCCACGCCAGTTTCGTGAATGGGGACATCGTATACTTTTGCCAATTTATTGAGCATCGTGGTTGTCGAGAGCGTTTTGACAATTGCACCGCGATCACCACGTACTTCGAGCATGTAATAGGCGAGCAATCCATAAGCACGGAGTTGGTCAATAAATTCGCCATTTTCATCGCCAAAGCCGACGCGGTCTGCATCGCCATCGTTGACAAGGAAGATATCGGCGTTGTGGTCTTTGGCGGCTTGTAAGCCAACATCCACATTGGGTGGAATTGGCTCAGGGCGAGCCATTTCTGGAAAAATGGGATTGCGTTCGTTGTGAATTTCGATAATTTTGGTCTTCCCGCCATTGAGTAAGCCAGAGAACCAACCTGCGCCATTGCCCCACATAGCGTCAACAACTACAGTTAAGCCCGCGTCTTTGATGGGCTGTAGGTCAATCAGTTTTTTGATGTGGGCGATATAGTCAATGGTGGAGTCGAAATAAGCAATTGTGCCATCTTCTTGGGCTTCTTCTATTTTCTTGATTTTCACATCGGCAATATCATCGGGGATGAGGGCTTCTATTTTTACGAGACCATCGGGGTCAATGGCGCCGCCCATACTGTCGCGGACTTTGAAGCCGTTGTCGGTAGGCGGGTTATGAGATGCGGTCACATTCACCGCACCAACTGCTTTTTGGGCTACAACCGCGTAGGATATAACAGGTGTTGGGGAAGCATCATCAGTGAGATAAACTTTCAATCCGTTCCCTGCCAAAACCTCAGCGACCGCTACGGCGAAATCTTCGCCGCGATAGCGTTTGTCGTGTCCGACAACAACCGATTTCCCAGCATTGCCTTCTTCGATAAGATAAGATGCAAACCCTTGTGTGCATCGGCGTACATTTTCAAAAGTATAATCTTCTGCGACAGCCGCGCGCCAGCCATCTGTGCCAAATTTGATTTTAGTGACCATTTTTCTCCTGCAGAAAAGTAGGTCACGCTTTTAGCGTGACTTCATATTTATTGCTTTTTCTTGATAAAAAGTATTATAACAGGTGGCTGGGGATGCGGGTATAATAAAAAATCTAATTCGTAAATTAATATTCGGCATTTATAGTTTCTTCATAATCCCGAATATCGACTCAAAAATATCATATTTTAAAATTATGTCTAAAATAGTAGTTGCTATGTCTGGCGGGGTAGATTCATCCGTTGCCGCGGCGTTGCTCAAGGAGCAGGGCCACGAGGTAATCGGGATGATGCTACGCCTCTGGTCTCAACCCGGTAAAGAGAGTGAAAACGCTTGCTGCACCCTTGAATCTGTCTCTTTGGCAGAGCAGGTGGCACAGCGATTTGATATTCCTTTTCACACCATTGACGCGAAGCAACCCTTTCGTGATGTGGTTGTGGATTATTTCCTCCAAAGCTATGAGCAGGGGCAAACGCCAAATCCCTGCCTGATGTGCAATCGCCACATCCGCTGGGGAATTTTGCTCGAAGAAGCACTCAAGCTAGGTGCAGATTTCATTGCTAGCGGGCATTATGTGCGTCTGAACAAAAAAGATGATGGGGAAATCCAACTTCTGCGCGGCGTGGATCGTGGCAAAGACCAAGCCTATGTTTTGCATGTTCTTAAACAGGATCAGCTAAAGCGATCGCTTTTCCCTGTGGGCGGATACTCTAAATTGGATATTCGCGCACTCGCTCGTGATTTTAACTTGCCCGTTGCAACAAAATCGGATAGCCAAGATTTATGTTTTCTCTCTGGTGGCGACTACCGAGATTTTCTGAGTGAATATGCCCCGCAAACTACGAAAAAAGGCGAAATTGTGACCAGCGCAGGCAAAATCTTGGGGGAGCATCAAGGTTTAGCCTCCTATACTATCGGTCAGCGCAAAGGATTGGGCATCGCCGCGCCAAACCCGCTTTATGTGTTAGGGAAGGATATGGCATCTAATCGACTTATTGTTGGGGAGGCAGAGGAGCTTGGAAGTAGTGAGATGTTTGTTAACAAGAGAAATTGGATTAGCGGAAAAATGCCCAAAGAAACCTTCCGTGCTGAGGTCAAAATTCGGTATGCGGCGAGAGAAGCATGGGCAGAGATAATGCCCATTGGCGCTGACCAAGCTAAAATCACGTTTGATGCGCCGCAACGCGATATCACCCCTGGGCAGGCGGCTGTTTTTTATAACGGAGAAATTTGCCTCGGCGGCGGGACAATCCAGTCATCCAATTAAAAGAAAAAAGTGCATTGCATCTGCTTTTGATACGTTGCACTTGAATGGGAGCGTATAGTGTCAGATAAAAAAGAACTGCACCTTAAATTTGCCAAAGAATGTTTTAATGACGTTTGGAATTTGCTCGATAAAAAAGAGCGCACTAAAAATGAAGATGCGCAGATGGTTCGCATGGCGCACGCTTCTCGTTATCATTGGGGAGAAATTGGCACACCGCTCGAATTCGCACGTGGTGATTGGCAGATTTCGCGCGTTTATGCCGTGCTGGGATTTGGTGTGATGGCATTTAAATATGCCAAAACAAGCCTCGAGCATTGCGAAAACAATGAGATCGGAGACTTCGATTTAGCCTTTGCCTACGAAGCGTTGGCGCGTGCCAGCGCGGTTTCGGGCGATATTGATAAAGGGCGTGGCTATCTTGTTATGACGGAGAGTGCGAAAGATGATATTGCTAAAAAAGATGATCGCGATTATTTCTTGAGCGAGCTTGAAAGTGTTTCGGAGCTTTTATGAGTATTCCTTCTATTTTGCTGGCTTTTCTTATCGCTTCTTTTCTCGGCGCGTTTTACCATCTTTGGCGTGGGGGCGGGCCTAAACGCATCCTTTTTAATTTGCTTTTGGCCTGGGCGGGTTTTTTGGGGGGGCACTTTTTGGCGCAATGGCAAAACTGGTATATTTACCCCCTCGGCGCACTTAATTTGGGCTTTGCCTTGCTGGGCGCAGCGATTTTTCTTTTGGTAGGGGATTGGTTGGGGAAGATAGAGTAAAAGTATGATACACGGTAGCATCTTCTGTTGCTTCCTTGTTTTTCTTATATTGCAGAGATATCAATCTGTCTCTATGTTTTTTGCTGCACCTTTTTTTCATCACATAGTTTTGAAAGTTTTCTTGTGATTTTTTCTTGTTCTTCTATAGATAGCTTTTTTCCTTGCCAAATATTCCCTAGTTCATCTGATAGGCGATCGTATGGCCAGATTACAATGGATGGGTTTTCGATTAGAAGATTCCCTTCTTCATTAGCCCAAACAATCGCAGGATTAACAAATATATTCAGGTGGTCTGCTTTTAGAAAATTAGCTAAGCGAACAGCACCTTTAAGAGCTTGCAGACTTGGATTAGAACTTGCTGCTTTCCATATTTTATCTTGACGATATTCCCAGCGATCGCCGATATTTCGATAATTTCCGCTACTATAATTTTTAACTTCTAGCACCCAGACTCCTGGAGATCCAACAAGGATAATATCCAGATCTCCTTTGTTACGACCGGGTAAGCTAATATTCTGAAACACATTCCAATTGCCATCCAATGCCTGAATAATTTCTTGCACAACCCTTTGCTCCCCCTCTTCTCCAAGACGATAGGCTTCAATTTGTTTTTCAAATCTTTTTTCGATTTGGCTTGGTATGAAGCTAGATATTAACCATATGTATAATACAGAAACGCCCAAAATAACGAGAAGTGCAAGAATTCCTTCAGGTGACGAGAGTATCTGTTTTAATGTAGTATTTGAGGTAGTATCCTGATGCCTAGATGCGTTCAAAAGCAATACGCTCCCTGTTAGCATAATTGTAAAAAAGGCGCCGCTAACCATTCCTTCTAAATAGGTTAACTGTGACTGCTTTTTATTTGCATAGCTTCTGCCGCCTGAAATAACCTTTACTCTCCCTGCAGGTGATTCTGGTTCGCTTACAGCTTGTTTCAAGCGAACTAAAGATAATGTAATTGCTGCTCGCTTGACTTTTGGATCCCAAGCATTTTCAATAGCATAGCCTAAATCTTTTAAAGAAAGTTGTTGAGAAGCAACTAGAGAGCCCATTGATTGACCTATATAAGGTTTAAATGGCCAATTTACCTTTTTAGCATCCCTCAAAGAAACTCCTAGTTCAAAAGTATCTTTTTGGTTCAGTTCTTATTTACTTATTGGGGAAGGGTGCAGCGCATTTAGTAAGACTTGAGCAGCTTGTTTTAATTCGGAGTTGTAAGCTCGTTGAGCCGCCCATTCTAACCTTCTCTTTGTAAGATATCCTTCATCGTACAACTCTCCCAAAGGGCGTGGATTATTTTTTAACCATAAAATTTGACGAGCTTCATCAATGTTCATTTTTTCACCTTTTGTTTATGACATAGAGATGTTAAAAAGTTTAAGTGCAAGAGCATTACTTATGGATTGATTAAGATAATCTGGCTGTGGATATAAACATCGCCTTCAAATTTTTCATCAGCCTGGCGGATAAGCAAACGTGCTTCAACTTGCTTGTCCACATCATACTGAATCGTGGTTTCGAATTTTTCTCTGCTCCCCGCGGTTAATGAGAGGGTGCGTGTTCCGAGCTTTTTGCCCTCTTCATCAAGTAGCTCTAAAATGACGGGGTTGTCGTTATAAGCCTGCATCTCACCGATGATGGGGAGCGTTCCGCCGAAAATCTCAGTCTTTTTGGTGGGGTAAAAGAAAGCCGCACGGGCATATTCGTTTGCGCCAGGATTAATATCGTTATTGCCTACGGAGAGTAGCAAAAGGTGAACACTTTCTGTTTCTAGCGGGCGACCTAAATCATCTTTGGTGCTGATTTGGATTCGTCCCAGCTCGGCGGCGGCGCGTGTCTCGAAGGGGATTTCAATGCTGATATACGCGCCCTCTGCCAAAACGCTCTCTCGAGGAAACAGGTCATGGGACAATAAGCGCCCATCTTCACCATGTAGCTGGATTAAGATAATCCCATTTGCGCCGGGGCGGACGTAGCTTTTTAGCAAAATTGGCGAGATGGTTTTAGAGATTGCACCAGGCGAGAGTATTTGTATGGCAGGGCGCGGAATTTCGGGCGCGGCAGTTGCTATGATGGTCGGTGTAGATGTTGGGGGGAAGGGGGTAGCGGTATTTGCCGGGGTTGCGGTAAATGTAGGGAGGGCCTCAGCCTGTGTGGGGCTTGGGAGCGCAGCCATCGTCTCGGCGACTACTGTGAGCACATAATTCTCAGGGATGGGTGTAGGGGAAGATGCCCCCGAACGCTCACATCCAAGTAGAAAAAATAGTATGAAGATTAAATTAAAAAACCTGACAGGTCTCGAAGACCTGTCAGGTTTCTGTACTTTATAGTCCATAAATTTCGCTATATTTGCCTTCGAGATAGCGCAAATAAGGTTCTGGGGTGATTTTGGAGCCAGTCACTTTCTGGACGAGTTCTTGTGGTTCATATTTGCGTCCGAATATGTGGATATTTTCGCGTAGCCAGTTTAGTAGAGCACCAAATTTTCCCTGACGGAGTTGCTCGTCAAGATCGGGGATAGCTTCGTTGATTTTCTCCCAAAGTTGAACGGAAATCAAATTGCCGAGGGCATAAGTAGAGAAGTAACCCAAGCCACCGAATGACCAGTGGATGTCTTGAAGAACGCCCTGCGCGTCATCGGGTGGGGTGATGCCGAGATATTCTTCAAATTTGCTCTTCCAGAGTTCGGGCAGGTCTTTGATTGCTACGCTGCCTTCGATCATGGCGATTTCGAGTTCGAGACGCAACATGATGTGCATATTATAGGTGGCTTCATCGGCTTCTACACGGATGAGTGAAGGCTCAACTTTATTGATGCCATTGTAGAAGTTGGGGAGAGCGATATTGCCCAATTGTGTGGGGAAAGTTTCTTGCAGGCGTGGGTAAAAATGTTCCCAGAAAGGCATGGAGCGCCCAACGAGATTTTCCCAGAGCCGGGATTGCGATTCGTGTACGCCGAGAGATGCACCGCTGTTGAGCGGTGTGCGTTCATATGCTTGGTTAACGCCCATTTCGTAAAGACCGTGCCCGGCTTCGTGCATGGTGCCAAATAGCGCGGAGGGGAAGAAATCTTCCATAAAGCGGGTGGTGATGCGTACATCGCTAATTCCGAAAGATGTGGTGAAAGGATGCACGGATTTATCTTGTCTGCCACGTTTCCAATCGTAGCCAAAAGCAGTGGCAACTTCTACACCGAAATCCCATTGTTGCTTTTCGGGATAATTGACATGCATAAAACTATCGTCCACTTGTTTCGCATCAGCGATATTTTTGAGCAATTCGACTTGTCTTTCGCGTAGCACTCCAAAAATCTCTTGCACTTCGGCAGTTTTCATGCCCGGCTCAAATTCATCGAGCAAAGTGTCGTAAGGGTGGTCAGCCGGCGGGAAAAAGCCAACGTATTCTTTACGCATATCAACAATTTTTTCCAAGTCGGCTTGGAAAATTGAGAAATCAGATGCTTCTCGCGCCTTTGCCCAAGATTCGTGTCCTTGCGCGGTCAATCGCGTAAATTCCGCCACATATTCAGAAGGAATTTTTGTGGCTTTATCATAATCTTTTGAGAGCACTTTCAGATAACGCGCATCATCAGAATCCACGTCAGCACTGGCAAATTCTTTTTTCAAGTCTTCAATGAGTATGCCAACTTCTTCGGCAGTAAATTTTTGGTGTGTTAAGCTACCGAGTGTAGCGAGTTGATGCCCACGCACTTCTGCGCCACCGGAGGGCATATAGGTTTGTTGGTCCCACTCAAGAAGGGCTTGAGCGGCGTTCAAATCAGTAACTTCTGAGATAAGGCTTTTGAGTTTTGTGAATTTCTCTGACATTAAAATTTTCTCCTGAAAATTAGTATAGTCCTATAGTAGGCGTAGGTTCGGGTGTTGGCGGTTCATGTGTAGGCGGCACTGGAGTAGGTACAAAAACGGGGCAGCTTCCTGGTTCTTCTCCTGTGAGCGCAAAACCAACAGACATTCTGCATGTATTATCTACTTCAAAAAGAGCTTTGAGCGGATAGTAATTTGTCAATCCCGGCAAAGGCGAGCCCGCCTCGGCGTGGGTGAAGTGATCATTATAATCGTAGAAGGCAGGTTTGAAAACGCCCTGATCTGTCCACGCACCCCACATGAAGGCGTTATCATTTGCAATCAACGAATGTTTAAAGGCTATTTGGATATAGTTTGGATTGGATGGGGATACCCGCGCCCAAGCAATATCTGCATCTGGGTTATTTCCCTGATCGAAGAAGAGCTGATCGTATCCGTTCCCCTTTTGGGGTGGGTCGGAGCTAACAGGAAAATCGTTCCCGACATCATTATTTGTGTCCTGCCAAACGCGCACGCCTTCTGTAGACCAGGTCGCTTTGGGTTGCGATGCGAGAATCAGCCAATCGCCACGCCCGTCTACGTCTAAGTCAAATTCAACACCGTAATTTCCCAGCATCCCGCCGCTTTGACGAACATTAGATGTTTCGATTTCTACATAGACCCATCCCCCGCCACGGTCAAGGCGTGCGTAGACGATATCAAGGTCGGGGTAGTAAATATCCATTGCGGTGGCATTGAAGGGGCGTTCGTAGAGATTTTGGTCGAAATTCTCCCCTCCATTCGCGGCACGTTGCGGTGCAGTGCTAGACGAATCTCGGTCTGTGACCCAACTTTCGTAAAATGCTGGGGGTTCACCGGGTGTTGTTAAATGCACAATCGTCGGGGTGGATGGTGGTATGGCGGTAGCCTGCTCTGGGATGAGAGTCGCGTTGGGTTGGGGTTGAGCAAGTGCGAGCGCGGTTTGTGTCCCAGCGAGAGCGACTTGTATCTCAAGTTCACGAAGTTGAGTTGCGCTGGCATCTGGCGGCGCAGATGTCGTCATCCCAGGCAAGGAGCATGCAAGAACAAGAAGAAGTAGTGCCAAAAGAGCGAGAAATTTGATTTTCATGTCGAATCCTTTTTCTTCGGTAAATTTACCCCATTATAGAGAAACGCTCTTCGTTTTCAACTAGCCCATGCCTCCCAAAACTGAGTTTGTAGATGATATAGTCGAAGGAATTACCCGCTAAATTGCCCATGCGAATCATGTGCAATACAAGCTCGATGGCTTCTGCTTTCTCTTGCCCATAAGTTTTGAAAAGATTTTCTCTGATTTCAGGGTCAGGATGGGTATTACTTTCTGCCCAATGTTGTGCGTAGGCGAGTGCCTGATATTCATCGGGTGGCGTATCTTTGGGGATGCGTCCTTCGAGCAATTCTGCCAACTCGGCTTCAGAAACGCCGCTCTTGAGCGACTCTTTGAGATGAAAATCTCGGCAATATCGACAACCGTTTACTTCGGTGACGACCATCATTAGTCGCTCGCGAAACTCAAAAGAAATCAACTCACGCATGGTATGGCGGATGAATTTCCTTTGGCCGAAAATATGACGGATGTCTGTGAAAAATGTTTTTGGATGACGATAGTATCGCCGCGTGAATTTAGTTTTGTTCATTGTCAAAAAAAACGGGTCGATGTAGTTGACATCGACCCGTTTCACGATTATGGATATATCTATTTACTCTTCAAATACTCGTCAATAGCTATTGCTGATTTTCTACCAGCGACCATTGCAGTAACGACGAGATCGGGTCCTGTGACGCCATCACCACCGGCGAAAATATTTTCGCGCGAAGTTTGACCCGTTTCTGAATCTTTGACGATGGTAAGCCCCCACTTATCTACATCGTAATCGGGCGTTGTCTTGCCGATAATTTCGTCGGGCCAATAGCCAAGAGCCTTTACCGCAGTTGTTGCGGGGACGCTGAAATTTGTTCCCTCAACAGCTACTGGACGGCGGCGTCCGCTATCATCGGGCTCGCCGAGCTTCATTTCGATGCACTCGACGGCTGCTAAATTCCCATCTTTGCCAGCAATGAATTTTACAGGTTGGGTCAGGAAGCGGTATTTTGCGCCTTCTTGCGTGGCGAGTTTACGATCTTTTGCACTGCCTGGCATCTCGGCTTCGGTGCGCCTGTAGAGACAGGTCACGTTGTCGATTCCACGGCGAACGGAAGTGCGCAAACAATCGGATGCGGTATCACCACCACCAATGACGACCACGTCATTGCCAAGGTCGGGGAGCGGCTCTTTATCCTTGGGAAGGTTATCGCCACTTACATTTCCGCGAATGAGAAAATCTGTCGCTTCGTAAACGCCGGGTAAATCTTCACCGTCAATATTCATTGGCGCATCAATCCCGGAGCCAACGCCAACGAACATTGCGTCAAAACCTTCAGTAAGGATATCGTCAATGCTTTTGTCTCGCCCAATATAAGTGTTGCCAACAAATTTTGCGCCGAGTTTCACCATGTCGTTCCAGCGCTCAAAGAAAACATCTTTTGAGATTTTAAAATTGGGAATACCGTAAACAAGCAAACCACCAGGGGCAGGTTTGGAGTCATAGAAGGTGACTTCGTGTCCTAGCTTGAGTAGCTCATCACCACACCCAAGTCCAGCTGGCCCTGCGCCTACAATAGCAACTTTCTTGCCTGTAGAAGGAGCAATTTTTGGGACATAGGGCTCTTTGGCACGTTCTTGCTCAAGGGCAAATACTTCGAGTTGACCAGTGATGACTGGCTCACCATTTTTATTCAGAACGCAGGCACCTTCGCAGAGTTGTTCGTGAGGGCAAACACGCCCGCAAACTTCAGGAAGTGAACTGGTTTTGTGATAAATTTTTGCCGCTTCTGAAAATTTGCCTTGTTCAATCAGCCACATCGCAGATGGAATATCGTTATGCGTTGGGCAACCGAGCATACAGGGCGCGGGATCAGGGCAATGGATACAACGAGCAGCTTCTATTTTTGCCTGTTCAGGAGTAAAACCAATAACTACTTCATGAAAATCACAAACCCGCTCCTCAGCAGGTCGTAAATCTAATTCAAGAAAAGGCTCTTTAGCACGTTTTTTGCGGTCTATAGCCAAGTTTTCGCTTGGAACAGCTTGCATACTTACCTCCGGCGGGATCTTCTAAAAATTACAGAATGATGATACCTAATCTTGATAGATGCACACAGGTTTTTATGTCACCAAATCGGGCGACAATGGTCATATTCAAAAATAAATGAAGCAAGGGTTCTTATATTTGCAACCTTATCTATTACTGAAACGTAAACCTTCGACGAGGCACCTTGTATTTTTGTTAATTACGTTAATAAGGTTTATACACCGAAGCTTGAGATTCCCTTTATAATACAGCTCGTGAAAATGGAAAACTAAGTTTTCATAAAATATTCATCTTTTCTTCACGAGTTCGTGAGAAACTGAGAAGGTGTTAAATGGCGAATTTGGAGGTGAATTTCACCTCTGCATCATGATGGAGGCATCAAGAATGAAAAGAACTTTAATTATTATAGCCGTGGTAATCGTTATTGCTGCAGGCGCATTTTTTGTGGTAAGAAATAACGCAAATAATAAAGTTGGAAGCGAATATCGGACTGAGAAAATTGAGCGTGGCAATCTGACCGCAACTGTTGGCGCAACAGGAACTGTGCGCTCCAATCAGAACGCATTATTAAGCTGGCAAACAACTGGAACCGTAGAAGTTGTCAATGTGAGTGTTGGCGATAGAGTGAGTGAGGATCTTACCCTTGCTTCTTTAGAGAGCACATCTTTGTCGCAGAGCATTATCTTGGCGCAGGCAGATATTGTCAGTGCAGAGAAAGCATTAACTGACTTGCTCCAATCGGGTACAGCAGAAGCACAGGCTCGCGTGGATTTGCGTAAAGCTGACGAAGTCCTTGAAACGGCACAAAACTATCGCGATTCTCTGGATGAGCCTTATAAATACGAAAAGATCGTATACACGGTAATCAATGGCAGCAGGGTGCCAACGTTAAAGACCGTTAGTGTTGATGAAGCAGATGATGAAACAAAAGAAGAAGCTGAACAAGACCTCGCTTTAAAACAGGCGCAATATGATGATGCTTTGCGTGCGTGGGAACGCGTAGCCGATGGGGTGAATGAAGCAGATGTGAACGCCGCCCAAGCCCGCGTCGATGCAGCGCAAGCGACATTGAATCTCGCAAGTCTCTCTGCTCCTTTCGAGGGGACAGTTACGCAAGTTGATATCATGGGCGGGGATCAAGTTTCCGCTGGAACTTTGGCTTTTCGAGTGGATGATTTTAGTAAGCTCCTCGTTGATGTTGAACTATCTGAAATTGACATCAATAGCGTTGAGCTTGGGCAATTAGTATCCCTTTCTTTTGATGCAATTTTAGATAAAGAATATCAGGGCAAAGTGATTGAAGTTGGGCGCATCGGTAAAGATGTTCAAGGCGTGATCAATTTCACCGTGACCGTTGAATTAAGTGATGCCGATGACCTCGTCCGCCCAGGTATGACCGCTGCTGTCAATATCGTTGTCAAAGAAATTGAAAATGTGCTTCTGATCCCGAATAAAGCCGTTCGTTTGGTAGATGGTGATAGAGCAATTTACTTGCTCAAAGACGACTTCCCTGAGATGGTAGAAGTTCGTTTGGGCGCATCAGCTGATGGCATGAGCGTCCTTGTTTCTGACAATATCGAAGAAGGAGCGCAAGTTATTCTTAACCCGCCAAGTGAAGCCAGCTTTGGTGATGGACCTCCCGGTGGTCGCCCAGGAGGTAATTAGATGGAAGATATTGTTATTACTGCACGTGATTTGAAGAAAGTGTATAAAATGGGCGAAATGGAAGTCCATGCTCTGCGGGGAGTCTCTCTGGAGATTAAGCGCGGCGAAGTGGTCGCTATTATGGGCGCATCTGGCTCGGGTAAATCTACTTTGATGAATACGCTGGGATGTCTCGATTTGCCCACCAGTGGCGAATATATTTTGGATGACGAAGTGGTTGCCGATTTGAACGATGATCAGCTGGCCGATATTCGGAATCGCAAAGTGGGCTTTGTTTTTCAGAGTTTCAACTTGCTTCCACGCTCCTCAGCATTGTCGAACGTTGAGCTTCCGCTTCGCTATTCCAGCACAACAGAAGGGCGCAAAGAAAAAGCACGCCTTGCCCTCGAAGCGGTTGGGCTTGGCGACCGCATCAAGCATCGCCCCACAGAGCTCTCTGGTGGTCAGCAACAGCGTGTAGCCATTGCGCGCGCATTGGTAAATGATCCATCTATTGTGATGGCAGACGAGCCAACGGGTAATCTCGATTCAAAAGTTGGGCAAGAAATTATGGATTTGCTCCTCAACCTAAATAAGAAAAGCGGCACAACGCTCATTATCATTACGCATGATCCCAAAATTGCCGCACAAACTGAGCGTGTTATCCGCTTGCACGATGGGCGTGTTCGCGAGGAGAAAACAGAATGAATATCTGGCAACCAGTAATTGAAGCACTTGAAAGCTTGAACGGCAATAAAGTACGCTCTAGTTTAACAATTTTAGGGATTGTTATCGGCGTTGCAGCGGTTATCGCCATGTTAGCTCTTGGTGCTGGTGCACAAGATACAATTCTTGGCTCGTTGAGTGGGATTGGCACCAATCTCTTATTTGTTTTTCGTGGTGGCGAAGATGAATCTATTCGCAATCCAGAGCCCCTCACCATTGGGGATGCGGAGGCATTGGCAGATGAATTTGCCGCTCCATCCATTGAAGCGGTGGCCCCTGTTATTCAGGGAAATGCCGAAGTCTCTTTTAGTGGTGAGGCGAGTACTGTTACCTTAACAGGTGTGACACCTGCATACTTTCCTGCACGAAACTATAAGATCGATGAAGGAGAAGAAATTACAGAAGAGCATATTTTAGGTCGTGCCTCTGTCGTTTTGCTCGGCGTTGAAGTTGCCGATAAGCTCTTTGATCGCCGAGAAGGTCTTACCGGAGAGATTATCCGTGTAGAAGGACAGCCTTTTCGTGTTATTGGCGTTCTCGAAGAGCGTGGTGGGGGCATGATGGGCAGTCAGGATAATGAAATCCTGATTCCCTTTAGCACCGCCCAAGCGCGTATTCTTCGCCGTAGCCCTGCCGATAAAGTGGATATTATTTTTGTCCAAGCCACAGACGCAGATTCTGTGATTTCAGCCGAAGAAGAGATTTCTCAAATCATCTCTCAGCGGCATCGTACGGCGGTTGGCGAAAATGATTTCACCGTTTTTTCTCAACAGGATATGGTGGACACCGCCTCCTCGATTACCGGCATTTTGACGGTTTTCATCGGTGGGATTGCCGCCATCTCCCTGCTCGTGGGCGGGATCGGCATCATGAACATCATGCTCGTCTCCGTCACCGAAAGGACTCGTGAGATCGGCTTGCGTAAAGCATTAGGAGCGCGCAAACGCGATATTCTCACTCAATTTCTCATCGAGTCATCTCTGCTCAGTTTGGTTGGCGGATTAATAGGCATCGCCTTGGGGTGGGGCATCGGCTTCGTGGTCGGGATTGTGGCCACAAACTCCGGCACACCCTTTGAACCTGTCGTTGGCTTAGACGCAGTCCTTCTCGCCACTCTTTTCTCCGCCGCAGTCGGACTCTTCTTCGGCATCTACCCCGCCAACCGTGCCGCAAATTTGGTGCCAGTCGAGGCGTTGCGATACGAGTAGGACAGTGTTCAGTTTTCGGTAAATCAGTAATCAGTCTGGTAAAGACCTGACAGGTTTTCAAAACCTGTCAGGTCTTTTTGTTTTGGGGAAACACTATTTTTGCTAGACAATGTTGACTTAACGGTATCAAGCCAAAGGTCACGCGCGTTGCGGTTTTACATCCCCCTTAAAAGAGAAGCCCCTAAAGGTTTTTGGAACCTTTAGGGATTTTTCTGTCGAGAAGAGAGATGTGCGTACCCAAAGGGCATGATATTGCATCTGAAAGATGCGCTGCACATCGGGTCTCGTGAAATAATCCGACCTGCAACGCATCCAAAAGCGGATGCAATGTAGTTTTAGCTAATTAATGCAACAGCTCAAATCTTGCCTGGAAAAAGCGCAGATATTCAGGCTCATAAACCATTTTGAGACCTTTCGTGCTCTCGCGCTGATCGTAAACGGCTTTGAGACTTTCGGCGACCACATCCATGTGCGCCTGCGTATAGACGCGGCGGGGAATGGTGATGCGGGTCAGTTCGAGGGCGGGATAACGATGCTCTCCAGTTTCGGGGTTGCGCCCCGCGCTGACGACACCGCGCTCCATCGTGCGGACACCAGAATCGAGATAAAGTTGCGCCGCCAAAGTTTGCGAGGGGAATTGGTCTTGGGGGATGTGGGGGTAGAAGCGTTTTGCATCCACAAAAATAGCATGACCGCCGATAGGCTGCACGATGGGGATATCCCAATCGAGGAGCAATTTGCCCAAATAACGCACCTGGCGCACGCGGGAGGCAACGTGGTCATCTTGCACGCCTTCTGCGATGCCGATGGCGAGAGCTTCCATATCGCGCCCAGCCATACCGCCATACGTATGCAGACCTTCATAAACCACGACCATCGTGCGGGCTTGCTCGGCAACTTTGGGATCGTTGACAGCCAGCCAACCGCCGATATTGACGAGATTATCCTTTTTTGCGCTCATCCACGCACCATCGGTGTAGGAGCAGAACTCAAGCAAAATTTCGGCGATGGTTTTCTCGGCATAGCCTTCTTCTCTTTCTTGGATGAAGAAAGCATTTTCGTACATGCGGGTTGCGTCAAGATACACGTTGATGCCTTGCGAATCACAATAAGCGCGTAATTCACGAGCGTTTTGCATACTGACAGGTTGTCCGCCTGCCATATTGACGGTTCCGGCGAGGCTCACATAGGGGATATTTTCCGCGCCGACTTTTTTGACAAGTGCTTTGAGTTTGTCAATGTCCACGTTGCCCTTAAAGAGATGCGGATCGAGCGGGTCGTGAGCTTGGTCGATGATTACGTCAACAAAGGTGCCGCCCGCCAGCTCCTGATGCAGCCGCGTGGTCGTGAAATACATATTGCCGGGGATATAATCGCCTTTTTTGATAATCGCTTGGCTGATGAGATGCTCCGCACCGCGCCCCTGATGGGTGGGGATGATATGTTTATAGCCATAGTATTTTTGAATTGCTTCTTCTAAATGATAGAAGTTGCGACTACCTGCGTAAGCTTCGTCTCCCATCATCATGCCAGCCCATTGACGGTCGGACATTGCGCTGGTTCCGCTATCGGTGAGAAGATCAATGTACACATCTTCTGAGCGAAGCAGGAAGGTGTTATAGCCAGCATCTGCGGCGGCTTTTTCGCGCTCAGCACGGGTGATCATATGGATGGGTTCGACCATCTTGATTTTCCACGGCTCTGCCCATGAACGGCGACCGAATTGTTGTCCCATTGTTTTGAAATCTGACATTTTTAGCTCCTTTTATTAGGTGGGTGTTTTTTCACCACAGAGAGCACGGAGAACACTGAGAAAAACTTTAAAGCTGAGAAAAAGTAGCTCTGTTCTTCTCAACAATATATTAAATCTCTGTGGACTCTGTGTTCTCCGTGGTGGGAATTATTTCAACGGAATTTCACTTGTAGACTTCGCTTCTCGCAAGACCAAATTTGTATGAATTCGTGCTACACCAGAAACAGGCGTTAAGCGGTGCATCAGAAAATGCTCCAAATCTTCTGTATTGCGTGTGACCACTTTGAGCAAATAATCATATTCACCTGTGACGTGGTGACATTCCAAGACTTCTGACATTTCTTGGATGATTTTGATGAAGCCAGTCACTTGATCTGTATCATGCAATTGCAAGCTGACGCTAATGAAGCAGAGCAAATCGTAGCCCGCTTTTTGGCGGTTAATGATGGCAGCGTAGTTTTGGATAAAACCATCTTTTTCCAGACGTTTTACGCGCGTCAATGTCGCAGGCGGGGATAGGTTGATTCGCCGTGCTAATTCCGTATTGCTGATACGGGCGTCGCGTTGTAATTCGGTCAGGATGTTTTTATCGAGGGTGTCTAGCATGTGGGACTCCGTTTTATAACTTAAGCGTAAATATAATTTATATGAAAATCAAGAAAATGTCAATGATAATTTTGTGATTTTACAAAAATACAAAATTAAAAGCGTTGTAGTTAGCCTTTCCTTTTGTTTGTTTTGATGTGTAGTTTTCTAAACGCGAATAGCGTGAATGACACGAATAAACAATATTGAAAAAATTCGCGCCATTTGTTCATTCGCGAAAATTCGCGTTAAAAACTTTGGAAGAGACTTCTTTACACGTTATAATCCCACCCATGTCTGATCGCATCTACTCTATTCTTAGCTACCTCCTCATCAGCATCCTTTTTGCCGCCACGCTTGGCGGGAGCACGCCTCTGCCTGATGCAGAAATAGATAAGCTCGGCGATTATACGCGCGGCATCCGATACGATTTTTTAAGCTGGGTCGCAGACGCCTCCTGGATCAAGCTCCAACAAGCTGCGCTGGGCAGCCCTTATTATCTTGAACACGCTGGTCGCAAAGAAATCGTCACGAAATATCTCCATCAGATGGGGCTGGTTTTGCAAGCCGAGTGGGAGCTGGACCAAATCTATACCAATCCTGAGATCACCGACCCTGAATCCGCTTCGGCAACGTTGCGGGCGCGCCTCGATGCTCTTTATGCCGAACAACGTCAATTGGCGCCTTTTGCCGAATCCGTTCTCGAGGAACAGATCAGCATCGTTTTAGCGGAAGCAAACCTGACTACGGGGGGGCAACCACTCCCGCGTCCGCTTTATCATATTTCCCCCTTGCCAATGGCGCTCATTATTTCACCCCGCGAGACCATTCGTCAAGATAAAAATATCTCTCTTCTGGTTGATTTTCCTGTTGATAAACAAGATACACTCGAAGAAAAAATCACCGCAGAGCTTGATCTTTCTGCCCTTGTCGTACCAGTCGGCGGGATTGGAATTTACCCAACGATGGGCATGCGCTCAACAAATTTACCCTGGATTGTAGACACGATGGCGCACGAATGGATGCATAATTATCTAACCTGGCATCCGCTTGGTTGGAATTATGACACCACGCCAGAATTGCGGACAATTAACGAGACGGTTGCCTCGATTGTTGGCGGGGAAGTGGGAGAGATGGTGCTGGCGCGTTTTTACCCCGAACTTCTGTCGCACAAACACCCGCCTTTAAACTTGCTCTCGTTATATGATCAGAATCTCGACCCTGAACCGCCTCCCTTTAGCTACCGCGCCGAGATGCACGAAACGCGCTTGCACGTGGACGAACTCCTCGCGGCTGAGGAAATTGAAGAAGCTGAAGCCTATATGGAAACTCGCCGTCAATTTATGTGGGAGAATGGCTACGCAATTCGCAAATTAAATCAGGCATATTTTGCTTTTTATGGCGCATATGCCGATGTGCCTGGTGGCGCAGCGGGAGAAGATCCCGTTGGCCCTGCCGTGCGTACGCTGCGCGAGCAAAACGACTCGTTGGCAGACTTTGTGCATAAAGTTATGTGGGTCAATTCTTTTGAAAAATTGGAAGAAATGATCATAGTAAAAACTGACTAAGACACACTTCTTTTTAACGCGAATATCGTGAAAAAGACGAAAGACACAAAGTTTTTTTCGCGATATTCGCAAAATTCGTGTAATTCGTGTTAAAAACTTATGATTACAGTCTTTAAAAAACGGCAATCTAAAATAGGATATATTTTTTTCTTTATATTGATAATTTCCTTTTTGCCATCTTGCACACCC
The DNA here is from genome assembly GCA_018645405.1 of Anaerolineae bacterium. Taxonomy (GTDB): domain Bacteria; phylum Chloroflexota; class Anaerolineae; order Anaerolineales; family Villigracilaceae; genus Desulfolinea. The sequence continues at coordinate 14,647 of JABGOQ010000068.1, read as the reverse complement.
AGCCCTGTTTTAACTCCCACACCTACTGAAAGCGCTTTTATCCTCCCCGAAACAGCAACTCCATCACCATCTCTGCCTGAATGCACTTCTATAGAAGCTGCTCCCACACCTGCGGCATCTGAGGGCTCTCTCTTCCCGCCAGTCAACGATTCTGATATGGCGCGCGGAGACGAAAACGCAACAGTGACCTTGATAGAATATGGCGATTTTCAAGACCCTCCTTCGGCAGCTTTTGCCGCTGTTTTAGCCGAACTTGCTGAAAAATATCCTGAAGAATTGCAAATCGTTTTCCGAGACTTTCCGCTTTACACAAATCTTAGTCACGAAAAGGCGACTTTCGCCGCTCATGCAACCCACGCCGCTGCCCTACAAGGAAAATATTGGGAAATGCACGATAGCCTCTTTGAAAAACAAGCAGAATGGTCTCCACTTTCGATAAAAGATTTTCAGACTTGGCTTGCCGATGAAGCAACATGGCTCGGCATAGATGCAACTCAACTCGCCGAAGATATGGAGCGCGAAGAGATCATTGAAAAAGTAAAAGAGTCCTTTATTAAAGCCACCGAAATTTCTGTGCCCGGGACACCCTTCGTATTAATTAATGGGCAAATTTATACTGGGCTTTTAAATTTTGATAGCCTCGACCAAATTATCGCGCTGATCGCTTTGGGCGAGCGTCAATTTACTTCCTGCCCGCCACTTGTCATTGATCCTGAAAAAGAATACCTTGCGATATTGGAAACTGAAAAAGGCGAAATTACCATCCAGTTTTACCCTCAGCAAGCTCCTGTTGCGGTGAATAATTTTATCTTCCTTGCAAGGGAAGGCTGGTTTGATGGAATCACTTTTCATCGCGTTCTCTCTGGCTTTTTCGCTGAAAGCGGTGACCCCAGTGGAACGGGGCAGGGAAATCCCGGCTATTTTGTCAGGGACGAGATTGATTCCACGCTTTCTTTTGATCGCCCCGGTGTAGTCGCAATGAAAAGTGTCGGGGGAGATACAAACGGCAGCCAATTCTTCATCACCTTTGAAGCTGCCCCCTCTTACGATGGAAATTATACGATTTTCGGCCAGGTACTCAGCGGGATGGATGTACTCAAAGAAATTTCTCCACGAGACCCTCAGTTTGGCGAAACCCTCCCGCCCGGAGATACTCTTCTTCACGTGACGATTGAAGAGCGATAAGGTATAATCGCCCGCTGTTGGAAAAAATTGATAAATAAAGCATGAAACGTAAAAATAATTTTTGTGCTTTTCAACTGTAACGCTCTGCGTTGCAGTTTTCTACAGTGTCCCAACGCAGAGCATTGGGACAAGAACTATAAAAATACCTAAATAAAAAAGAGAGTAAAAAAATGGAACTTCTAACCCAATTTGTAGACATCTTTCTCCACCTTGACGTTCACCTGAGCGAGATTATTTCCCAATATGGCACCTGGACTTATGCCATCCTTTTCGCGATCATCTTTGTCGAGACGGGGCTTGTCATTATGCCCTTCTTGCCTGGTGATTCCCTCCTTTTTGCTGCTGGTGCTATCGCCGCAATCGGAAGCAGTGGTTTGAACATCTTCCTGATGGTTGTTTTATTGATGGTTGCTGCAATTTTGGGCGATACCGTCAATTATTGGATCGGTCATAGCCTTGGCGAAAAAGCCTACGAAAGCAAATGGGTCAAAAAAGAATATATAGATAAAACCCACGAGTTCTTTGAAAAACATGGCGGAAAAACAATTTTCCTCGCTCGTTTCGTGCCTATTATCCGGACTTTTGCGCCTTTCGTCGCAGGCATCGGTAAAATGTCTTATAAATATTTCTTTTCTTATAATGTGATTGGCGGCTTGGTTTGGGTTCCCCTCTTCGCTTTTGCTGGCTACTTCTTTGGCAATATCGAGTTTGTCAAACACAACTTCTCTGTGGTCATCTTGGTCATTATCGCCATCTCCCTTGTCCCTGTTTTTATAGAGGCTTGGAAAGCACGTAAAGAAGCTGTTGCGGCAAAAGCCGAATAGATTTCTCTACAAAAATCAAAAAGCCCCGCATTGTCGGGGCTTTTCTATATCTATATGAAGAAAAATTGGTTCGCGATCCTTCTTGTAATCTTCGCTTTAGTTATTGTTGTTCTCGCCGATAGTGGACACCTGCCGCGCAGTATCCGAAATTTATATGATTTTCCCTGCGGGGATAAAGTTGGGCATTTCCTTTTGATGGGATTACTCAGCTACGTTCTCAATAGGACAGCTCTCGCCTCGCGCGCAAATTTGAAACCTGCTACCCTTATTTGGATAGTGAGTCTGACCTTGGCATTTTTTGTGACCCTCGAAGAACTCTCCCAACAGTTTTTCCCTAGAAGAACATTTTCCCTGCTCGATCTTCTCTGCAGCTACGCAGGGATTGTTTTCTTTGGGTGGTTGGCTTGGCGATCAGATAGAGAAAAATAGGTAAAACGCATCTATTTCTCTTTTTTCGCCTTCCCTTTCAACACAATCCTGATCGGCGTCCCGATAAATTCATAAGCAGCGCGGATTTGATTTTCAAGGAAGCGCCTGTAACTGAAGTGCATCAGTTTATGGTCATTGACATAGACAAGGAAGGTCGGTGGATCAGAGCGAACCTGAGTAGCGTAGTATATTTTTAACTGCCGTCCACCCTTCGATGGAGCAGGGTGTGCATCCAATGCGTCGCGAAGGATTTTATTTAGTTTGGATGTGGAGATATGCGTCAGCCGTGCTTCTTGTACCTTCAATGCAAGTGGGAGAACTTTTTCCACGCGCTGTCCAGTTAAAGCTGAGATGAAAAGCAGAGGCACATAAGGCATAAAATTCAGTTCGTACAGAATTTTCTCGGTGTAATAATTCATTGTATAGGAATCTTTTTCAATGGAATCCCATTTATTAACAACAACAATCGTACTTTTCCAAGCATCAAGAATAAAACCGGCAATATGCAGGTCTTGAGCAGTGATACCGGTTTCAGCATCAATCATTAGTAAGGCAACATCTGCGCGTTCAATCGCCTTTTTGGCACGTACAACGCTGTAGCGCTCTACACCAGGGTCAATTTTGCCACGTTTGCGAATGCCCGCTGTATCGATCAGGGTGAGCGGGATTCCCTCGTATTCAAATTGAGTATCGACTGCATCACGTGTTGTTCCCGCAATCGGGCTGACGATGGCGCGTTCTTTCCCAACTAATTTATTCAAGAGGCTTGATTTCCCTGCGTTGGGTTTGCCGACAATCGCAAATTTCACAGAATCATCGGCTTCGGCTTCTGTCTCTGGGAAGGCAGCGACAATTAAATCGAGCAAGTCGCCGAGATTTGTCCCGTGCATGGCTGAGATGGGGTGGGGCTCGCCCAAGCCGAGTTCGTAAAAATCAATTGCGGCTTCACGACGGGCTTTATTTTCGCATTTATTGACGATGAGATAGATCGGGGGCCAAAGGCTACCATCTTCGAGTTTCTTTTGGCTGCGCCGTAAAATCTGTGCAACTTCACGATCTGGGGAGGTGGGTCCTGTGCCGCCATCTGTCAAAAAAAGGACTGCGTCGGATTCTTCGATTGCAACTTGCGCCTGGGATCGAATGTCCGTGATGAAGTCCGCCGAGCCAGTTGAAAGGGGAGTGTTTCCGCCGTGTGTCGGGTCAATTCCGCCGGTGTCGATCACGTCAAAATAAATCCCGTTCCAATCTGATTCAGAGAGAATCCGATCACGGGTGGTGCCGGGGACATCATCCACAATCGCAAGGCGCTCCCCCACAAGGCGATTGAAAAGAGAGCTTTTACCCACATTGGGGCGACCTACTAATGAGACTACTGGTTTTTGCATAAGATTTTCTTAAGTTTCTTTGAGTTTTCCTCTCCCTATCTGGGCGAGGGTTTGAATTAAGGCTCTGCCGTCGGCGTTACGGGTGGTGCATCGCTTAGGGTTATTTCAATGCTTTCGGGTAAAACGGATTCAACCTTGATGGCATTGTTTAATATCTCAATCAGGGGTGTGAGCTGGTGGCTACCATTGGTAAGCCCTTCTACGTCTATCACTGCGCGTAGATCGTTGGCACTGAGTGTGTCCAGTTCAGATAGTGGCCCAGAGATGATTATATCTACAGTTTCTGATGAAAGTTCGGCGGCCAACGCGGGGTCAAGATTGATGATTTCAAGGGGTTTTTCAGAAATAGTCAGGCTCCCTAAAATCGCTTCTACGCTAACCTCTACGAGAACACTTTGATCACCGACAATGAGGATATTTTCTGGTAAAACCGGCTTCAGGCGAGTAGAAGAATCTTCGTTGATGCCGTTAATATCAAGTGGTTCTGTTTCGATAACACCGGGTAAATCGTTGACCAGTTGAGTATCAGCAGAATAAATTGTTAGAACCGGTGGAAAAACAGAAATATTTGTTAATCGGTAGAGGTTAGCAACTTGCCCTGTTACCGTTACCTTGACTGCCACATCTCGATAGCCGCCTTGCTGACTGATCGGGATTTCTAACTCAATCTCTTCCGGATTAAGATTCACACCGCGCATAATTTGGTTGTTTTCGTCTACAGCCTCTAGCGAGAGATTTTCACTTATATTCTCTCGGGATTCATCTAAATTAAAGGATGTTCGCACGGATTCAACACGTTCTACCAGTGATTTTGGGCCAGAAATTATTACTTCGTCGACGTTGATCTTGGGGAGGCCAGCTTGATAGCCAACTGAAGGTTCCCCAACAAGATTTAGTTGAATGGGGAAACTGCGCGTAATTAACTCTTCCAGTATTATAGTGATCGAGGCGGGTGAGAAAGAAATAATCCGTGTTGGCTGGATGCCGATCTGAATCTGTGGCTCCAGCGAGTATTGTCCAGCCTTGAGACCAGATAGATCGAGAATAGCATGGATGCTACTTTCATCTGCGGTGAGCTGTGCCCAAATGGAGCGCGGTGCGCGCAGGGTTAACTCGATTTCTTCCGAATGAATATTTGTAATCAGAAGATCAGTATCTTGCCCTACCACCTCGAGCGTGATCGGTGCTGGATAGATGAGTTCCTCGTCTGGGTCTGATGCGTTAACTGCTGCAACCCAAACACCGATCGAGAGAACGAGCGCGAGTAAAAAAGTACCGATATTTTTGCCAAGCCAGCGAAACATATTATTCTTCTTTGCGCCTAAAAAGGAAAGGTAGATAACGTTCCAATATTCCTACACTGCGATTTAGCCCTGTAGGGCGATAAAAAGCCAAGAGGATATTCTTTAATCGTTCTGGGCTAAGTTGACGAATGATCCGCCCACTTTGGGCAATGGAAATATCGCCATTTTCTTCCGAGACTACTAATGCGAGTGAATCGCTCACCTCGGATGTGCCCAGAGCGGCACGATGTCGAAGTCCCATTTCACGTTCGGGGGAGCGTGCCAAGATTCCGCTCGAGGAGAGAGGCATAATACAGGAAGCGGCAGCAATTTCAAAATCCGAGATGATCACGGCGCCGTCGTGAAGAGGGGTGTTGGGGTAAAAAATCTGCAATAAAATTTCAGGTGAGATGGTGGTATCCATCCGCACACCTGTTGAGATAAAGGCTTCAAGGTTATCCAGGCGCTGCAAAACAATCAATGCCCCATGTTGACGAGCAGAGAGGCGCGCTGTCGCACTAATGATGCTCTCAATCATCGCTTCTATTTTCGTTTCTGTGTTTTGGCTACTGGTCGGGTAGATTGCACCTGCGCGTCCAATTCGCTCAAGCGTGCGGCGAATTTCTGGGGCAAAGATAACCGGAATTGCCAAAAGTAGTGCGGGGAGAGTGGTATTAATTAGCCACGAAAAAGCGGGCAAATTAAGCAAACTGGTAAGAAAAATGATGAAGACAACTAAAAAGAGAACGCCGCGCAAAAGCGCCATCGCCTGCGTATCTCGTAGAATATAAAGCAGGGCAAAAAAGATCAACGTAACGAGGAGAATATCAACAACGCTTAGCCAATCAAGTCGTTCAAAGAAAAAGAGAATATCGCTGAGAAAATTGGTCACAGGATTAAATGAGATAAAAGTGGGTTGGAAAGCCAGCCCATTGAATAACTAAATCGGGCGGAGTACCCGGTCCATACGAAGTTGTTTGAAAAAGAGCGTTCTATCGGCATTGAGCCTTTCATTTGCTGCATCTTCCCAAGCTTGCACGCCCAGAGATTGGGATGTACGTTTTTCATAGCCGAGGTTTTTCCAGGTCTTTTCGTGCGTTGCAAGTTCTGAATTAAGGAAAAGGAGTGCGGCCTCGCTCTGCAAAGAATTTGATGCTTTTTCAATTTCTTCAAGGAGGGCTTTTAATCCATCGTCTGCTGAAATACCATCGTTAATATAGAGGTCAGAAACGCGGGTGACGAGGTTTTCAACCTGCCAACCGGCAAGCCCGACCAGCTTCTCATCCAACTTAAGGATGAAGAAGGCTTTTTCTCCAAAAGCTGCCATTACATCGCTTGAGTTCATCTCAATCTTGCCAAGTCGAGTCATCAACGCAGCAATCGCTTCGGAGTCTCTCGGGAGACCGCGCTTGACAGCAAAATCACCGCTTTTTGCTTCTTCTACAATTTCTGAAGCGGCGTCTTTCACACTGCTAAGTTCAATTTTCTCCCAACCAGCAACGACCTGTTTCCAAAGCTCCTCAAAAGAGTCAGAGTTGTCTATCACAATATCGGCTGCGTCTATTTTGTCTTTTTGTGGGTTTTGAGCCTGAATGCGTTGGCGTGCATCCGCATCACTTAATCCTCGTTTTTTCATTATCCGAGAAAGTTGCAAAGATTCTGGAGCATCTGCAACCCAGACACTATCGCAATAAGATGCGAGCTCGCCCTCGAGGAGCTTGATCGCTTCGATGACGACCACTTTATGCTTGGAGCGTTTGGTCAACAAATCTATGGCTTGTCTCACAAAAGGATGGGTGATTTCTTCAAGTTTCTGCATTGCCTCTGGCGCGCTGAAGACAACTTGCCCCAGTTTGGTGCGGTCAATTTCCTGGTTTTCTCCCAGAATCCAGTTGCCAAAAATATCCACAATGGGCTGGTATGCTGGTGCACCTTTTGCCATGGTGCGGTGGGCAAGTGCGTCGGCGTCAATGCTGTAGGCGCCTAAGTGTTCAAGCATTTTGCGAACCACGCTTTTTCCTGTGGCAATATTTCCAGTTAAACCAATCACATATTTTCCGGGCCATTGACTCACAATAAAACTCCTGATAGATAAACTTTTGAGACCCCTCTATTTTACCGTATAAAAACTTATGCGAGTATGGACTTTTTGAAGATTTTAATTGGATTAAGATGAATCGCACCTGATTTTGACTTGTTATCCTTTAATAACGATATCCAGACGATAAGCAAAACTCGTTAAAATAGCGCGCAGAGTTGACGCTTCTTCGTCGAAAGAGTATCATCACATCACCTCGGGCTGGTCGGGCGGTTGCGGCGTGAAAGCGTCGAGGAAAGTCCGCACTTCGTAGGGCATGGTGCCGTGGAAAGCACGGGATGGAGAGATCTATCGGATCGGGTCACAGAAAATAACCACTCTCTCGCGAGAGTAAGGGTGAAAAGGCGGTGTAAGAGACCACCAGCATGTGCAGCAATGTGCATGGCTAGATAACCCCCACCAGAAGCAAGGTCAAGCAGAGACGATGAGCTGCCCGCTCCCTAAGTCTCAGGTAGACTGCATAGATAGATAATCGCCAAGGGGATGAAAATCCCTGAACAAGATGCGGCTTATAGACCAGTCTGAGGTAATTTGTCAAAACCGGCGCGGGAGGCAGAGCGTCAAGTCGAGGGGTTGTTTCAGAGTTTGTTGAGTGAGAGTTTTTCCTAACGAAAACGCACGATTTTCGAAGGTCGTGGCTATTGGTTGTTTTGGGCCATCTTTTATTTCAACCCATACCCCTGTTTTTCGATGATTGCTCGCATTTCTGGCCTTACTTTTTGAGATACGCGTCGGGCGGTGTGCTCCATCCAGCCGTAGGATTCTGTTTGGCCTTCTTTGCCGGGAATGGGGACTTGGCGGTCTTTGTAGATTCCTGTCTCTATCATGGTTTGGTCGTAGGAAAGTAAGGCAGCATCCTGGTCGGGGTTATAACTCTCCCAGTGTAGAATGGCTTCTTGCGGCAAACGCGGACGGATGCGTGGCGCTTGTACAGGTACGCCAACTGTCATGCCTGTGATGGGGAAAACGCTTTTTGGCAGTTCAAGTAGTTTGATTACTTCAGTAGAATTATTCCGAATTGCGCCGATATAGCAGATGCCTAATCCCACTGATTCGGCGGCGAGCGCGGCAGTTTGGGCTGCGATGGCTGCGTCTACTGCGGCGACAAGGAAGTTTTCGAGGGTTTCTGAGCTTTGCATATAGCCGCGCAGGGCACAGACTTGGTCGAGACGGGCGCGGTCGGCGCACCATGCCAAGAAAACGGGGGCTTCACGGATTTGGCTTTGCCCACCACATAGCTCGGCAAGTTGATTGCGCTTGTCTGCATCAGTGACAGCGATTACGCTATATATTTGCATATTAGACGATGTGGATGCGCGTTGTGCGGCGGCAACGATTCTTTCTATAGCGGAAGCAGGCACAGGGTCGGGTTTGTACCGTCGAACAGATCCGTGTGCGTGGATCAAGTTTAGGGTTGGATTATCCATCAAATTACCTCGATCGATTCTTCCATCCTTTTTGCAAATATTGAACCAATTGTCATCACTAATCCCAGAACTATGAGGATGAGTGCGTAGATGGCAATATTTTCAACAAGACGGTGGGTGATTGTTTGGAGAAGGTCGTATATCAGTTCAGTTACGCTCCCGGAAACATCCATTGACATGCCTCCGATAAAGGGCATGCTAAAAAATACCTGTAGGATGGGGGCTGTCATTAAGCTGAGAATCAAAGAGATAATGCCAGTTGTGAGTAGGGGAATGCCCCACCAGCGTAGCCATGAATAGAGGGAGCGGACGACAAGCATGGTGATGAGCAAAAGCAATATGATCGGGAGGAGAGGGCTTAAGCGCATTAGCAGACGTGTGGATTGTGCATCAATAAAATCATTGCCCATATTTGTTTTTTGGAGAAAAACTTTTTCTTCAGGAATTGTCGCCGAGGCAATTTTTAGTTTAATTTCGATGAAGGGTCTTAGTAAAGGTTTGGTTATTTCTGGTGGATTGCAGAATACCATTGCGCTTTCTGCTGAGAGATTGGCTAATTTTAGAAGATCGGATGCGGTACAAGAAGGTTGTGCTTCGATGAGTCTCATTACTGCGTCTGTGCCTGCTTCGCTCACGAGACGATTTTTTAGGCTACGAAAAGATATTGATGCAGAATCAGTACTGCCATTGAGAAAAGCAAATAGTTGATCTATAGTCTCTTCACTCATATTTTCAAGATCATCTGGCGGGATGAGTGCGATGATCAACAATTCCCAATCTTTGGCTGTTAGGTTTCCGATCAGAGGTGTAATTGGGTTATCGTTTTTTTCTATTGCAGGATAACCGTATTCGTTGAAGCAGGGTATATATCGTACTTTTTCTGCATCAGAAGGAGAGCGTTCATTATTTGATAGTGCCTGATACGCTTCGCTACCGAGTGCTTTCTCGAGACAGATATCCAGTGTTGGGCTGCGGTTTTCAAGATCACAGGTAACTGGGTTTTCAGCACAGCGATCAATGCCCATGGTAGAGACAAGTTGATCTCCGATCACGGCTGGTAAACGCTCATAGACACCCTCATCTTGGAGGGCTTCTTTATAAGTCTCTGCGTCGAAGGCGTTTTTTTCAAGGCTGTATAAAAAGAGCGCGGCAACCAGTGATATGACAAATAGAATTGCGGAAAGTACCGCGATGAATTTTGCTAATGTCTTCATAGTTTTCTCTCTGATTTGATAATTATGGTTTTAGTTTGAGCTTGTTTTTTCGTTGGCGGCACGGTAGTTAATCGTGAGAATTATTTTGGAAATGAATAGTCACAGAAATCTTTAACGCGAATTACGTGAATATCGCGAAAAAACTTAAAAACTCGTGTTTTGACCTTTTTGTGTTACACATTTTTCTACAAAGGTTAAATCACAACTATCAAGTCTGGTTTTTGTTTAGACAAGCTCAATATAGTCGTCGGTTATTATCGCTTTTTCTTCCACGTTCAGTAGTGCGAGTAATTCTGAAGTCATTTTTGCTTTGCGTTTGGCATCTTTTCGGCTCCAAGTGCGTGTCTTGATCTCAAGAAATCTGCCAAGATCAGGTTTATTGAAGAGGTCGAAGTTGATGAAAAATTCTGTGCCTTCAAACTCAACCAACCAGCGCATCCGTTCTTTCTGGATGGTTTGCTCCGTTTTCGGTTTGAAATATTCGCGGTAGAAACGACGTGAATTTGTGGCCGGTGCAAGATAGCGGCTCCGTGAGAGAAGGACATCGTCTTTAAATTCTTCTTTTCTTGCTTGCCCAATTAGCGTCAGGCGAGCGCGGACGTGTTCCACGTTGCCTTCGTCGTCGATGAATTCATCCTCGCGATAGCGCAAGCGTCCTTGTGATGGATCATCAAAGGAGAAGTAGAGATCATATTCACGATAACGACGTGAGCGGATGATTTCTAGATTAGAAGCCGCGAGCGCAGCTTCGACGTCAAATTGCTCGGTCACCTTGACCTTGGTCTGCACCTCGAAGGATTCTTCCTCCGACGAGCCGCCTAAAGCGACCAGTTTCGAGAAGAGCGATTGTTCCCGTTCGAGCAGGAAGGCATCGATCTTTTCAGCGTAGACTTGTGCTTTTTCCATCAGATCCGCTTCATCTAGCGTAAGCAGATTTTTCTCACGCATTACGAAGGCACCGTTGACCATTACGTCGGTCACGTCGGTTGATTTTGCGGCGTAAACAAGTTGAACGTAGATATTATTTGGGTCGCGGCGGAAATGGGGGGCATTATGGGATTTGGAGATGTCGATCAAGATCAGGTCGGCACGTTTGCCCACTTGCAATGAGCCAGTCAAATTGCCGATGTGCATCGCTTCCGCTCCCAGGCGGGTTCCCATTGTCAGCGCGGTAGCAGCCGGGATAGAGGTGGGGTCCCCACTAAATCCCTTCGCGATAAATGCGGCTAAGCGGATCTCTTCGAACATATCGAGATCGTTATTCGAGGCGGGGCCATCTGTCCCGATCCCGACAGGGACATTTTCATCGATCATTTTCTGGACAGGCGCAACGCCCGAAGCTAACTTCATGTTGGATGAGGGATTATGTGCCACGCCAGCACCAAGGTTTGAGAGTGTGCGAATTTCTCCTACGTCAATATGAACACAATGGGCGGCGAGGACTTTGGCCTCGAAGAGGTGATGCTTTTTGACATAAGGGATGACAGGAATGCCCTCAGCTTCGCGCATATTTTCGACTTCAAAGGATGTTTCTGCGAGATGGATATGGAGGGGGACATCAAATTCATTTGCTAATTCGGCGCAGGCTTTCAGGATTTCTGGCGTGCAGGTATATGGGGCGTGGGGAGCTACTGCCGGGACGATCAAGGGGTGGTCTTTCCAGCGTTCGATGAAGTTGCGTGCGTAGACGAGAGCGTCTTCATAAGATGGGGCATCTGGGGCGGGGAATTTCATGACCGATTGCCCACAGAGTGCGCGTAGCCCTGCTTCGGCGGTGGCTTCGGCAACATCGTCTTCAAAATAATACATGTCGGCAAAGGCTGTTACACCACTGCGAATTAGCTCGGCGCAAGCCAACTTTGTGCCCAAACGAACAAACTCGGGGGTGACGAACTCACGCTCAACGGGCATCATATAGCCCATTAGCCAAACATCCAGCCGAAGGTCGTCGGCGAGACCGCGCAGCAGCGTCATCGGGACGTGGGTGTGCGCGTTCACCAAACCGGGCATTAGCACTTTGCCGCCGCAATCAATTACTTCGGCTGCATCATAGGCGTTAAGAATTTCGTCCTCTGCACCAACTGCGACGATACTATCGCCACTCACAGCTACTGCGCCGGGATCGTATTGTTTAAGGTCTTTGTCCATTGTCAGGACAATGGCGTTCTTAAAAAGGTAATCAGTTTTTTTCATAAGGGGAACTCCATTTTGGGAGGGATAGGTAAAATAAGTCTGTAATTTTACCATGAGGATTTTTAGGTTTGCGGGTGTTAATGAAGGAAATGAATCTTGATACGTAGAGTTGAGATGATTTTGAGCCCATCTGAAGAGCCTCCCTATTTCGGCATGAGCTTTCTCAACGGGAATGTTGCTACGCTAAAAACGAATGTGCGAATTTCACGATTTTTTTAACGTTTTTTATTCGCGTCATTCGTCCATTCGCGAACATTCGTGTTAAAAAGTATTCCACTTCTTATATCTCAATACCAATATCTAACTCTTTCGCCAATTGGAGACTAAACTGAATCTCGCCGACTCCAAAATCTGCTTTCTTTTGCTCTTTTTCTTCGTAGATTTTTATAAATTCTTCGGCGGTGTTTTCTATAAAATCTTTGACGGTTTTTACACCAACGTCGTAGATCATTCTCGCAAATATTGGGCCAACGCCATAGACCCTGACTAAATCAGATAAACATAGAAGCTCATCCATCACTTCGATCGGGATTTCTGTCTTTTGCGCCAAGCTCTCTCTTTGATTTTTATCTTGCGCCGTGTTGAATAAATGCCGAGAATTTTTGATACCTTCAGCATCCAATCTCTGCACATATTTCGTTGGAATTCCAGAGAATTTATCCAATCGAATTGGATTTGGCAGGTAGCTTTTTGCTTCTCGCTTGAGAAGTGTTAGATATTCTATTGATAAGCCTGTTTCCTTTGCAAAGAGTTCAATTTTCGGCTTCGTTTTTAACTTCTCAATCAGTTCCTTAAGATTTCTAATTCCACTGGATTCCAATATCTTGAAGCGTTCATCCAATTCGTCTTTTAAGCTGACGCGACTCGGGATCATATCCCGCGACTTAAGATTATTCTTGAATTTCTGCAAAGTATATTTCTCTAAATTTATGTGATATTGCTTTTCCATTTTCTGTCCTTTGATAGCACCCCAACGACTTGCGTTATTTGCTGGTGGGTGCGGACTATGTTCATTATAGCGGTATATGTTTTCGCCTTCTTTTCCAAAGAAATAATCTATACTTTGCTAGATCAGTTGTTAGGCGCTTCACCTTTTAGGCACCGACTACAATCCGGTTACGTCCCTTCTTTTTTGCGACATACATAGCCTGGTCAGCGCGATCAATCAATTTTTCCAAATTGGGAGTAATCCCATCGTTCTCAGCCAAGCCAATACTTACGGTTACACTAAGTTCTCCCTTGTCTGTTGGTATCATTGTCTTGGCAATGTTTTTCCTCAGTCGTTCTGCAAAAATTTTGGCCTCTTCTTGCAGGGTTTCAGTGAGAACAAGTACAAATTCTTCTCCACCATAGCGGCCCAAAAAATCTGAGTCACGCATGCTCTCCTTACAAAAATTGGCAACAGCTTGTAATACCTCATCACCGATCGCATGTCCGTAAGTGTCGTTGAAATTTTTAAAATTGTCGATATCCAGCATCAATAGGGATATTGATCGATCATATCTGATGCATCGATTGAATTCTGCTTGAGCGAGTTCTAGAAGCCAGCGGCGATTGTATAATCCCGTTAATTCATCATGGGATGCATAATGCTTTACTTGATCGAACATGTGGGCATTCTCGAGTGCTATCACGGCCTGCTGTGACAATATAGTACAGAGGTTGATTTCGGCGTCAGAAAATTCTTTTTTATGCCGACTTTCCCATATCTCAGAAAACCCTACCAACTGTCCCTTGGCTATCAGAGGGATGTACAAAATTGATTTGACCCCATAGTGCTCCATCTCTTCATATTGTGTTTTGGGAATGTCCAGATCATCAAAATGATCAACATCGGGGATGCCTTGTCGAAGCTCTTCCACCCACTGAAATTCGTCAATTGGTGAATTTCCACCCACTGCTTCGGAGGACAAGGACATCGGATACGGTTCCCCTAAATCAGAAACCTTTTCTTCATCACCGGCTTTGGGACTGATGTATTCTGCGATACTAATATATACTCCCTGCTTTTCATCTACTTCATTGATATACGCGCTGGTAGCATCAACGGCTAAACAGAGTTGCCTTGTAAGTTCCTTGAGGACCGCTTTATAATCTAAAGTAGATGACAATAATATAAATGCGTCTCGAAGAAAGGTTTGCTCTTTATATCTATTCTCGTTTTTTGCTGCCCGTAAGTGTGCAATTGTCATAGAGATTTGGCTGGCAAGGATAACTAAAAAGCGTTCGTCCGAATCGGAAAAACCATTCGGTATCTTGCTCTCAGCATTTATGACCCCGATGGTGGTTTTTCCTAGATTAAGGGGTAGAACCAGTTTAGATCGCGTTTCAAGGTCAAAAATTATACAATTTGGGATTGCTGTTACATCTGGAACTCGTTCCGAATTCCCTGTCTTGGCAACATGCCATATGACGCTCCCCTCGAAAGAGGTGAAAACCACTTTTTCTGATAGATTTCCATTAAATGTACAGGATGGGTGCACCCGCAATACTCCATCCTTTTCATCCACCAACAAAATGCCAAAATTATCAGAGAATTGGTTATCTCCAAATAGTTTTGTTACCTGTTCAATTAACTGGTCTTCATCCGTTGTTTTAGTGATTACTTG
>JABGOQ010000161.1 GCA_018645405.1 Anaerolineae bacterium | reverse complement strand
GCGAGGCGGAAAGCCTCCATTAAGTATGTGTCCGAAAAGTCTGAGGACGTACAGCCAATCGATAATGGCTGGGATTTGTGATCAACTCACAATAAGGACATATCATATCAGAGGTAAAACTCATGCTAATTGGAAACGAATCTCTATTTGTATCCTTACTGATTCTCAGTCTTGTTCGTTTTGGCGGGATACTGGTTGGGCTTAATCTCTTTCTCCAGAAGAGAGAAGATAAATATATTCTCTTGATTATAGGCTGGCTGTTCGGCTGCGTGGGGCCATTGCTGGGAATTGTCACTTTATACGATATTCAACCGAGCATATCAAGTTCCCTGTGGGCTATGTTCAGCTTGCTGGCTGGGAGCAGTACTGTCCTCATCATTTTTGGTGCCCTTTCAAATTTCTGGAATTTCCGCAGCAATTATATTATTTTGGGTAGCGTTGCTTTTATCTTTGTAGCGATGCTCTTGAAACTTGTTTTTGCGGTGGATGTCTCAACCACCTTTGCCCTCTTGGTTCAGGCATCTTTTCTGATATTCTTAATCACTGTCGCAATATCCCAACGGAATCTATTATTACGTATTGCCAGATCCAGCTTTTACTGGATGGTGGGGATTGCCATTATTGGGGCTGGTCACACGCTGGGATTTATCTTCATTTATAAAAATCAAGCCATCGGATTTGTCGGCACAACTTTTCTCGCTGTTCTAACGATCATCTTCATTCTTTACTTAGAATATGATCTGTCCTTTGGCAAACTAAAAGAGAGTGAAGAATACAATCGTACTCTTTTCGATCAAAGCCCCATTGGTCTCGCGCTTACTTCAATGGAAGGGAAGCTCGTTGATGTAAATCTTGCCTATGCAAGTATGATTGGCAGAACCATAGCTGAAACACTAAGCCTCACCTACTGGGATATTACACCAGAAAAATACACAGACCAGGAAGAAAAAAAAATGATCAGCCTGAATACATTGGGGCATTATGGTCCTTATGAAAAAGAATATATTCACAAGGATGGTCACTTTATCTCAGTGCGCGCGCAGGGGTTGATTATCGAAATGGGTGGTGAAAAATATATTTGGTCCAGCATCGAAGACGTCACAAGGCAGGTACAGGCAACGAAAGAGAAGCGGCAGATGGAAGCCCATTTGAGCCACGGGCAGAAACTTGAATCCATCGGCACGCTGGCCAGTGGAGTTGCTCACGAGATAAATAACCCTATTATGGGCATCATGAACTATGCCACATTGATCAGTGAACGTCTTGATCCATCTCAGAGTCAATTGCGCGAATTCGCTAATGAAATTGGTCATGAAACAGAACGCGTCGCCACGATAGTAAATAACCTGCTCACCTTCTCTCGGCAGGAAAAGCAATCACACAGCCCAGCCAGAATAACGGATATTGTAGACGGCACACTCTCATTGATCCGGACGATCATTAAACGGGATCAAATCACATTGGAGGTCGATGTGCCAGATGATCTCCCTGAGATTAAGTGTCGTAGCCAGCAGATCCAGCAAGTCTTGATGAATCTGCTCACCAATGCTCGTGATGCACTCAACGCCCGCTACCCTGAATACGACCCGAAGAAGATTATCGCCGTGAATGTGAAACTCTTCGAGAAAGAAGGGCGCAGATGGCTACGAACAACGGTTGAAAATCATGGCGTGGGTATTCCGGTTGAAATCAGAGAACGAATTTTCGATCCTTTCTACACGACCAAAGACCGTGCCACAGGTACCGGGCTGGGGCTTTCTATCAGCCTTGGTATTGTTAAGGATCATCATGGTGAACTAAGCTTTGAGAGTGAAAAGGGGCAACCAACCAGATTTTATCTTGATCTTCCCATGGACAATGGCTGGGATCTATAAGAAGGGGTCTGGAATATCATGGACTGCATGCAGGAGAGTTGATTATGGTTCAAGTATTGATCGTCGATGATGAGCGCAGTATTCGTGTCACGTTAAGCGAATTTCTCAAAAATGAAGATTACGAAGTCAATGTGGCGAGTGACGCTGATCAAGCACTGGAGATGCTCACAGCAGAAAATTATGACGTGGTAGTGACAGATATCATTATGCCGCGCATCACAGGGGTGAAACTGCTTAAATCCATCAAAGAAACTGCACCACGTGTTCAAGTAATTATGATGACTGGTGAACCGACCATAGAGACGGCTTCTGAGGCTGTGCGTACCGGAGCATTTGATTACCTGACCAAGCCAATTGGCAGAGAAGAGCTTGTCAAAACAGTAGCCAATGCGGTCAAGATAAAAACACTTGACGATGAACGCCTCCGACTGGAGGATGAGAATCAGCAGTATCAGGAACATCTTGAGGAACTTGTAGGCGAGCGAACTCAGGCTCTTCGGGAAAGTAATGAGCAATTCAGACGCGCTGTAGTGGATTCGCCAGTTCCAATTATGATCCATGACGAGGACGACAATATTCTGCAGATAAGTAAAGGCTGGACAGAGTATTCCGGATATCTTCTTGAAGATATTTCTACAATGTCAGACTGGACAGAAAAGGCTTACGGCTCATCTATCGGTAAAGAAAAGGCGTATATTAATAAACTCTTTGAGATCAATGAAACAGTTGAAGAAGGCGAATGGACGATTACGGCAAAAGATGGTTCAAAGAGGATCTGGGAATTCAAAACAACACCTTTGGGAAAGAACGCCAGGGGCAGACGGTTAGTCCAAAGCATGGCTGTCGATATCACCGAACGCAAACAAGCGGAGGCACAGCTTAAATTACAATCGCACGCACTCGAATCAGCTGCCAATGCAATTATTATTACGGATACCGAAGGAGCAATTGAGTGGGTCAATCCAGCTTTTTCTGCGTTGACCGGCTACTCAGCAGAAGAGGTGTTGGGGCAGAATCCCCGTATCTTAAAATCTGGGCAAAACGAACCTGAGCTTTATAAAAAACTGTGGGATACAATCTCCTCCGGAGAGGCATGGCGCGGCAAAATCGTTAATAAACACAAGGACGGTACCTTATACCCCGAAGAAATGACCATTGTCCCCTTAGTTTCTGAAGATGGCAAAATTAATAATTTTGTTGCAGTGAAAGAAGATATCAGTGAACGCGTGCAGGCGCAAGTTACCGTACAACAATATACCAGCCAGTTGGAAACGCTGAATACAGTCACCGCAGCGCTCAGTACCTCCCTGGAATCAGAAAAAGTGCTGGATCTCATCCTCACTCAAATTGGATATGTGATCCCCTTTGATAGCGGAGCCATTTTTTTGTACGAGAAAGACGGATTACGCGTGGTAGCAGATTTTGGCATCACGCCTTCGAGCAAAGGGCAAATTTTCCCTAGTGAAAACAAACTCTTCAAAGAGATTCAGGAAATGCAAAAGCCGCTTGCTTTGAATGATCTTGATGGTGATACCCGTTTTGAAAATTGTGGGAGGTCTGCGACCTTGGGAAGCTGGATGGGCGTTCCGCTCTTCGTCCGCGATACCTTGATCGGAATCTTGACCTTGGACAGCACTCAGTCTGATGCCTATTCGCCAGAGCAAGCTGATCTGGCGCTATCCTTTGCTTCTCAGGCTGCCCAAGCTATCGAAAACGCCCAACTATTTCAAAAAGCTACCCAACGCTTGGAGCGAATGGACACGTTGCGTAAAATTGACCAAGCGATTACCAGCGGGCTCGGCTTGAACGTTACCTTGAATATTCTATTGGACCAATTACGAGAGAAGCTGGCAGTGGATGCGGCGGCGGTGCTTCTTTACGAAAAGAAAGGGCAAATACTCAGCTTTTTCGAAGGTCAAGGTTTTCAAACTGCCTGGATTCGAGAAACGAATTTACTTCTGGGTCAAGGATATGCCGGAAAGGTTGCCTTGGATAGACGCGATATCTTTATCCAGGATTTGGACCAATCAAAAATTCGTGCTTTGAAACCTGACAAAATCAATGAAGAAGATTTTGTGTCTTATTATGGTGTTCCTCTGATCGCAAAGGATCAACTGATTGGCGTGCTGGAAATCTTCCACCGCTCTTTGCTCAACCCAAGTGACGAATGGATATCTTTCTTGCAAACCCTGGCAGAGCAGGCAGCCATAGCGATCGATAATATCACCCTGCATAGTGACCTACAAATTTCGAATAAGAATTTGAGCTTGGCGTATGATGCCACGATCGAAGGTTGGGCAAAGGCTCTCGAATTGCGAGATATGGAAGCCGAAGGGCATAGCCGCCGAGTGGTCAATATAACCATCGAGTTAGCCAAGACGCTAGGATACAGTGAAGAAAACCTCGCACATATTCGTCGCGGTGCATTATTACATGATATTGGCAAAATGGGCGTCCCTGACTCCATTTTACAAAAGCCGGGGAAGCTAACCGAAAGCGAGTGGCAGGTCATGCGCAAGCACCCAGTCTTTGCCTATAAATGGCTTTCTTCTATCGATTATTTGGAACCAGCGCTAGACATTCCTTACTGCCACCATGAAAAGTGGGATGGCACAGGCTATCCGCGTGGGTTGGTGGGTGAGCAAATCCCCTTGAATGCGCGCATCTTTGCTGTTGTCGATGTCTGGGACGCGCTGCGCTCGGAGCGCCCTTACAAAAAGGCTTGGTCCCAAGAAAAAACATTAGCCTATATCCAGGCAGAATCTGCCAAACACTTTGACCCTCAAGTAGTGGACGCTTTCATCAAATATCTGGATGAAGGTGGCGGTAAATATTAGCCTTGGATGCTCCGAACACCGAATAGAAACTAAGACTACCCGAAAGCGTACTTCTCCTCGATCCGGCGATAGCACTACGAAAAGTAGGATGGCACAGGTTATCCGTATGGTTTGAAAGGCAAACAAATCCCGATTGCTGCGTATATTATTGCAGTAATAGATTTTTTCGATGCCCGGACTTCTGAGCGGCCGTATCGAAAAGCATGGTCTAGTGAAGATGCCCTCCTCTGTATTGACGAACAAATCGAGACACTTTTTGATCCAGAGGTTGTTAAAGTATTTTTGAAGGAGATTAAAAACATAAATTTGTAAGGGTTCATGGTTTATCAGTCTCTATGATTTATTGTTTTATTCCTTACAAGGGTTCATTACCCCGTCGCTGCGGCGGGGTAATTCTTTTTTCCTAATAACCTGAGTTGCGGATAAGGGCGGGTTCCAAATAGAGTAAGCTATAGATTAGCGATCCAAACCTCTCTAAAAGGAACCCTAATCATGAGTTTAGTCGAAACCTTCTGTGATGTTGATGATTTCTGCCAGCGTTTAGAACCGAGATGGGAACGTTTTCAATTGGGAAAAGGGTTACGCCAGATGAGAAAAAAATCTCGCCTCTCTTTAAGTGAAGTAATGACGATTACCATTCACTTTCACCAATCTGGTTATCGAACCTTCAAAGCCTATTATCAGAACCATTTTCAGAAATACTTGCAAGAGGAGTTTCCAGGGGTGGTTTGCTACAGTCGCTTTGTGCGCTTGATGTCTAGGGCTTTTATTCATCTAACCCTGTATCTAATGTTGCGTCGATGAAAATGCACCGGTATTTCGTTCGTTGATTCTACGCCTATCAAGGTCTGTCACAATCGGCGTATCAAGAGAAACAAGGTCTTTGCTGGTCTTGCCGCACATGGAAAAACAACGACGGGCTGGTTTTATGGCTTCAAGCTTCATTTGGTTGTCAACGATCACGGTGAAGTTTTAGCGTTTCAACTGACACCGGGGAATGTTGATGATCGGAACCCCGTTCCTTTTTTGTTTGACGGACTCTTTGGCAAGGTTGTTTGCCTTATTATTTGTACATTCGCTTTGCGTAATTTTGTTCTCTCAGGGTTCGAATCCCTGCAAGGTGACTTTCGCACGCCAATACGGTGTGCGAAAAAATTTCTCTTCTCTTTGAATAGACACTGACTCGGTGTCCGCCTCGGCGTTAGCTTTAGTAGAAGCAAGAGATTGTTACTCTCTTTCTACTACCTATTGTTGATGCTTGGCTGCCTCCTTCAGTCAGGGTCTTCCTCTTTGTAGAGAGTGACTTTTTGAGAAGAGGTGTATCGCACCTCTTCTCTACTTTTTTAGAATCAGGCGAGATTGCCTGTTTTGCTTTTCTTTCCCCCTATGTTCCTTTTCACGGATCAAGGGGGAGAGATGTCATCCCCCTTGGTCTCTATCTCTTATTTGGAGGCTATGATGACTACGCAAGACGTACAAGCAGCAGTAAGCAATTTGAGTGCAAGTGACAAAGTTCGTCTCACTTGCAAGGTTCTGCTAAGCACAGATTTAAGTGCGGGGTGGTTCCTTCAACGGTTTTTGGATGGCAAAGCTCAGAGACTGCCAGAAAAAAACCGCTCAAACAGTTGCTCAAATACTGCCCCATCTCTAACCTGTCCTAAAAAAAGAGAATGTCGGCTTATCGCCGACATTCTCTATCCTTGAAATCATTGTCGCTTTAGAACTTACTGGCGGCTTCCAATACATCGCTCTCTCGGAGGGCATCGTATTTTTGCATCGTGGCTATACTGTGTCCCATTTGCGCCGCTGTGGTGCGATCATCAGTTTTTTTTCGCCAAACACGAACAGCGGTGTGTCTAAGAATGTGATAAGTCAGATCTTCTATCCGCGCTCTTTCTCCAACCTTGACTGCAATCCGCTGAAAAGCCCGTATTCCTAAAGGCATGTAACCCTTTTTGATCTGTGTAAAAAGATAATCGTGCTCAATCCCATCTTCCTGCTTTAGTTCCTCTCGCAGAGTAAGCCACTCAAGCAGAGCATCACGGGCTTTTTGTGGTACTCCTACTGTGCGCACTCTATTGCCTTTCCCCTCAAGCACTTGTATATATGAAGAAGTTGAGTTTTTAATGATGTAGGTGTCCTTCAGTTTTAGGCTTGCAACTTCATCTAAACGCAGACCTATAAACATGCCAACAAAGATAATTGCTTTATTTCGGATCAGGCGTTGTTTTGCCTTTTCAGTATTCTTCCAGGGGACAGCAAAAACGCGAGCAATTGCAAGTCGTTCCAGACGGCGCAGGCCACGTTTTGTAGCTTGCTCTTGACGAGGCAAGCGGATGCCGGTAGTCAGGTCGCTTGTAATCCGCTCATCAGTTTGCAGAAGATATAAAGCGTAAGCGCGTATCGCCGCAAAGTAGCGCAAGATCGTTGCGGTCTTTTTCCCCTCTACTGTTTGCGCGTGAGAAATATAATCTTGGATATCATCGGGGGTAAGTGTTTCTGCACCCAAGTCAAGACCGGTGGATTGTTTGAACCAGTTGGCAAAAAGCCCCAAATCTCCGATATACCCTTTGAGCGTATTCTCTGAGCCGCGTCGATGTCTGCCCGGCAGGGGGTTGCTTGCGATCCACAGGGCGAATTCTTTTACGGCTTGATGTCTTATTTCCATTCTCTTTCTTTCCTGAAGTAATTATGTGACGTTAATTATTGCTGTAGAAGCCCGAATATCAGATATTTATCTGACCTATTTTATCATTTTACGTCATACAATACAAGTTGTATGACGTAGAATGGCGTAATGAATAATGCTAAAAACTTCAAGAAAAGACGAAATTTCTTCTTTTCCTTTTTTCTTTACATTCTTCGGGGAAAATGGCTGATACCCCGCGAATGCAGCGATCTCCTGGAATAGCCAGTAACCAGGCTGCGATCTTTGACTCACAGCTGATAGTGAGGAATCTGCATGAAACCGGGCGAAACGGAAGCCGACCACGCATTGTCGTAAGTGTAGGTGAGAGAACAGTTGTTACTCGATCCAGCAATCCGAATATGCGTGCCTTTTCCGGCAAGTTAGGTCTGAAGCTATACGCCTACGCTGTTTTCAGCGAGTAGGTACACAGCGAAGACCATACTTATAAGACAGGGTGCAGACAGGTTACTTGATCCTGAAAATCAAGGAGTCAATCTCTCTGAAGAGCTTTATGGACCTGAAACGTGGTAGTGATTACCAGTCGCCCGCCTGAATGAGAATTAATGCGTAAAGAGCCATTGACGTTTTGCAGAGGCGGTTGATAGCCGCCTCTGCATATTTATTTTTTCGCTGATATCGGTATTGGATAGG
>JABGOQ010000160.1 GCA_018645405.1 Anaerolineae bacterium | reverse complement strand
TAGCTCGAATCGCTTTCTTGAATTTGTACTTGCGCAGATAAAAGTAACTGATGAGCTTGAGAATACTCATTTCGTGAACGTGCGATTTTGGCTTCGGATAACACCAAATAATTATCCAAAAAATTATCATTGACAGGCTGGATAATCTCTCTGGCTTGTTGATAACTCTGTCCGGCTGCTTCAATCTCTTCCAAATCAGCAAATAAATCCCCTAAACCAATCAAAAGTGCCACTTCCACGCGGATACGGCCACTTTGCTTGGCGAATTCTAGCCCTTCTTCAAAAGTCTGTATGGCTTTTTCATACCTAGCTAGTAGATGATATAAAACTCCTAAATTGTTTAGCAAATTAGCCTTCCATACCAAATTACCAATTTCTCGCCCAGTATTGAAGGCTTTTTCATAAGAGGTTTGAGCGGACTCAAAATCACCAATGGCTTGATAGACCATTCCTAATTCTGTGAGAACAATAAGGATATTAGGTGTTTTATTAAGTTGAGTGTAACCTTCTAGCGATTTTTTCAACCACTCTGCAGCTTGGATTCCTTGACCTAAATGATATAGGCTTAAACCTTTTGATCGTAACGCATCCAAGTTGATGTCGGAGTTGTTTTTTTGCTCATTAGTTAGTGTCAGTGCTTCTTCAGCATCCATGAGTGATTCAGAGTAATTCCCTTGGTATTGGTGAGCAGTAGTGCGCCTGACTAATGTGCGAGCCAAGCCACTAGTGTTCCTAGAAGTGCGGAAGGCAATTTCAGCCTGATTTAGGAGAGACAATCCTTTAGTTACATTTCCCAACATACATATAACTAATCCTTCGAGTGATATTAATCCTGGCTGTGATTGGCGCAATCCTTCAGGAATATTATCCAACCAACTTTTGAGTGTTAGTAGCCGCCCATTTTGTAGAAGAGGTGTCCCTGCTTTTTCAACCAATTCTCCCAGCTTTTCAAAATCTTCCAGTTGTAAGTAGATATGGTAGGCTTTCTCCCACTCACCTTGTTCTACATAAATTCCAGATAATCGATAAAAAATAGCGTCGACCAGTTTCGGGGCTTCTTCGTTCAAAACTATTTGCAAGAAGTCTCGGAAGAGATGATGGTATCGTATCCATTTCCCGTCTGTGCCAACAGAAAGTGCAAAAAGATTCTTTTGCAAAACAGCAGTAATTAGTTCGGAGAAAACTTGGTTTTTCGGCATAAAACGAGAAAGAACCGATTCGCAAAGTGCTACATTGAATTCCCCAAGAAGCGAACTATACAAGAGGAATTCCCGCATTTCTTTTGGCTGCTGTTCCAAAATCTGATGGGCAAAGTACTCGAATAACCCCACACCTGATGCGCGCGTGATTCTGGGCAAAATAGTCTCCCCCTGTCGAACAGCCATATTGGATAATTGCAATCCGGTAATCCAACCCTCGCTTTCTTTTTCCAAGGCTTGGGATGCAGTTTTTGACAGGCTTGTATGATAGTTTTTCTCAAATAATGCCTGGATTTCATTTGCGCGAAAAGCAAGCTCCAAATTGCTAAGGCCGTCTACTTGCTGGCGCGCGACCATTAAGGGCAAATCGGGAAGCGGGATTATGGAGCGGGATGAAATAATCAGATGGCAATTTTCATCGACAAGCTGAACAAAGCGATTAATAAAATGCTGTATCTCCTCAACATAATCAACAAGATGATAATCATCCAAAATCACAACAAAATGCTCGCGAGCATGTTCATATAGATCGTTGACTAAGGTAACAACCAACCTTTCCATATGCTTTGGTTTAAAGGATGTTATCTCAGTGAGCAAAACCTCCACTTGCCCGCCAAAGTTTGGAAAACGATGGGAGAGTGCCGCAATAAAATAACCAATAAAGCGCTGTGGGTCTCTATCAAGAGTATCTAATGAAAGCCAGCAAATGGGTAAATCGCTTTGATGTGAAAAATCAATTAAAGCCGAGGTTTTGCCATACCCCGCAGGAGCCGAAATAAGAGCCAGTTTTTTATCAAGCAGTTGATAGATTAAAGCCAACAAACGTGTCCGAGAAAGTAAATCAGCACGCCGTTCTGGCACAGTAATTTTTGTTCGACTAATAGGAATTTCAGCAGATACACTCATATTCATCCTCCCCTATATTCTACACGTTATGGTCAAAAAAAATATGTATTTCTACAATAATTAGGACTTACGCATCTTTATGCTCTTGTCTATATGTTCTGAAAATCAACTTATATTTGCATCATCTATCACAACCATCATTTTTTCATATAAAACCGGCGGTGCAGCAAGAATTGAGAGAGGTGGAGAGACATAATCTGCATTACCATTAAGATTGGTTACTTTTGCGCCAGACTCTTCGGCAATTAGCCCGCCCGCTGCAACATCCCAAGGCTTGAGAGAGCGTTCCCAAAAACCTTCAAAACGCCCCGCTCCGACATAACACAAATCCAGCGCTGCAGCACCAAGACGGCGAACTCCTTGGGTTAATTTTGTGAAGCGACTAAAATCTGCGAGATTGTCATTGGGAGTATTCCACATATCGTAGGGGAATCCGGTAACGAGCAGACTCTTTTCGAGTTCGTGCACGATTGAGACTCGAATCCCTTGCTCGTTCAGGCGTGCGCCCTTTCCTCGTTCGGCAGAAAACATCTCGTCGCGCATCGGATCGTAAACGGTAGCAAGTTTCATCTCACGTTTGTACGCGTATCCAATCGAAACACAAAAGATGGGGATATTATGTGCGTAATTAACCGTTCCATCCAAGGGATCAATATACCAAATATGGTCATCATCTCCCTCCACAATACCATTCTCCTCGGCAAGGATATGGTGCCCGGGAAATTTCTCCAAAATGGCTTCAAGAAGATATTCTTCAGCTTCACGATCCACTTCGGTGACAAGATCGATTACACCTTTATAGTCCACTTGATGTTTTTTGTTATAACCTGCGCGCAAAATTTTGCCAGCTTCGCGAGCTAGCATTTTGAGGTCTGCCAGTGTTGGGGATGTCATTTATTTTTTAGGGGAATTTTTAAGGATACGCTGAATTTGCTCCAGCTCTGCACGGATTTGATCGCGATCTCGGTTTGCCTGCTCAAGAAGCTGTTCAAAACCTGGAACTTGATCTTCTGGCAGGGTTTTAAGCAAGCGTTCTGTGCGGGTAATTTGAGTGTTTTTATGCTGCAATTTAGTTTCCAAGCGTTCACGATAGCCTATATAAAACTCTCCATCCTCAAGAGGTTGAGGCAGCGTGGCAGGTCCTTGCGTGAGCAGCTCTGCGATGGTGAGCAGAAAATCTTCAGTGTCGATCGGTTTTTCGATAAAACGCGATGCACCAAGACTGAGCGCAAAGGCTTTATCTTCGGGCGTGACATAGGTAGCAGAAAGGAAGATAATCGGGATGTCGTGTGTTTTGATGTCTGTGCGCAATTTTTGGACAAAAGCGTATCCATCCATTTTCGGCATGAGAATGTCGGTAATGATCAATGCCGGGCGTTCTTTGACAATCATTTCGAGGGCTTCTACACCATTTCCTGCGGTTACAACAGGGTAGCCCTTAAAGCGCAAGGTGACGGTGAGCAATTCGAGTATATTAGGTACATCTTCGACAACAAGGAGAGGACCATAAGGAATATTCATATGCCTATTGTACCTGTTTTCTTATCATCTTTACATTAAAATTAGCTTACGGTTTTAGGCATATTTTCTGCTGTAGATGAAATAACAGGGCTTTTAAGCTCTGAATAGGATAAAAATGCCTCGCCCGTGTTTTGGGCTTGATACCTTTACCTTGACATTTATCTCAACGATGGTAGAATGCCGCTAATGATGAACTCAACTCAAGCATCTCCCATTTTTGAGGCTAAAGCTAAACCCCAGCCCGCATCCGCACCTTCGGTGGTTGGATTTGTGGGCAGTGTTCGGTTAAGGATGATTTCATAAAAAACGTGCATTAGCACGCTATTATTTTCTTATTACCAAACGCGCTCTCCGACATCGGAGAGCGCGTTTTTTGTTTTAATTTTCAAAGAGTATTCAGCCCTTTGCTACCGGATTTCAGTTTTTCTGATGTCTGAAGTCTGAATGCTTACAAACCAAGGAGCTAAAAATGATTCGTGTCGGTTTTCTCTATTCTCGTTTACGCGTTGAAGAAAAATTATTACTCAAAGAACTAGAATCGCGCTTAAATATTGAAGTTATTCGTATAAACGATGGCAAGCAATATTTCGATATTTCCCAACTTCCCGCAGATGTGGATGTGCTTCTCGAACGCTCTATTTCCCATTCGCGTGGGTTATATGTCTCGCGCTTATTTGAAGCGCATGGCGTGCCAGTCGTAAATCCCTCTGCTGTGGCAGAAAAATGTGGCGATAAATATATAACCAGTCAAATTCTTGAGAGTGCCGGTATCCCAACGCCGCGTGTATTTATGGCATTTGATAGCAAGACCGCCCTCGATGCTACCGACTCGATGGGCTATCCCTGCGTGCTAAAACCCGTTGTCGGCTCGTGGGGGCGTTTGCTCGCTAAAGTGAATAGCCACGAAATGGCAGAGGCAATGATTGAGCATAAAGCCTCGTTGGGCGTAAATCATAAGATTTTCTATGTGCAAGAATATATCAACAAGCCAGGACGTGATATCCGTGCTTTTGTGATTGGTGGTGAGGTCATCGGCGCAATCTACCGCTCATCTGAAAACTGGATTACGAATACCGCGCGCGGCGGTGTGGCTACGAATTGCTCCCTTACGCCAAATCTTGAAAAAATCTGTAAAGACACAGCAGAGGTGATGGGTGGCGGTTTACTTGCAGTCGATCTTTTTGAAACAGAAGAAGGATTCACGGTCAACGAAGTTAATCACACGATGGAATTTCGCAATAGCATTGAAACGACTGGTGTTAATATCCCCGCTAGGATGGTTGATTATATTGTGGAGGAAGCAAAGAGAGAAAAGGCAAAAAAACGAATTGCCCGTGATAATTGGCAACTTAGAATAGCAACGCGATCACAACCCCAAATCCCGCACAGGCAAAGTTGACCAAGTCATTTGTTAGCCATTTCCAGCCGCGAAAATAGCGCGTCTCTGTCTCTGTCTTGCAAAGATGAGTTGGGTGACGTTCGGTTTCTTTCTCACAAGCGGGGCAATAATAAATCGCCTGCACAGTTGCACCGAGAAGTGAGTCAAAGAGCGCACCGAGCAACCCTGCGAATGTGATGAGTGCAAAAACAGGAAAAAACTCTCCAGAAGGAGAGAAAATGCCTGCAAAAAAAGCAACTAGAGCTGCGCCAGCCAAAGAGGCTAAAGTGCCTGTAATAGAAACTCCGCCCGATGTCCCTTTCTCTACCTTTTCTTTGAGATTAGTTATCATACGCGGCTGAGAGCGAGCCAGAACACCCAATTCTGTTGCCCACGTATCGGCA
This sequence comes from Anaerolineae bacterium, assembly GCA_018645405.1. Classification (GTDB taxonomy): domain Bacteria; phylum Chloroflexota; class Anaerolineae; order Anaerolineales; family Villigracilaceae; genus Desulfolinea. The sequence continues at coordinate 2,653 of JABGOQ010000160.1, read as the reverse complement.
TTGACTGCGGCGAGGGCAGCGGAGAATCCGAGCCACGTCCAAAGGGTATCAGGAAAGAAGAAATGTAGGAGAGCGAAAAATGCGGCTAATCCGCCGTTGCCGAGAACTTGCATGGCATCGCGGCGACTGCCTTTGTCGAATTTTTCTTGCAAATCAATTTTACGCTTTTTGAACATCTTGGAGAGCGCACTGGAGGAGATGAAGAAGGTCAGGAGCAGAATTGCCCATTCCCAGCCACCAATACCGAAGATGAGAGTCCCTTCAACTGTCGCGCCGATAGCACCACTTTTGTCGAGGCTTTTAGCTTTGTAGGCAAGAAGAGAGATGATAATGGCGAAAATAAATCCAAGGAATAGTTGCATAGGAAATGATGAATGTTGAATGAAGGATTAATTTGTGATTGAAAAGAATATGCCGACTAAAAACAAAATCCCTGTTAGCGTGCTAGATGCCCATAAAATGAGTGCAAGAATTTTTTGCTCTTCCCAACGATAGAAGTATAAGCCCGCAACCCAGCCGATGATGAAGAGGGTAAAGCTGATGAAAGGCAGGAGCATTAATTGTACAGGGGGGAAAGGTCCATGGGCTTCACCTGAGGCTTTGAATCCGAGGGTGATACTTTCTAAATTAGGGATGAGGATACTTGCCCAGATAAGAATACCGATATTGAGCAAAAGGCCGCTGAGCCAAAAGTAACGGGCGAGGAGATTTTTCCATGCCTCTGCAACGATGAAGGTGGGATATGTGGAAAATGATTCAGTCCGCGATAACGCCCCTAGTTCGGTAGCAAGTTGAAATTCACGGGCGAAGCGGCGTGGGTCATCCGGTGAAATGGCGAAGACGTGTTTGGCTGTCGCCACAAGGATGAGCGTCTTCGCATCCGATGCTAAAAATTCGACCATCGCCAGATCAGGGTGACGACGCAATCCCAAAATGGAGCCGGGCAAACGCAATCGGGGCAATTTTAGGGGCGTGGTCAGGTCGGTGATGGGGCGCACCCACTCGACATCTGAAAGGGGGATTTCTTCAATGCGCAATCCCCACGAGAGCTTGAGTTTTTCACGCCCGAGATGATAGTTGGCGCGCAAAAGTGCGTAGAGCCTGTAGCCGATAAAAGGGATGGGCAGGGCGGCAATAAGGGTGAGCAGGGCGGCAAGCATGAAGGCGGGACCCAGCTCTGCACGGGTGGCGAGCCAGATGCCCCAAGCAGTGAGGCCAGCGAGTAGCGCCAGCAAAAAGCTGTGGATGAAAACGCCGCGTTGGCGGGGGGGGAGAAATGTAGTTTCTTCAGTCATTATTCTTTAGACACACAGGGCGCGAAGCTTCTCTAAGAAAAGCAAAAAACTTTGTGGCTCTTTGTGTTCTTTGTGTTTAAATTAACGTTGCGATAGTTTCGCAAACTTGGGCCACCTGCTCTTCACTCATCACGCCCGAAAATGGGAGCGCAAGACTTCTGTTGCCTAAATCTTCGGTGATGGGGAAATCGCCGCGCTTATAGCCAAATTGCTTCACCATATAAGGTTGCAAATGGATGGGCGCAAAATAGGGACGAACAGGAATGCCTTTTGCGATGAGTGTCTGGGCGAGTTCATCGCGGTTGATGCTTTTATCAAATCGGACGACATAAACGAACCACGACATTTTAGTTGTGGATTTTTCGATAAACTGGGTTTCTACGCCTTCAACATCTTGCAAACGGGATTCATACCAGTTTGCCACTTGCGTGCGTTTCTCGAGCATCTCATCGAGCCGAGACATTTGCACTGCGCCCAATGCCGCAGACATTTCATCGAGTCTATAGTTGAAGCCAAGATGTGTGTGTGTGAGCCAAGTATCGCCAGGAGCACGTCCTTGATTGCGCATAGCGCGCATATAATCGGCGTCTTCATCGTTATTGGTGACGACAAGACCGCCTTCGCCAGTAGTCATTTGTTTGTTGGGGTAAAAGGCAAAAACACCGAAATCGCCGAGCATTCCAGCGGGATTTCGTTTATATTCCGCACCAAGGGCTTCGCAAGAATCTTCGATGACGGTCAGATTATATTCTTTGGCGAGTGCCATGATTTCATCCATATCGGCGGGCTGACCAAAAACATCTACGGGGAGAATGGCTTTGATTTTTGCATCGGTCTTCGCGCCTTTGCGAGGTAAGTACTTCTCGGTATTCTCAATAGCATCTTTGATCAATGCTGTGTCTATATTCCCCGTTTTGGGGTCAATATCCACAAAGATGGGGATGGCGTTCTCAAATAGCATCACGTTCGATGAGGCGACAAAAGAAAAGGGCGTGGTGATGACTAAATCGCCTTCGCCAATTCCAGCCGCGCGGACGCAGAGATGCAATCCCGCCGTGCCAGAGTTAACGGCAATGGCGTGTTTTGCGCCAGTGCGGTCGCAGAAGGCTTGCTCGAAGTCTTTGACATATTGCCCCATACTGAGCATGGGTGTATTCATTACATCGGCAACAGCCTGACGTTCGGCATCTGTTAGGTCGGGGGAGGACATGGGAATTTTATTCATAATTTTTTATTGGGGTAAAGATGGAACGCGGGTTTTGCAGATTGGGCGGATATACGCGGATTTTTAAAAATCTTTTTATTTTTCTAGCCACCAGACAGTTTAACAAATGAATAGGTTGATCGACAGGTAAAAC
>JABGOQ010000094.1 GCA_018645405.1 Anaerolineae bacterium | reverse complement strand
TTAGTGGACGGCATGCTCCGGAATCAGTGGACGACATGCTCCGGATTTTGCAATCAATTGCAGTAAAAAGAGAGCGTTTATCAATGGGCTTAGAAAGATAATCATCCATACCTGCTTTAAGGCAACGTTCTCGATCTCCTTTCATTGCGTGGGCAGTCATCGCAATAATAGGAATATGTGATTTACCAGCTTCCCAGGCGCGAATACGGCGCGTGGCTTCAAAACCGTCTACAAGGGGCATTTGTATATCCATCAGAACGAGGCTATATTGGCTCACTTTAAGCCTTTCAATAGCTTCTTTTCCATTATTGGCTATATCAACCGAATGCCCCACTTTTTGGAGCAAAGCCACAGCAACTTTTTGATTAACTGGGTTGTCTTCAGCTAATAAAATGCGCTGGCTTTTTTGTTTTTCTTCTTTTACCAGATGCCGAGTAACAAGCCTACCCGTGCCGGGCAATTTGCTTTCTTTTTCATTCATTACGGCAACTAAAGAATCAAAAAGCATTTGCTGTTTAATTGGCTTGAGTAAATACCCGGAACAGCCTAAATTGCTAAGTCTTTTTGCATCACCACGCTTCCCCATTGAAGTAAGCACTACGACACTTAGATTTTTATTTCTCGGATCGCTAAAAATTGCACGAGCAGTTTGCTCTCCATCCATTTCTGGCATTTGCATATCCAGTAAAACCATATCGTAGGGGTTTTTATCACTATGTCGATTAACAAGGAGTGCATCAAGACCTTCTTGCCCTCTTTCAACTGCATGCGCGCTCGCCCCAAAGCCTTCAGCCATTTTTATCAGGATAAGGCGATTCGTAGCATTATCGTCAATGATCAGGATACTAAGCCCGTGCAAGTCGGTGATCTTAGACGTCGATTCGACCTTCTTTTGGGCTTGCTTCTCGAACTCGAGCGTGAAGTTGAAATCCGACCATTTTCCGTACTCGCTTTCTACGGACATCTCGCCCCCCATTGCTTCTACCAAATGCTGTGAAATTGCCAATCCCAGCCCTGTACCGCCAAATTTGCGTGTTGTGGAGCCATCGGCTTGCGTAAAACGCTCAAAAATCGCATCGACACGATCTGCTTTAATACCAATGCCCGTATCTTTTACCGAAAATCGTATTTTTACACGTTCTTCATTCTCTTCTACGGCTTCAGTTCTGATAACAACCTCGCCCTTTTCTGTGAACTTAATCGCGTTGCCGGTTAGGTTGATCAATATTTGTCGCAATCTACTCGGATCACCCAGCAAATTGATCGGTAAATCTGGAGGGATAAGAGATGCCAGCTCCAAATCTTTTTCTTCAGCACGACCAGCAAGTGTATAGGCAACACCTTCTACAGTGTTGCGCAAGTCGAATTCTATAATTTCTAAATCGAGTTTTTTGGCTTCGATCTTAGAATAATCAAGAATATCGTTCAACAAAGTTAATAGTGCTTCTGCGCTATCTAATGCAATTGTGAGGTAGTCTTTTTGTTCGGGGTCTAATGGCGTGTCGAGGGCAATATCAAGCATGCCAATTACGCCATTCATTGGGGTGCGAATCTCATGGCTCATATTTGCAAGAAATTCACTTTTAGAACGGTTGGCTTCTTCAGCAGCTTGGCGAGCCTGAACAAGGGTTGAGATGTCGTGGTAGATTGCAAGGGCACCAGCTCGCTCTTCGCCTAAAAATACGGGCACGCCGAACAACTCTACGTCCACGAGAGAACCGTCTTTCCGTCTCCGCTTTGAAATTTTATGAACGCGTTGATTCATCACTTCCTGGGTAAGTGTAGCGGCTTCTTCCTTTGTTTCTTTTGTGGAGATCAATTTATCTATATCTTTCCCTGTGATTTCCGTGCAAGTGTATCCGTAGAGGTCTTCAAAAGCTGGGTTACAAAGTGTGATATTTTGGTCGTTATCAAGCAATACAACTGCTGTGGGGCTATTTTCGATTAATGCCTGAAAGTATTTTCTCTGACGGTCGCTTTCCTTTTCGGCACGTTTTCTCTCCAGATTTTCCGTTTCCAATGCCTGGTTACTTTTTTCGAGTGCGCCGGTTCTTTCTATAACCTTTGCCTCCAAATTTTGGTTGGCTGCCGCAAGTTTTTCTTCACGTGTGCCTATTGCCCTAAAAATAAGTGCTAAAACGATTGGAGCGGTATTAACGATGATGAGCACAGGATTTCTGGTGAGCAATCCTAAAAAACTGGGGGGAGGTGTCATTTCAGGAGAGAAGAAAACTTCAATAGCAATTCCAGCTATTGGGAAAAGTAATCCAAAGAAAAAGCCAAATAATGTATATCTCTTTTGGGGGGGGATTTTTTCAAACCAGGCTATTATTTTTTTCATAATCAGCTCCAAGGAAAAATATCCGACATGGAAATCACAATATTTAGTTTAGCATAAAAAACCCGCAACTCTAATGACCTATGGTGCTAATTTAAGGATGACTAAAGTTACTGTGTCATCATAAGTTCGAATATCCCTGATTCTATTAGAGATTTTCCCCCATATTCCAAAGGTAGGGAATCCCCTTATTTACAAATCTTGATCGCCCTATGAAAATAGAGGTGTTGCAATGCATCTTCATGAAAAGCCCAAAATAGATAGTCATGATCTGGGCTTAATCGTAAAGGGGAGTTTGCTAATTAAATGGAGTCAAGCTAAAAATCGGGTGCGATTCGCTATCGTCCCGTAAAAGGAGAAAAATATGAATAAGGATACTTCAAATAAACCTTCTTTTTACCAGCGTGGCGCATCACTTATTGTCAATAAACAGGTAGTTCCGCTGATAAAAAAAATAACAACGCTGGGGCGTAATCTAAAGAATGATCTCGTTTTTCATGAAGCCCTTTTATCACGTGACCATGCTGAAATCGTGCTTGAGGGGGAGCAGTATATACTTTATGACAAAGCATCAACAGGGGGAACCTTTGTGAATGGCAAAAAAATTGAGCGCTGCCTGCTCAATTCAGGCGATTTGATCTCTTTGGTAAATATCCAAATTATGTTTGTAAATAATAACTCATCGCTTGTGGGTGAATCACTTGGTGTGACTCAGGGGTTGGGAGGGTTACTTAATGAAGACTAAGCAGACCATACTTGTTGTTGACGATGATCCTTCAATTCTTTTGGGCGTAAAGGCAAAAATTAAACGACATGGGTATCGGGTGATTACGGCAAAAGATGGGAATGAAGGGATAGAACAGATAAAAGAACATAAGCCTGATTTAGTTTTATCCGATGTGATGATGCCTTTTTTGGATGGCTTTGAAATGCGTAAAATAATACGCCAATACGCGGCATTTGCATCGATCCCCTTTATTTTTCTGACTGCCCGAACGGAGATAGAAGATCGTTTGCGAGGCTTTGAAGAAGGCGCAGATGATTATATTGTCAAACCCTTTGATACCAAGGAGCTTCTCGCACGGATTGATGCCGTGCTACAGCGCGTAAATTTTGAGCAAGCCCGTGGGCGTAAAGAAATGAAAGCGCAAGCCGAAAAAGAAATGGAAGAGTTAAAACACGAAATTCTTCAAAACTTCCATCACGAATTGCGCACCCCGCTCACAAATATTCTCCTACCCTTAGAGTTGGCAACCAGCGAGAAACTAGATGACCCTGAAGAAAAATTACGTTTCATTCGTATGGCACTTTCTAATGCCAGCCGCTTGGAATCGCTCACTACCGACTTGATTTTGCTTTCCAATATCGATCAGGGAAATCTCAACTCTATAAGGCAATCGCTTGATATCAATATTCATCTTCTCAACCCTATTCGAAAGCGTCTGGAAAGATATGGTGAAAAAGAATTAGAGTTTATTTCTGAAATCCTGTCTCCAGATGAGATTTTTGCCCCCCGCCAGGAATTTACTCATTCAATATTGCATCTTTTAGACAATGCCTTTAAGTTCAGCCCGAAAAATGGGAAGGTGAAATTAATCATAAAAGTTCTTGAAAAAGGGATTGGCATTAGTGTGCAGGATGATGGGCCAGGTATCCCGCCTGAATTAAGTGAAAAAGTCTTTGAGCGTTTTTACCAAATCAGTCAGGGAGATACAAGAGCAAATGAAGGGCTTGGAGTTGGACTGACAATTGCACGTGCTGTTTTCGAAGCCAATGGCGGCTATCTAAAAATTATTGATAACAAACACGGATGCTGCGTACAGGCTGTGTACCCAAATTGAGGCTATATGGACGAAAAAACGATCCCGCTAAGTAAGTATTTTAGCGATAAAAAAAGACCAGACGCCAAACCGCTCAAGCCAAACCAGGGGTGGGATGAGAATATTCCCTACCGCGCATTATTTGAGCAAACAGGGGAATCTATTTTTATCATTAGCCTTGATTTTCACTATATTACAGCCAACCAGCAAGCACTAAATTTATTAGGATATGAAGAAGAGGAGTTAGCGGGTAAACCCGTTAACGAGATCGTCTCACAGGGTGTTTTGGAAGAGAAGGAACTATCTGATATTCAACGCTCAAATCTTCAGGAAAGAGTTTTGAAATGCAAAGGTGGTCCCACTATCCCTGTGGAAATCAGTACAACGATTATCTACGATGATGAGGATAAAGAACCGATCTACATCCAAAGTATTGCCCGTGACATCTCGGTTAGAAAAAATACAGAGCGCGTATTAAAACAAAATGCACTGATTCTCTCAACGATCAGCGAGGCAACCGAGAAACTCTTGCAGTCTTCAGGTATTGACGAAAAAATCCCTTCTGTCTTGGAATCTTTAGGGCGCATCATGAATATATCTTGTGCCGCCATTTTTACAGTGGATAGCTTTTCAACGCCCCCAAAAGTTCAAAATAAATATATCTGGGAAAATTGGCAATCTCAAAAAGTAGATATATCAAAAATCATTGCAGAAAATATCCCAAAAATATTAGATGCGAGTCGGCGTAGTTATTCTCTTTCTACCGAGACAAGGCAAAAAAGCACAGGATTGAATATATCCTTCATCTCTTTTCCCATGGATGGCGCATTTGGGGCACAAGGATATATTGGCTTTTTTGACGATAAAAAAATAATCTGGTCTCAATCTGAAATGGATGCTATTCAAACGGCGGTCAATTTGATCAGTGCCGTTTTGCAACGCAAACATTACGAAGAAACCATTCGGATGAGCGAGGTTCGAAATCGTATTTTGGTGGATTCCTTGCCCGACTTAGTCATTCGTATTGATACTAATGGAAATATTCTGGATTACAGCGCAAAGCCTGAGCACCCTCTCCATATCCATCGCGATTTAGCTTGTGGGAGAAAGTTGAAAAACACCTTTCCCGAGGAGCTTGTTGCTCAAATCATTGGGGATGAGAATCAAGATGCTTTTCTCTCGCCCCAAAAAGTGGCTGAGTTTCGGCTCCCCTATGCAAAGGGCATATATGAAGCGCAACTCTCACCCATTTATGCCAATGAAGCGATCATTGTTATTCGAGATATTACTGAGCAGGCAAAATTAAACGAGATGAAATCAGATTTCATCAACCGCGCTTCTCATGAGCTACGCACGCCCCTGACCGCCGCAATGCTGATGGTCGAACTTATTCAGGAGGGCGGAAGCCTGGACGAATTAAAAGAATATTGGCGCACGCTTGAATCTGAACTAAAACGCCAAAAATCTTTAATAGATCGCTTATTAGCTGCGGGGCGTTTAGAGAGCGGCATGGTCGAAATCGAATCCAAGCCAATCGAGCTGATACCCATCCTCAGAGAATCCATGCAATCTATTCAGCCGATTATTGCCAAACGCCAGATCTCTTTAGAGTTGATTATTGAACATAGGCCCCACCTGGTCTTGGGCGATATAAGCGGCTTGGAGCAGGTTTTCGTCAACTTAATGACCAATGCCACCAAATTCTCTCCTGATGGTAGTCAGATAGAAATCAGGGTTTTAGAAAATGACACTCACACGAGTATTGCCATTATCGACAAAGGTGTTGGCATTCCCGAAGAAGATATTCCCTATTTATTTCAACGTTTTTTCCGCGCTAAAAATGTCACCCTTGCTGAAATTCCGGGCAGTGGCATCGGGCTTTATATTGTACATTCAACCATCAAAGAAATGGGCGGGGAAATCAGCGTTGAAAGTATCCCCAATGAAGGCACAACCTTTACCGTCCATTTGAAGCGCGCAGATTTAGAAGGTAGCGAGCGGTAAATAGTATTCAGTATTCAGTCCTAAAAAATTGGCATTTTCGTAACGCGAGATAAATGTCGCGCTACGAAAGTTGATAGTTGATAGGCGATTTGCAATCATCAAGAAACTCGGTTTTTCTCGTTATCTTAATAGCTTATCTGAAAACTAACGATATTCGACCAGAAAGATTTCAGAAGAAGAGGAAAAACCGAGTTTCTGCTATTTAGGATGATGAGAAGCCGCATCGCACGTACTTCGACAGGCTCAGCATACGTGTTTTGGGTTTGCTTGCCGAGACCCAAATATCTACGCGGCGTAGACATCGTGAAAGACTCCACGCGAGAAGATGCTAGTTTAGGGCACGCAAGCTGAGGTTAGGAGCGAAGCGGCTCTTCATCCCCAAAAAAGAAAAAGGTAAGCGTTCTCCTCCAAAAGAAACTCGGTTTTTTCTCAGAAAACAAGGTGTCTTTGCAAATTTGCAGAGAAAATCAAGAGAATTCTTCTCATCTACGAAGGAAAAACCGAGTTTCTCCAACAAAAGTTTGTCATCTAATCAACATGATTCATACAATCCAAAGATGCTATAGTGAAGATATGTTTTTGCGCTTTTTCGGCTGATGAAAAAGATAATTGAGAGGCAGTATGAAAGATAAGAATAAAACCAAAGCTCAGCTTATCGATGAGATGGAAACGATGCGCAAGCAAATTGCTGAATTGGAAGCAGCCAAAAGCGAGCAGGCCCAGGGTGCGCTCAAAGAAAGCCAACGCTATTTTCGGGCATTATTGAATCAATTACACGAAGATGTTATTGTCATTGACCGCGAATATATCGTTAGAGATGTGAATAATACATTTTTATCCACTACTGGTCATCACCGAGATCAGGTTCTTGGAAAACACTGCTATGAAATTTCGCATGGGTACAATCAACCTTGTGACAAAATGGGGGAAGACTGTAAATTAAAGGAATAGGACTTACGCAAATTTCATTTGAACGGTAGGTGATTTTAGTTGTTGGCGCAGGTAGTCGCTCAAAAGGTCATGCTTGACTTGGTACACAGTTCTTTGTGTGTCAAATGCAACCTCTTTGAGCCGAACCCAAACCAAGATGGCGCAGCCAATATGATTACGAACAATTCTTTCTTTTCGACACTGACAATTTTCAAGCCCGGTCAATTGTTTGGTTTCTCTGTGAAACTGCTCGATTTTCCAGCGAAAGCCACACACATCTCGTACGACTTCCACGTTATCTTGCTCCATCTCGTTAGTGACGATGTAATCCGTGCGCTGTGTAGACAGCACGACCCGAAAAAGTTTCACTTTCTTAGCACCAGGAAATCCTTTGATCTTGATTAGCTTGCCTTTTTCTTCTTCAGCTTTAGTCCACTGAAGATTGTCTACACGTTGATATGGCTCTGAGCCTCCAGAATCATCAACCTGGCGATTGCTCTTGAGCGGACAATAATAAATCTTGTCCAACTTCTCAATCTGCAACATCATTTTCTTGGTTGCATACCAACTATCCATCAAGACAGCCCAAAAGGGCAACTTCTTTTGGTGAACACAGTTGAGCAACATGTCTTTCATGTGATCTAACTTGGTCTTGCCATCTCCGTCTGGATCATAAATACGATAATCAATAATCCAGAACTGGTCAGTTTGTGGATTGACATAAACACAGGTGACCACGCCGATGCCCTTGATGACTTTGTGTTCATTGCCACTGTATTGGCTGCGAACTAATTCAATGTTTTTAGAAAAGTGCTTGTCGATTACTGTGTCATCAAAGGTAAGGAACGCATAAGGACTTCGGACAACTTGCTTCTGGACGTTCTCCCAGACCAACCGTGGGCGGATTTCATCACCAGCCAGATAACGATTGGCTGTATCGTGACTGAAACTCTCTGTGTGCTCTGCAAAGTTCGTCAACGTATAGTTGATCTGACTGACCAGCAGATATTGACAATAATCTAATCGCGTGACGCGCTTTTTCGTTTTCATTCTAGAACTGTAGAGGTGTTTCTGATTTCTGTCAATTCGCTACTTTTGCGTAAGTCCTAA
>JABGOQ010000091.1 GCA_018645405.1 Anaerolineae bacterium | reverse complement strand
CCGCGCTCTCTCGCCCCAATTTTCCGCGGCGTTGCTGATCTTCTCTTGCCTGAGTGATGGACTTCTTGAAAATGACCGTGTCCAACTCGAAATCTACATCTGTATCGAAGACGACGGTGTGTCGCTCTGCCGTCAAATATGACTTTAGCTGTTTTCGCAAGCTGGTGAGGGCGACGCTCAGGTTTGCGAGGGCGCGGGTCTGGTTGTGTTCGGGCCAGAATAGGGTAGCCAGAGTTTCACGGGGGTGCGGGCGGGGGTTGCAAACAAGATAAACAAGGAGGGCTTCTACCTTGCGCGAGGCAAAACCGGAAACAGCCACTCCGTTCTGTGTGATTCTTAGTCCCCCGAGCAATGAAATGGTCAAATTTGATGGTTTCATTGGCAATTTTAGAAGTAAAGGAAAAATAAAGAGTTTCTAAAGAGTACTTTGCTAAGATGCGCACAGAAACACATTCACCTTCGCAAAGCTTAAATCATTTTATCAGACGCAGGCGGAGCGTACAAACAAAAGGAGCATCAAATGAATACTGAAAATATCAAAACCACGACCCAGATCGGAGGATACATCGCTATCAGCGGCGGAGTGACCATGCTGATTGGCGCCGTACTTGACACCTTAGCAGCGTCTTCTGACGTAGCGGGAGAAATTAATCGTCTGGCTGTGGCAAATCTCACTTTATGGATTATCGGGGTTCTTCTACTAGGCGCTGCCGGGACAGTAATGGCGAATTTGTGTGTAGAACAGCGGGCCATGGCTCAGATCGCTGCATTTAGTTACGCTACGGGAGTGTCTCTTGCTATCACGGCCTTCGTGGCCTGGCTGGCGCTGGTGGTGCAGGTTGCGCCGGAGACGGATTTAGTAACTGAAGTCATCGACTGGTTCGCCTCACGCGCCGATTGGACTGCGACCATTCTTATCATCGGCACTGGTCCGGTGCTGCTTGCGCGGGCTGGACGGGGTGAATGGGTGCCGACATGGCTGGCTCACTGGAGCATTCTCGCCGCAATTACCGGATTACTCACGGCCGTTGCCATGCTGACAGGCGGCGCAGGCCTCCTGAGCTACGGCTTTCTTATCGTGCCGGTCGGAATCGGCTGGATGATTGCCGCAGGCGTTGTCCTGCTTCGGCACGGGGGCAAATAACCCAACCTCGCAAAGCAAGGAATTTCGAGAAGAAATTATGAACAAGCGCGAATACAAAGCCTATCTGTTGCGTCTCTGGCGCGAAAACCCTGATAAGCCTTGGCGCGCCTCGCTGAAAAATCCCAACAGCGATGCACAGATTGGATTTTCCAGCCTAAATGAGTTAGTCAAATTTCTGGAAAATAAATATGGGAAATCTTACACTTCCCCAACAACAGGATCAAAGAATGAATGAAAATTGGATTGGTGGCTAGAGGAGAATGAAATGAATAATCAACAAAATATGCCTCCTGAAGCTGTTATTATGCAAATGATTATAGGCATGCGAGTTTCACGTTGCGTTTCACTGGTTGCCGAGTTAGGTCTTACCGATTTATTAGCGGAAGGTTCCCGAACAGTCTCTTACTTGGCCGAACAAACCGGTTCCAATGAAGATGCCCTTAACCGCGTGCTGGCGTTTCTGGCACAACAGGGTGTTTATAGCGAAGTTGCTGCCGGACAATATGAAAACAACCTAGTTTCTGATGTGTTGGGAAACAATCATCCTGACTCAATCAGAAGCTATGTGCAGTTTCTGGGGTCTAACTTCTATTGGAACATTGTATATAATCTGGATCATGCTGTTAAGACGGGTGAACCGGCAATCTTAAGAGGTTCTGACAAGACGACGGTTTTTGATGTGTTGCAGGAGCATCCCAAAGAACAAATTTTATTTCAAGAAGCAATGACCAAAAGATCAAAAGCCAGTGGAAAGGCTATTGCTGATGCTTATGATTGGGCTGCATACGATACGATTGTAGATGTCGGCGGCGGTCAGGGTATGTTGGCCTCCTTGATTGCCCAACGAGCGCCTTCCTCCAGCGTGATTTATTTTGACCTGCCTCATGTGATAGACGCGGCAAATAATTTGCTGGAGCAAAATCATTTGCCCAACTTGCAAGCAGTAGGCGGTGATTTTTTTGAGTGCGTACCTGGACCTGCAGACCTGATTGTCATGAAATATATTATTCATGATTGGGATGATAAAAAATCTGCTCAAATTTTAACAAACTGTAAAGAGCAACTAAAGAATGGTGGCAGGATTCTTTTGTGTGAGGGGCTGATGGTCACTGATGGCTCTAAGAGCGTCGCGATGCGAAGCTCCGATATTAATATGTTGCTGGTTGGCGGCAAGGAACGAACGCAACAAAATTTCGCTGATTTAGCCGCACAAGTTGGCCTAAAATTGTGCCGAATAATTGACACAGAAGGGGGGACATATCTCGTTGAGCTTATGTAAATAAGCGATCTCTATATTCGTAATAACGATAATTCTAGAAACACGGCAACCTAAAAAAGGAGAAATGAAAATGAGTAAAATATTGAAAAGAATCGGAATTGTACTGGGCACGCTTGTGCTGCTCGTAGTCATCGCGGCGGGAAGTTTCCTGTTCATCGGGAACGGTAAATTCAACAAATCCTATCAGATAGAACCGTTGATGATGACAATCCCCACAGATGATGCATCGCTTGAACGCGGCCAACATTTGGTCAAAGCAGTGGGCGTATGTTCTGACTGTCATGGTGATGACTTGGCCGGGACGATGTTTTTTGATGATCCAGGTCTTGTAACCATCCCCGCACCCAATCTGACATCAGGCGCGGGCGGTGTGAGCGCGATCTACACCGATTCGGATTGGGTGCTGGCTCTCCGTCATGGCGTGGGTGCAGATGGGCGTGGGTTGTTATTTATGCCCTCCCAGCACTATGCACATTTTAGTGATGAAGATCTGGGCGCGATGATTGCCTATTTGAAAACGCTGCCTGCAGTAGATAACGCCTTTTCTGCCCGAAGCGCGCGTCCCCCGTTGAAGCTGCTTCTAGGCTTGGGTATCATACCAATGCCGGTCGATATAATTGACCATATGGTGCCTCCCACCGCTCCGGTACCCAGCCCTAATGCAGCCTATGGCGAGCACTTGGTGACGGTTTCAATTTGCAAAGATTGTCACGGACCTAAGCTGGCAGGCGCAACTGACCCGAACGCCCCCCAAGGCCCAAACCTGACACCCGGTGGTGAATTACAAAGCTGGAGCGAAGACGATTTCTTTAGTGCAATGCGTTCTGGTATAGTACCCAGCGGGAGAATTCTCAATTCAAATGAAATGCCATGGAATCAATACAGCAACATGACAGACGAGGAATTGCAGGCAATTTGGGCGTTTCTCAGTTCGCTAGAAGCAATGGATTAATCCCAAAATAGACGTATTCCCTCTTTTGGACCCTGAAGACTCACCAAGTCTTTAGGGTCTTTTGTTGTCCAATACCTTCGCCAATTATGGTGGTACAAGTTATGGTTTAGCAATATGAATGGAAGAGAAAGAAGCCAAATGTCTAAAAATCTACTCAAATAGAATAGGCTTAGGTTTTTTTTGAAGCGTTTTTATAAGTTCATAATATCTTCCAAGCTGGAACTACTTCGCATCCCCAAAGTTGGATTTGGTTTGAAAAAACAGGCTATAGTAGTCAATTCCTAGGGTTAGTTGCTTCGTGCTGAATGCAGTTATTATTTGTTTAGCTGACAAATGCCCGTAATACACCCCAAATCACCTGGGGCTGTAGCACCTTGCCCGCAATTTCGCTATAAGGGGCATGAGCGGAAACCGCGTCAAAGAGTGCTCGCTGAAGAGTGATGTCATGTTGGGCGGCGCGCACGACCGAGTCTAGCAAGCCAAATCGCGACATGATGATGGTCAGTTGGCGCATGGCGCGACCATAGGGCAAGTCACGAAGAATGTCTTGATTAGCAGTCCGATAGCTATCATTAAAGGCTTGCTGTGATATACCGGTCTGCAAGATCGTTTCCGCAGCCCGGATGCCTGTCAGAACAGCTGATGTGACACCCTTACCTTTAAAGGCGCGTACCAGCCCAGCCGCATCACCGACCATCACATAGCGGTCACCATAATAGTTGCGTGCCTTTGAGCAGGGGAAACGACCCTTGTAAAACTGGAAGTCGGCTCTTTTGTTTTGCCGGGGTTGCTCAGGGCTAGGCAGGGCAGCACGCACCTGCGGATCAGCCAGAAAGGTCTGCATATGTGTAGCATCTACGCTGCGACCGGCAATATTGATCGTCAGATGATTTTTTTTCGGTGTTACGGCACCAAACTCAATGTGGGGGTGGGCGGGCAAAAAAGCGTGGATATGTGACCCGAAGGCAGCTAAGCTATCGCTTTCGGGATGGTATTTGGTCACCACTGAGCTGAGCGCATCTGGAGGCCGGTAGGCCGTGTGGCGAGCGAAGAGGGCGGCTGTGCCCTCGTCCAAGCCGAACGCGCCTACCACGACATCCGCTTCCAGAGTCGCATTTTCAGCATAGATGACAACTCGATCAGGGTGGAATTCAAGATCAACTGCGCGCGCTGTCTGGATAGCAATTCCGCGTTCCTGTGCCGTCCGAAGCATGTATTCATCGAACTGTATTCGGCGCAGCGCAGTGGATGGGTGTTCATCGCCATCCAGAGTGATCGTTTCTTTGCCTGTGTGCAGCACATACCCCGGAATCTCGATATAACCAAGGTGGGTGGGAAAGGGGACGTTCAGGCGTGTCTTCAGTAGTTCTGGCAGCGGGGGAGAGAGTACCCCGGCGCATTGATTATAGTGGTGCTCTCCAGAAAATCGTTTGCCTTCCAGGATCGTAATTTGGATTCGACGCCCCATTTGTGCTGCCTTATTTTGCAAAGCAAGGGCACAACCTGTGCCGCCCGGACCGCCGCCGATGATTACCACACGCGCCCCATTTGAGAGAGGGGTTGCATCCATAGTTATCTCCAATTATCTCCGCTGAGATGAAATACTCCCATATTATTTAATATGGCGCAAGAGGTCCAACACAACTTGAGGTCGAACTGAGAGCCAGAACAATTTTTTATATGGTTCGTCACCTGTCAGCATACCCCACAGAATGCGAGAATGAACATGTTCTTGTGACGGGGTTTTCTGTTCTGAATGAATGGCTTTCATCCAGGCGTGCAGGAATTTCTCTGATCTTAGCGTTAGTTGCCATAATGTAAAAAGCAGCCGACCATACAAATTATCGCGGGCAATCCGGCGACAATAGGGAGCATACTGAAATCCAAAAGCGCGCTGCGAGATGCCGTATTCTATGGCAATTCGCATAGCGGCTTGGGTGGTATAAAACGCCGAGCCGATACCATCTTTATATAGGCGTGTGACGGCAGAGTCTCCGACGGTAACCCAACGATTTCCGTAGAATCGCCGGGCTGAGGAGACAGCTATCTGGGGTGTGCAGCCACACAAGCGGCTTTCGGGTGTGAATTGCAGATCCTGGCTCAAGTTTTGTGCCGCAATGAAATCCTCTATGGAATGATTCGTCAGCCCTTTACCCAGCAGCGAGATATTGATGTACTTCCCTTTTGGAATGAGTGCACCAAAGAGCAATCCACTTGGTTTGCGAAAGTAAGCGCGTACTTGGTTAGCGGGCCAGGAGGGTGGTAGTAGGATTTCATCCTGTGCCATAAGTACTGTTTTTGGCGGGTGATAGCCGAAGGTGGCTGATAAGGGTGGACGGCTGTTGATGCCGGTAGCCAGTATCAGGAAGTCAACAGGAAAGTGATTTCGTCCGGTGTGGATGATAGGCCTTTTTTCCCAATGGACGACTCGCACCCGCTGAGGGAGGTGCTTTGCACCAAGCGCGATGGCTTTCTTAAGCATAAACGCATCAAAGCTGGTGGGAGAGGGCTCTTGCAGCAAACGCGGTCCGCCGCCGCGATAGATGCTGACGATCCGCCGAGATGGGTCTGGCTGTTGGATTTCCAGCGTTTCATTATCCAGGCAAATGGCGTAAGTTTGCAAATTGGCTTGGATCACATCTGGGGGCAGTTGGATTCCCAATCTTTTCAATCCTCGCAGCAGACGAGACGATAGAATGCCCGCACAGCGATTGCATCCACTGAGGCCAGGGCGGTTAAAATCGCGCGGCTCGAAAATGGTCACCTGCAGGTCCAGATTGTGTTGCCGCGACAACGTGAGCAGATGAATGGCTGCAAAACTGCCTGCCGGTCCTCCGCCGATAATGCCCACATGATCGCCGTCTTTTAATCTTGTTTGCATTGAAAACTCTTTTGCTGTGTATCAGCTTATAGACAAGTGCGATTCTCGCACACGTTCTCCACCAGGCTCATGAGTTCATCACGCGGCCCGATGCCAACTTGTGATGTACTCACCTCTACGCTCCAAACCAAGCTGGCTATCAGTTTCGAACCTCTGCCAATGTCTTCTGTAGGCAGCTTTTCCACATATCGAAATACATCTTCGATTTATTATTGGTGCTATCTTCTTATTGCTTTGAGCCCGAATTGCTCATCCTTAGCTGGTAAGAAAAAAATCAGAACACTGAAGAGCGGATCGTATAAAACCTAATTGGTTAGGATCTTATTCACCACGAACATTTTTACACCCACCCCACCCTTCACCGATACAACGCCACACGGCGATGGGGTAGCCCCACAACCTTCGAACTTATTGAATCCTGATCTCCCGATTGTACGTCCTCTGAATATTTGGGACAAAAAGGTCAATTTCTAAGAGACATTTTCAAGATTATACACCCCTTGTTCCGTGATTTTAGTTTGGAATGTATCTCTTTGTTTTTCCCTGGTTTTTGTCTCACAGGCTCCTGCACGATCTTTAAGTGTAGCAAACAAGCAAAAGGTTAGCTTTCATGCGATCACCTGTGAGAACTGGACTTCAACACCCTGCGGCTGGTAATAGACGTGCCCGGCACAGACGTGGCAGAGAGTTAGCCCGCCATGATGGATTTCGCGGCTTGTTGATGATCTCTTCCTCACAGATTTCATAATTGACGCGCACCCCAGCTCGGCTGATTATCGCTTTGCTGGGGATTGTGAGTTGAACTTCTTCGTTTGTGTGTAACCCTAAGGACACAGGTTTATCGCTTCTAACAGTTATCCCAAGAAGAGCTTTGGAATTCTATTTAGATGTGGACAATTTAATAGAACCACAATGCTTCAATTCGGGCAATTCAGCCAAATGATTCACAAAAAAGTACAGGAAACAAGTAATGGGAGAGGGGATTTATAAGGCTGTTGTCTTTGGGATGCATATTTGACATACAAAAATTAATGCAGTAGACTGCGTATGGTCAAGTGTTATTTGTAATCTTGAGCTTGGATAGCAGATGGTAGCAAATTGTTGCTACCTTTTTTTATTCTTGTGACAAAGTAAGAGACAAAGTCTTAATATTATCTCCTATGCAGTTTGCATATCCTACCTTACTAAGGAGAAGAAAATGAAAGAAGACATTGAAGTTTTTTTGATTGAGAAGGGGTACTCAATTGCCACACAAGAGACTTATCGTCGCATCTTACTTGACCTGATTTCCATTCCTAACCTAGAGCAAATCGGTGCAGCTGCACTTCTTGCACATTTTGATCGACCAACATGGGGTAATTCGATCCAATATGTTTCTGTTACCGCGTCACGTCAATTCTTGGCTTGGCGTTTTGGTCATAATCACTCTGCTTTATCTGCGCGTGTGAGGCGAAAAAAGTCGAAAATTCAGAGGTCGCTTGATTCTGAAAAATTGCTTGCTTTATTAGTATCTTTTGATCCACACACAGCGAAGGGGAGGCGCGATTTGGCTATCGTCTCTGTTGCTGTAGACGCGCGATTACGTGTTTCTGAGCTGTCCCGCCTGTGTTTTTCAGATGTGGATTTGGAAACTTGTACTTTGCAGGTAATTGTCAAAGGAGGAGAGTGGGGAGAGAGGGCGTTCTCGGAAGAGACGGCGAATATTATTCTTGGCTATCTCCCATACAGACAACCAAAGCCAGGTGTTGATCAATTATTTTTGAGTACACAAGGACTAACGAAGGGGAGTGGAATGACTGTGAATGGTCTAAAGGCGACTGTTCGGCGTTGGGGAGAGAAGCTTGGATTTAGAATATCTCCTCATGATTTCTGCCGAACATTTGCCTTGCAAACAACGAAGAATAATGCCCCAACTCGAGTTGTACAGGTAGGAGGAGGATGGAAAGGAATTGACATGGTTGTGCATTACACGCGAGGGTTGGACCTTGATGCTATACGCCCATATTTGCCAATCAAGAATTTGTTGGGTTGAGCTTATTATGTTACGCGAATTTGGCGTGGATTAAACTTAGATAAGGCCAATCTTCTCGGGAGAGGAGAGTAGTTGAGCTAGCTCTTTTCTCCCTGAAATTGAACTCCTTGAACGTGAATCAATCGGTTCTGGGTTC
>JABGOQ010000080.1 GCA_018645405.1 Anaerolineae bacterium | reverse complement strand
CCTGCCATTCAGCAAATACTCCCGGTAAAACTGTTTCTTTTAGATGCTCATAATTATTTTTCATGTGATTTCTCCTTCACAAACGCTCTTGTTAACCTGCCCATTCGCTCCACTCAGGGTGCTATGCGAAAGTGGACTCTATCTCTCAATAGAAATTTCTTGCAACTTATTTAAAAGATTGATGACCAGCGCAACAGAGTTTTCTGCCGCCTTTGTTAGGAATTTTTTATAATCCTCTTCACTTTGCTCAACAGATACAATATCAGATATAGAGCGGATAATCACAAAAGGGATATCGAAGAGATAACAGGTCTGGGCAATGGCAGCCCCTTCCATTTCAACGGCAAGAACGGAGGGAAATCTCTCCCGAATCTGCTGTATTTGCTCAGGATGATAGATAAAAGAATCCCCAGACATGATTTCCCCCTGCACTATTCTTGGAGAACCCTCTCCTGTTAACGATTTGCTTGTCAGATTGACCAGGGTTTTATCTGCCTGATAAGCGACTGGCATTCTGGGTATCTGACCATACTCATAATCAAATATGGTCGCATCGGCATCATGATGTCTAACTTCTGTAGAAACAACAATATCGCCAATTTTCAGAAGGTCAGGAAAGCCCCCAGCCACACCTGTATTGATAATATATTCCGGTTTGAATTTGTCGAGCAAGAGGGTGGTTCCAACAGCGGCATTCACCTTCCCTATACCGCACAGAAGTACGACTACATCATGTCCACAAAGGCGACCGGTGTAATAATAAAACTGTCCATAATGGATTTCTTCCTGATTCTCCAGACGGCTTCTAATTTCTTTAAGTTCTTCTTCCATTGCGGCAATAATACCGATTTGCATAATCTAATCCTTTTTTATACTTGCTATATGGTATTGAATCAACCGAGTTTAGTCGGCTTTGGCTTTGTAGTATGGTGGGTTCCGCTTCGCGCCGTGAGGAGATAATAAGCAAATTATACTCCACCCTTGACTCTTTAGTGTTCTTATACTATAGTACTGTTACTATAGTAACAGGAGTGTAAAATGTCACTGAAACACGCTATTCTCGGATTTCTAAGTTTCAAACCCCTCAGCGGCTACGACCTAAAAAAAACCTTCGATAATTCTGTTCGTCATTTTTGGACTGCAAACCAGAGTCAAATCTATCGTACCCTTTCCAAAATGACAGATGAAGGCTTGCTATCAAAAGAGATCATCGAACGTGATGAACGCCTTGATATGAAAATCTACCACGTCAGCGAAAAAGGGCGTGCTGAGCTCCATCAATGGCTTGCTTCCCCCCTCCCAAGACAAAACATGCGCGAACCATTTCTTATTCAAGTCTTCTTTAGCGGGCTTATTGATGACGAAGAACTACTAGGACTTCTTCACTATGAGCTCAGAATTGCAGAAGAAGAGTTGGCTGCCTATACCCAAACCTATCAAGCCAGCATGAGCAGAGCCAACCAAGCCGAAGATCCCCGCGCTTTCTTCCTAAGTATGCTCACACTGGACTATGGTCTCAAAAGTAGTCAAGCCATGCTCGATTGGCTTACCATTGCCATCAAAGAAATCGAAGCAAAAACCTATTCACCCACACAAATTTAAAGGTATAAAAATGAACAAAACTATTCGCAATCTCATTATCGTCGCACTCTTCACTATTGGTGGCGGTTGGCTGGGTGTTTGGCTCAACAACGTCACGGGCAATACCCAACCTCCTCTGCAAAGCTTGGGCGCGCTGGTTTGGCTTATCACACCCGCCCTCTCTGGTATCTTGCTACGTGCTTTTGGTGGGGATGGCTGGCGGGATGCCGGCTTCGGGCTGCATCTCATCTCAGGATGGAAGTGGTATCTGGTAGCGATTCTCGTCTATCCGCTCGCTGCGCTCCTGACCTTTGGGCTTGCTACCCTTATGGGAGCAGTTTCTACCGATGGATTTGCCACGCAAGGCTTCGACGCATATCTGAGCGCAGTTGGCATCATCGCTGCTGGCTCGTTGATGAAAAACATCTTCGAAGAATTCGCCTGGCGCGGCTATCTCACCCCTAGGCTGGAAGCCGCAAAAGTCCCTGCACTGCTCAACCATCTAATCGTCGGGGTTTTGTGGTGGGCGTGGCATATCCCCTACTACTATTATTTTCTCGACCGCACTGTGCTTGGTTCATACTTGGGAAATATGAATATCTCCACATTCTTGGTTCTTGCACTTATAAGCATACTTCTCACAGCCATTCTTTTTGGAGAATTGCGCCTATTGAGTAAATCCGTTTGGCCCGTATTCATCCTTCACAACCTTATCAACGGGCTGAGTATGCCACTTATTCTTAATGGCTTTATCAAACTCAATGGATGGTCAGGGATCATCCTCTCCCCCACGAATGACGGGATCATTGCATCTATTTTGCTGGGTGTAGCTGGGCTTCTCTTATATCGCTATCGAGTTCAGATGAAAGCTGATAAGTAAATCACAGTAACTCTGTTCATAGCAAAATCCCGCTAAGGTTATTTTTCACCTTAGCGGGATTTGTTAACTTGATAGTTGATGTTACGCACTTACTCTCCCCTAAATTCCGTACTTAGAATTTGGGGGAGAGGTCCGATAGGACAGAGGGGCGGAAAGCCAAACAATCTAATCATTGTTTGGCTAAGTATGTACGTTATGAGTTGATAACTGGCAGGTCTAAGAAGCAGCTCTTAAAAAATCAACGGTCCACTCCGCAAAAAGCCGATTATCGGGTGTGCCGCTGGCTATCGAATCCATAGCGCGTTTATGGGTTTCCAAGCCTACTTTCTCTTCTCGTCCGTGCATCACTTTTTGCATGATCTTTGGTGTAAACTCAGGATGCCCCTGAATACCGAACACTTGATTATCAATCGTATAAAAGAGATTCGGGCAGAATTCGCTACTTCCCAGCAGTTCAGCTTCGGGCGGAAGCTGCATGACCTGATCTTGATGGACGAAATAAAGCGAAGATCGCTCAGGAGCTTCTGTCATCCAGGGTTTGTGGGCGTTGATCTTGAAAGTAGCTAATCCCAATCCCCATCCTTTTTCTGATCTCTCCGCGTGCCCGCCTAAAGCATGGGCTAAGACTTGATGCCCAAAGCAGATCCCGACCAGCTTTTTCTTTGCCTGATAGCTATCCTGAATAAATTTGATAAGTTCTGCTATCCATGGCTGCGAATCATAGACTCCCTGTGGGCTGCCTGTAACTAAATACGCATCGCAAGCGTCTATTGATTCAGGAAACTCTCCCTGAGAGACGCCATATCCTTGATATTCAAAGGGAGCGTTAACGCTCTCAAAAAATTGAATATAGATCTCTAAAGGGGTGATCCCCCAATCAATAGTACTTCCATTCCCTTCTTCAGGGATCGCGTTCAGAATGCCAATTTTCATTTTTTTCATGTATATGCTCTCTTACTATTTTTTATCTGTTTTTATGCCGTCATCGGGGAGTATATCAGTTATTTTTTGTCAAAGAATTTACATCTCTTTAACAATGCCATATCTTGGCCTTTTCAGTTCAATGGTATTCTTCCTTCTATGAATATCACAAAGTCTCGAAATCTCTATTTTCGTTTTTTGCTTATTGGGATTCTTCCTTTGGCAGCATTAGCCTGCCGATTTACGACACCCCCAACTGAAACTGAACCAGTACCGCCTACGATAGAAGTGACCATCTCCCCTCCCACGAATGACACCGTTAAATTGGGCGTAAATGAAGCCGATCTGCTCTATGTTGATGAAGGCAGCCCCTCACAAAGCCTGGATATTTATTACCCTGCCAGCATAAATGCGATGCCTTTGCCCGTGATGATTTATGTCCATGGGGGTGCGTGGGCAATTGGGGATAAGAGCAACGTATATTTCAAGGATGATATTTTTACCAAATCTGGTTATATTTTCATCTCGATCAACTACCGCCTTTCTCCAGAAGGGACTTGGGAGGAGATGGCAGAAGACGTCGCCGCAGCAGTGAATTGGATATATCAAAATATCGGCTCTCGAGGCGGCGACCCAGAACGTATCTTCCTGATGGGGCACTCCGCTGGCGCGCATTTGGTTTCCTTGGTTGCGATCGACGAGCGTTATCTGCAAGGCGTCGGGCTTGGTTTGGATGCCCTGAGCGGTGTGGTTTCTCTGGATACACACGCTTATAATATCCCCGTGCTAAAACAGGCAGATGGAACTTTGCCAAAAATTTATGCAAAAATATTTGGCAACGATCTACAAGGCTGGGAATCTGCCTCTCCGATAGCACATATCTCTACAGAGAAGAATATCCCGCCGATGGCATTGGCATGGAGTAAAGGCTTGGCAGGAAATAATGCTTCTGCCCGTGAAGCCTCAGCGCGTGGATTCTCCGAAGCCTTGAACGCAGTAGGAACACCAACGCTGTTGGTTGATGGATCATCCAAAACCCACGCAGAAATCAACCGTCAATTCGGTGAAAACGGTGATGCGCTGACAGAGGAGGTTATGGTTTGGTTGAGCCAATTGGAATGAGTAGAGTTTACGCAGATACCGCTCTAGCAGGATTTGCAATCCTGCGTTTTCTTACGAACACGGGGATTATAAATCCCCTTTGAGCACCAAATTTGCGTACTCTCAGTTGTTAATTCGCCTGCTATTCATCTCTTCATAAACTCAAATTTCTTAGTACAATAGGGACAGGAAAAATATTATGAAAAAACACCAAATTACAGACGATCTCGACGCTTTACTGGGCACCCTTCCTGAAGACGTGGTGAAAGTGATTCGAGAAAGCAATGATACAGCCAACCTCCTCGAAGTCATCCTTGACCTCGGGCGCGTCCCCACAGCGCGTTTTGTCGCAGGAGAAGTGATCCTCAGCGAAACAGAAGTCACTCGCGAGCAAATTGACCACGTTGTAGAACAACTTGGCGATATTGACGCGGATAACCGCGCTGGTCTTGAACGCACCCTGCATCGCATTTCTGCGATTCGCAATAGACGCTCCGAAATTATTGGTTTAACTTGTCGCGTAGGACGCGCGGTTTATGGAACAGCGGAAATTATCGAAGATATTATTGCTTCGGGCAAAAGTATTCTCTTGCTCGGTCGTCCGGGCGTGGGCAAAACGACTATGCTCCGTGAAGCGGCGCGCATTCTTGCTGAGAGCAAACGCGTGGTTATCGTAGACACTTCTAATGAAATCGGTGGTGACGGCGATGTGCCGCACCCCGCCGTTGGTCGCGCGCGCAGAATGCAGGTGGCTACGCCATCTCTCCAGCACGAGGTGATGATCGAAGCAGTTGAAAATCATAACCCTGAAGTCATCGTTATTGACGAAATCGGTCGTGCCCTCGAAGCCGAAGCCGCCCGCACGATCGGCGAGCGCGGCGTTCAACTGGTCGGCACGGCACACGGCAACACCCTCGACAATCTCATGCTCAACCCTACCCTCTCCGATCTCATCGGCGGCATTGAATCTGTCACTCTTTCAGATGATGAGGCTCGGCGGCGCGGCACACAGAAAACGGTGCTAGAGCGGCGTAGCCCTCCCACTTTTGATGTTTTGGTCGAGATTTTGCACCGTGACCAACTCTCCGTTCATCTGGATATCGCTGCGGCGGTGGATGCGCTTTTGCGCGGATTCCCGCTTCCCGCCGAGATTCGTACGCGAGATGCCGAGGGGCAGATCAAAGTTCAAAAGGAGCAGGCAAGCCCAACGCCAGGAGCGAAACGGGGAGGGGATTCCCTCGGGACGCGCGGCGCCTTGCGCTTGTCCGCCGCTCCCGAAACATCCTCCCGATCCCCATCATCTTCCCCTAAAAATCTTAAATCGACACGAATTTTTGCCTATGGCGTGGCGCGTAACCGTCTGCGGAGCGCCATCAAACAGATGGGTGTGCCTGCCGAAGTGGTGCGAGACACCAGCGAAGCCGATGTTTTCGTAACTCTCCGGACGCATTATAGAAAGCGCCAACAATCCATTATGGACGCTGAGAGGCGCGGTATGCCCGTTTATGTTTTACGATCGAATACGAGCACACAGGTGCGAAAATTCTTGAGCGACCTTTTTGCACTGACCGATTCGCATGGTGCTGAAAATGGATTAGCAGATGTGAAAGATGAAACCCAAGATGCGATTTCTGCTGTGCTAAGCGGTGAACGCTGGGTAGATTTGCCCTCCGGATCTGCCACCGTGCGCCGCCTTCAACACGAAATGGCGCGGGATGCAGAGCTGACTTCTCATTCTTATGGGAAGGAGCCGCGAAGGCACGTTAGAATATTTCGTGAATAAATTTCACCACAGAGAGCACAGAGTTCACAGAGATTTTTTAAGTTCTTCTCCGTGCTCTCTGTGTGCTTTGTGGTAAATCTTTAAAAAACTATGTTTATAACTTTAGAAGGTCCCGAAGGTTCAGGCAAGACATCTCATATTCCCTATCTCGTAGAGTTTTTGCGCGAGCAGGGGCATATTGTTTTCCCCACCCGCGAGCCAGGCGGGACATCAATTGGTGAGCAGGTGCGTGAGATTTTGAATGATTTGAAAAATACTGAGATGATTCCTCGCACGGAGACGCTACTTTTTCAAGCCGCCCGAGCGCAGTTTGTGGAGGAAGTTATCAAGCCGCGTTTGACAGATGGAGAGATTGTCATCTCAGACCGCTACGCAGATTCAACCATTGCTTATCAGGGGTATGGTCATCAGCAGGATTTGGTGCAAATCCATGCTTTGATCGAGTATGCAACAGGGGGGCTTCTGCCTGATTTGACTGTTTATTTGGATGTAGAAGTGGAAGTGGGGCTAAAAAGAAAGAAGAAAGATGATGAGTGGAATCGTTTGGACGCGTATACGGTCGAGTTTCATCGGCGCGTGAGATCGGGCTATTTAAAGATGGCTGAATCAGAGAGATGGGTGGTAGTTGATGCATCGAGGGGGTGGGATGAGGTGCAAGAGAATCTAAAAGAGAAAATTATAGAAAGATTGAAAGGTGATGAGTAATTTGTAGCGTAGATATTGTTGCTTATCGTGTCTTATCCTTCGGAGATGTTTTTTTAATGGTAGCAAACTTCTCTTAAGAGCGGTGTGGTTTTTTAATCCACAAAGAAAAACTGTTGCATGGGTTATTTAAATATGCTACACTACGACATTCCCCCTTTGGAGTGAGAAAAATGAGTTCATTGGTCAGTGTTCTTAAGCAAAGTGATATTTTTTATCAATTTACGCCAACACAATTAGAATTGGTGGCAAATTTATGCCATGAGGTTAATTTTTCTAAAGATGAAATGGTTTTTGAGGAAAATAGCAGCAGCAAAGAGTTGTATGTGATCGCGAATGGTAATGTGAATATTTTGATCAATTCTTCGGCTGGTAAAAAGGGGACCGTGGTGGCAATTTTGCGACGCGGACAGTCATTTGGCGAGGTATCTTTGGTGGATGAGGGGTTGCGTTCGGCTTCAGCTCGCGCTGGAGAAAAGGAGACCCGTTTGGTGGTGATTCCGCGTGATCGTCTGTTGATGTTATGTGAGACTTATCCACAATTGGGGTATCGGTTGATGTATAACCTTTCTGCCGATTTGGCAATGAAAATTAGAAATACGGATTTGCGCATTCGAGATCAGGTTTTGTATACGCCACCAGAAAAATAAAAAGAGCGTAAAAGTTAATAAATGCCCTTGACCCTTGTATTGTATTCCTGTAGGATTACTCATTAGTAAGTTTTATATCCCTGCGTACCTTCAGGGATATAAGTGTGTTGTTGTTAAAGGTCTTATAAAATAAGACTATTTTAAAAATAGAGGAGGTGGTGGAGACATTTTGTGGCATTGTCTGCCAATCAAATTTGCCCCGATTTTGGGGCACTACGATTCCCCCTATAGAAATGAGGAGAAAAGAACTATGTCTAAACGTTTACTTGCTATTTTTGCCGTGCTGATGATTGCTAGCATGGTGTTGTCTGCTTGTGGCCCTTCTGCCCCTGCATTCGAATGTACTGACGCTATCGGTTGTCTTGATATTGCTCCAGATGAATCTGTTCATTTGGCTTCTATGTTGACCATCTCTGGCGCAACTGCTTTCTTGGGTGAAGACTCCAAGGGTGGCATCGAAATCGCTATTGATGATCGTGGCGGCGAGATTCTTGGTCATGAAATTATATTGACCGGTGAAGACTCTGGCTGTAATGCTGAAGGTGGACAGACTGCAGCGACCAAAGTTGCTTCTGACCCAACCATTGTCGGTGTTATTGGCACGAACTGCTCGAGTGCTGCTACTGCTGCTATTGATACGATCAGCGATGCTGGCTTGGTAATGATTTCTTCCTCCAACACCGCTCCTGCGCTGACCATTGAAGGCGAAACTTGGAAACCTGGCTACTATCGCGTATGCCACACTGATCTCTTCCAGGGTGCAGTTGCTGCTGAGTTTGCTTATAATGAACTAGGCGCACGCACCACTGCTACCATCCATGATGGCAGCCCTTATGCTGATCAACTCCAAGCTGTTTATTCCAAACGCTTTGTTGAATTGGGCGGCGAAGTAACATTTGAAGGCGCGATCAATGTTGGTGATACTGATATGCGCACCATTTTGACAACTGTTGCGGCAGATAGCCCTGACGTACTCTACTTCCCAATTTTTGAGCCAGAAGGCGATTTCATCGTTGCTCAGTTCTCTGAAGTATCTGGTTTGGAAAACACCACCCTCATGGGCGCTGATGGCCTCTTGGCTGACTCCTTCCCAGAGAACTCTGGTCCTAACGTTGTTGGCACATATCTCTCTGGCCCTTACGTTGTTGGTGAAGCTTATGATGCATTCCTCGACAAATGGGAAGCCAAATATGGTGGCGTACCCCCAAGTGGTTTCCATGCTTTCGCATATGATGGCACTAACATCATCCTTGACGCAGTTGAAGCTGTTGCTATTGTAGATGAAGATGGCACACTCCACATTGGCCGTCAGGCTCTGCGTGATAGCATGTCTTCCTTGGCCAACTACCAAGGTCTGACCGGGGCGCTAGATTGTACCGACAAAGATTTCGGCGAAATCGGTACCAGCCATGGCGATTGCGCCACCGGCGGTGCTTTGGGCATCTTCGAAATTGGTCAAGCTGAATTAGATGGCAATTGGCCTCCCCCTGCAGTTTACACGCCTGGTGAATAGTCTGTAGTCTGCTAGTATAATAAATCGAATAGTGAGCTAGAGGGGTTCCCCCTTTAGCTCACTATTCTTGTCTTAATAAATCACTTATTCTGGACTCGTTTTCTGGGAGTTCTATATGCTAAAACAATATCTTGATCGGTTCTCTTGGGTAGATTTTTTACTAAAAGTTTTCCAAGTGGCCGCTGTTGCAGTCCTTATCGTCGGTATTTTTAATTCTCTTGGTGCCGCGAAATACACACCTGGGCAATGGGTAACGCTTATCTTTGCTGGGTTGGCTCAAGGCAGCATTTATGCGTTGATCGCTTTAGGATACACGTTAGTCTACGGTATTCTATTGATGATCAACTTTGCGCATGGTGATGTTTATATGGCAGGCGCATTTACAGCTGTATTTCTGGCGAACAGTTTGGCGGCATCTGGTTTTCTTGCTTCCCACCCTGTTTGGTCAGTATTACTTCTGCTCTTATTAGCAACATCCGTCTCCATGGCACTGAACGTGATCGTTGAGCGAATAGCCTATCGCCCCCTTCGAGGTGCACCCCGCCTGGTTCCTTTGATCACAGCAATTGGTGCATCTTTTACTATTGAATATACTTTCCGTGGTTTGTACGGGGCAGAATTTCAGGCTTATCCCATCATCCCTGCTTTAGATGGACAGTTCCTAAATCTGGCTGGGTTTGATGTTCCCTATACTCAAATCGTGGTTTTAGTTGCTGCTATTCTTTTGATGGTTAGTTTGTATCTTTTTATTGAACGGACTAAAATCGGCACCGCAATGCGTGCTGTTTCGGAAGATAAAGAAGTTGCTCGTTTGATGGGGATTGACGTAGATAAAACTATCATGATTACCTTTGCCATTGGCGGTGCATTAGCCGGGGCAGCTGGTGTTTTCAATGGTATTTTCCGCCCTCAAGGTGTTTTCTTTTTCATGGGCTTTATCCCGGGTATCAAAGCTTTTACTGCCGCGGTTCTTGGTGGAATTGGCAATATCCCCGGGGCAATGGTTGGTGGTCTTTTCCTCGGTGTTTTTGAAGCAGTCGGCCCCAACCTGATCCTCGAAGGCTTAGGTATTCCAGCTGTAAATCAGTTGCGAGATGCTTTTGCTTTCACAATCCTTGTTCTTATTCTAATCTTCCGCCCGCAGGGTATTTTTGGTGAGCGGTTGGCAGAAAAGAAAGCCTGAGCGAGGTATAAATATGCTAAAAACACTTCAGAAAAACTTTCAGTCTATTCGGAAATTTGCTTTATTCGGTGGCATATTAGCTTTTTATCTCACTGCTATTGGGATAGTCGAAGCTTTTGCTCCACGTAATTTAATCGGCAGCTTCCTTTCATTAGGGCATGTTTTCCTCGTTCTCGGCGCGACCGGAGCAGGAGTCTTCATTGCTCAAACGATGAAAGAAACGGATACAAAGTCGATTTATTTTGCTGGGTTCCTCACAGGAGCACTTTCAAGCGTTTCATTGGTGATCTTTAATATCATTGTCCAGGTTTTTGTTGTTCAAGCCAACCCTGACAGTATTTTTCAATTACGCAGTATGTTCATTAACTTTTCAGAGGATATACAGACGTTTTTGACCTTTGGACAAGGGATGGTTTTGGGCAATATCCTGCTGATTCTTTTCTTCGGGATAATGGGTTTGCTCGGCGTTTCCTTTGTGAGCCTGCCAGAAAAAATTCGACGTGGTTGGGTTAACGCCTGGATCTGGGTACTCGCTATCGGATTATTCTCTGAAAATGTTGCCCAGATTATTCAAGAACTTTTTGGGCCTGCTCTTAACAAGGTGCTCTTCTTTAACAAATCCCTAAATACCACCTCTGCTATCGTGTTCTTTATAATCACTTTTGCGGTTGGTTATTATGGTATCAAAAAAGAGACCAATACTCGTTGGCAAGCAATGCCAGAAGAGAAGCAGAAAAAAGGTCGTGTAATTATTACCATTTTCAGCATTGTCTTTATGCTGGCTCTCCCCTGGATGGTTGGGCTTTTCCTTAGCCAAGCACTATTCATGATCGGTCTCTTCGTGATGATGGGATTAGGTTTGAATATCGTGGTTGGCTATGCAGGTTTGCTTGATCTTGGTTATGTTGCTTTCTATGCTTTCGGGGCATACACGATGGGCATTCTGACAACAACCAGTGCCCTCGGACGTGGCGACCTAAATTTCTGGATGGCTGTTCCTGTTGCAATGGGTGTTGGTGTGCTTTTCGGTGTGCTGCTTGGTTTCCCTGTATTACGTATGCGTGGTGATTATCTCGCAATCGTTACCCTTGGCTTTGGAGAGATCATTCGTATTCTTGCTCTTTCGAATTGGCTTGCTCCAATTGGAGGTGGTGCGCAAGGTATTTTGCATATTCCTCAACCCGTATTCTTCGGAATTGTAATGAACAAGCCGCAGATGATGTACTATTTGGTTGTACTGGGGGCGGTGCTGGCTGCCTTTGTAACTATCCGTTTGCGATCATCACGTTTGGGACGCCAGTGGATGGCAATGCGTGAAGATGAAGATGTTGCCGAAGCGATGGGGATCAATTTGGTACAAACAAAACTGCTTGCCTTTGCAATTGGTGCAGCTTTCTCTGCAATGGCTGGCGCTATCTTTGCCGCTCGCTTGGGCAATATTTTCCCACACAGTTTCAATCTGCTTATCTCAATCAATGCGCTGGCTCTTATTATTGTCGGTGGTTTAGGTAGTATCCCAGGTGTTGTTGTCGGTGCGCTCATTCTTGTAGGTTTGCCCGAAATGTTGCGTGAATTTGCTGAATATCGCCTACTGATGTACGGTATCCTGCTGATCGTGATGATGTTAGTCAAACCTGAAGGCTTTATGCCAGAGACTCGTTTAAAACGAGAGATGCAAGCCGATAAAGCTGACCAAGCTATTGAAGCAGAAGGATAGGAGGATAAATATGGGAGTAATTCTAAAAACACGGAAAGTTACAAAACGCTTTGGTGGTTTGGTGGCTGTCAATAACTTTGAAATTGATGTTCAAGAAAACTCTATTTCCAGTGTTATTGGGCCGAATGGTGCAGGTAAAACAACTTTTTTCAACTGTATCACTGGCTTCTATACGCCAACCGAAGGCGATATCATCTTTGATGAACACTATATTCAGGGATTGAGCACGGATCGCATAACTCATTACGGGATTTCCCGTACCTATCAAAATATCCGTCTCTTTTCCCGAATGACAGCTATCGAAAATATTCTGGTTGGGCAACACCCTCATCTGAAAACCTTTTGGTTTGAAGCCCTCTTTAAGAGTCCCCGTTTTATCAGGGAAGAAAAAGAAGCTCTTGATGAGGCTGTTCGCTTACTGAATTTTGTTGGTCTGAACGGATTAGGAGATCAGGTTGCTCACAACCTGCCTTATGGCGCACAGCGTCGACTTGAAATTGCTCGTGCACTTGCCAGCAAACCCAAATTGCTTTTGCTTGATGAGCCAACTGCTGGGATGAACCCAAACGAATCTTTAGATCTGATGCACTTCATCCGCCAACTGCGCGACGAACTGGAGATCACCATTTTGCTTATTGAGCATGATATGAGAGTCGTCATGGGCATCAGCGAAGAAATCTGGGTGATGGATTTCGGTCAAAAGATTGCAGAAGGAACACCGCTTGATATTCAGCGTAATCCCAAGGTGATTGAAGCCTATCTCGGAAGTGGCGCAGCTTCTGGATTGAATCTTGAAGCAAACGGCGAAAATGCCGAAGCAGGGAGCTTATAATGGCAATGTTAGAAATTAATGACATCCATACCTACTATGGAAATATTCATGCCCTCAAAGGCGTCTCCCTGACCGTTGAAGAAGGTGAAATCGTTACCCTGATTGGTTCTAACGGAGCCGGGAAAACCACAACTTTGCGTACGATCAGTGGTCTACTAACGCCTCGTGAGGGATCAATCTCTTACCTTGGGAAAGACATTACGGGCATCCCCGCACACGAACTTGTCTATCAAAAAGTAGCTATGGTTCCTGAAGGGCGCGGTGTTTTTGCCAAGCTCACTGTTCAGGAAAACTTGATGATGGGCTCTTATAGCCGAGATGATAAAGCGGGTATTGCGAACGATCTGGAACGCGTATTTACTCTCTTCTCTCGTCTAAAAGAACGCCGTAAACAAGTTGCAGGCACCCTTTCTGGTGGTGAACAGCAAATGTTGGCAACTGGACGTGCCATGATGGCATCCCCGCGTCTTCTGATGTTGGATGAGCCCTCAATGGGACTTGCCCCCGTTCTTGTTGACGCTGTCTTTGATGCCATTATCGAAATTAACAAAGAAGGCACCACTATCCTCCTTGTTGAGCAAAATGCTCTTATGGCACTCTCCATCGCCAATCGCGGCTATGTTCTTCAAACAGGACAAATCGTTCTTCACGATGAGGCCTCCGCACTTAAAGACAATGAGATGGTCCAAAAAGCCTACCTTGGCATGGACTAGAAGTCAAAAAACAAATTCCAGAAACTTCTTCTGAACTTAAAGATGCCCGACGGCTGATTGTCTGTCGGGCATCTTTTTTTAAATCAGGTAAAATAATACTTGCTCAACGACACAGGGGAATTCTTTCTTTAGTATATGGAAAAAACGATGACTCTTAAAAACAAGAAACAAATTGTCAAAGATTGGCTACCGCGCTACACGGGCACTGCCCTTGAAGATTTTTCTGACTATATTTTGCTGACCAACTTCGAACACTATATTCATCTTTTTGCAGAGTGGTACGATGTGCCCATTCATGGTCATGAAAAACCCATGCCCAATGTTACGGCGAATGGCATCACCCTGATCAATTTCGGGATAGGTAGCCCCAACGCCGCCCTGGTAATGGACTTGCTCAGTGCAACTTCACCAAAAGCTATTCTTTTTCTTGGCAAATGTGGCGGATTAAAAAGGAAGACCGCACTCGGAGATTTCATCCTTCCGATTGCAGCCATTCGCGGTGAAGGGACATCAAATGATTATTATCCCCCTGAAGTGCCCGCTTTGCCTGCATTCAACCTTCAAAAAGCAGTTTCCACAACCATCCGAAACCATGAGCGCGACTATTGGACGGGAACCGTCTTCTCCACAAATCGCCGCGTTTGGGAGCACGATCAGGAATTCAAAGACTATTTGGAGAGAGTCCGTGCGATGGCAATTGATATGGAAACAGCAACGCTCTTCATTACTGGTTTTTCGAATGAGATTCCCACAGGTGCGCTGCTGCTTGTCTCTGACCGACCAATGATTTCGGCAGGCATCAAAACAGCCGAAAGTGATGAAAAAGTGACCGAAGCTTATGTTGAAGAACACTTACGTTTGGGCATTGATGCCCTTAACGAACTCATTAACAATGGCCTGACCGTAAAGCACCTGAAATTCTAATATAGAACTTACATATTTTCATAGTCCTTGTCCCAATGCTCTGCGTTGGGACACTCTAACGGATTGCAATGCAGAGCATTGCAGCCAGAGAAAAAGTATTTTGCGTAAATCCTATAATAAATCAGCTCAACGAACCAACTAAAAACTATACAGCTACCAAACTAAACCCCTATGACAGCATCAGAAATTATTACTATCGGAACCGAAATCCTTCTCGGCGAAATCGTTGATACCAACACTCGTTATCTCGCCCGCAACCTGCGCGACCTCGGTGTAGATTTATACCGTACGATCACCATCGGCGATAATATAGAGCGAATTGCCGAATCCATCCAGGAATCGATGCAACGCGCAGAGATCGTCATCACTACAGGCGGGCTTGGCCCCACCATTGATGACCCAACGCGTGATGCGGTTGCGCTAGCTGTAGGGCAAAAGCTCGAATTTATGCCCGAACTTTGGGAGCAAATCGTCAAGCGAGTTTCGTTATATGGACGCAAACCCAGCGAAAACCAAAAGCGGCAAGCCTATATCCCGCAGGGTTCAATAGCTCTTGAAAATCCCGTTGGCACAGCTCCTTGTTTCATCGTTGAAACCGAGCGCAACGCCCTCATCTCATTGCCCGGTGTCCCTCGTGAAATGGAAACCGTTCTCCACAGCGCCGTTATCCCATATATCCAAAAACGCTACGGCCTTGATGAGATCATCAAAGTTCGCTTATTGCGTACATCCGGGATAGGCGAAGGCAACCTCGATGAGAAAATCGGCGATCTTGAGCTACTCAGCAACCCCACAGTGGGCTTGGCAGCACATACAGGTGTCGTAGATATTCGGCTGGCGGCGAAGGCAAAGACAGAAGCTGAAGCCAATGAGATGATCGCCGAAGTCGAAAACGAGATTCGCCAAAGGTTAGGAAAAATCATCTTTGGCACTGACCAAGATACATTGGCGGGCGTTACACTGGCGGCTCTCTCAGAACGCGGCTGGAATCTCGTCACCCTTGAATCTGGTCTTGAAAATCGCCTCTCCGATCAACTAAAAAAAGCCGCCGATCCTGCCCTCATCCAAAGTGAAAATCGGCAGCTTGCGCCCAATGAGTTGCTCCCCGCGCTTCAAAAACTTAAATCCAAAAATAATGCAGATGCTGCGCTGGGCATTGCCCTTTTCCCCGGTGAAGAGGAGCAAATTGCCGAGATTGCGCTGCTTACACCAAATGCTGAAAAAACGCGCACACTGTGCTATGGTGGGCATCCGAAAAATGCGCTGCGCTGGGCACCGAATATCGTGCTTAATATTTTGCGCCGAGTCGCGCTGAAATAATGGCAAAGAAAACCAAACGTTTCCCCCCTTTTTTGATCGGGATTTGGTCACTAAACTTTATCGGTCTGGTCGGTTTCGCAGGTTTTTTTGTCTTTCAGCGGATTGAAAAACCGCTTCGCACGCCACCTGAAGTTGCTCCCGTTGAAGAAAAAGTTTTGGTAGCCCCAACATCTGCCGCACCCCTTGCTGCCCCCACAATTTTCTTGCTCCCCAGCGTGACGCCAAACCCGCGCAGCACGCCCATCGTTGGAACAACGCCGACTGCCTTCTCTATAGATTTGAGCAAAAAACAAGCGATGACAATCGGGTATTCTGCTCTGGGGCGCCCGCTGGAAGTTTTTCGATTTGGGTACGGAGCCGACGAAAGGTTGATCGTGGCAGGTATTCATGGGGGTAATGAATGGAATACGATTGCCCTCGCCGATGAGCTGATTGCATATCTGGAGGAAAATCCCGAAGTTGTGCCTGAAGGTGTGAGCCTCTACATCTTACGCAGCCTCAACCCCGATGGCGATGCCCGTGCGCGCGGCTACGAAGGCCGCACCAACGAAAATGGCGTTGATTTGAATCATAATTTCCCCTATCATTGGAAAGAAAAATGGAACCGCGACGGCTGCTGGAATTATCTCCCAACGACGGGTGGGACACACCCTGGCTCAGAGCCAGAGACAATTGTCTTGATGAATTTCATTAGCCTACACAATTTCTCTGCTCTAATCAGTTATCATAGTGCGGCGTTGGGGATATTCGCAGGCGGAACGCCGCCTTTTGCACCCTCTGAGCGTTTGGCAAAAGCTCTTAGTAATGTCAGCCCTTATGCTTACCCTCCCTATAAGACAGGCTGTGACTATAGCGGCAATCTGACAGATTGGGCATCTTCTGTTCAAAATATCCCCTCTGTAGATATTGAGCTTAAAAACCACCGTGACACCGATTTTGATGCTAATCTGAGGGTTCTAAAAACATTTTTAAGTTGGCAGCCGTAGGCGGTCTAGGAGACCGCCTGCAATATAAACAAAAAAAGCCGCTCTTTCTGAGAAGAGCGGCTTTTCAATTTTAATTACGAAACACGTACTATGTAATGTTTTTTTACTTAGCGTAATCAATTGCCCGTGTTTCGCGGATCACGATCACTTTGATCTGACCGGGGTATTGCATGTTTTCTTCAATTTGCTTGGCAATATCGCGGGCTAATTTTCCAGCGGTGAAATCGTCAATATCATCGGGGCGGACGATAATGCGTACTTCTCGTCCAGCCTGAATGGCGAAGGCTTGTTCAACGCCATTGAAGGATTGAGCCAAATCTTCAAGCGCACGAATGCGTTTGATATAGGCTTCAAGGTCTTCGCGGCGTGCGCCGGGGCGAGCACCAGAGATTGCGTCAGCTGCTTCGGTGATAACCGCTTCGACTGATGCTTGATCTTCTTCGTGATGATGAGAAGCGATTGCGTTGAGAACTTTCTCATTCTTCACTCCATAGCGACGACAAAACTCTGCCCCAAGTTTAGCATGTGTGCCTTCCTGGTTATGATCCATTGCCTTGCCAATATCGTGCAGGAAGCCGCCCATTTTAGCAACTTCTATATCTGCGCCCAATTCAGCGGCGATAATGCTCGCGAGCTTCGAAGATTCAACCGCGTGGGCGAGTTGGTTCTGCCCGTAAGAAGTACGGAATTTAAGCCGCCCCATCATGCGTAAAACTTCGGGTTTCAATCCGCTGATCCCGGCATCGTAGGCGGCTTGCTCACCCGCTTCTGCCATTACTTTATCAACGGCTTTGGTTTCTTCTTTGACGATCTTTTCGATATGTGCGGGGTGAATGCGCCCGTCAAGCGTCAGGCGGGTCATGGCGCGGCGACCAATTTCACGGCGTACCGAATCAAAGCAAGAGATGGTTACGGCTTCGGGAGTATCATCCACGATCACATCTACACCAGCTGCCTGCTCAAATGCGCGGATATTACGTCCGTTGCGCCCAACGATGCGTCCCTTCATATCGTCATTGGGAAGGGGAACAAGTTTGGATGTTACTTCAGAGACATGCTCCGACGCAACACGCTGAATCGCGTCTGCAATTAATTTTCGGGCGCGTTTCTCGCCATCTGCGCGTGCTTCTGCTTCAATTTGGCGGATGATACGAGCCATATCGCCGCGTGCGTCTTTTTCTACTTCGGCGAGGATAATTTCCTTCGCCTCGTCCGTCGTCATCTGAGAGATTTCTTGCAATTTCTTCATTTGAACTTCGTGCTGTTTATCAACTTCGTTAGCACGGCGATCTACTGCACTTTGCCGCTTATTTACTTTTTCTTCGCGCTGCTCCAAACGTTCGGCGCGCTTATCTTGCTCATCACGGCGGCTTTGAATCCTGTTTTCTTCCTGATTAAGCTCATTTCGCCGATTGGCTATGCCCGTCTCAGATTCTCTTGTTACCTTCAGGGCACTATCACGTGCCTGAATCTCGATTAAACGTGCTTGCTCGGTTGCTCCTTTGATAATGTCATCACTTGTTGTTTTCTGGTGTTCCATCTCACGTTTATTGAGATAACGGTTGACCATAAAGCCAATCGCAGCTCCCAAAAGTAGCGCTATGCCTACTGTTATAAAGGGTCCCATATTCATCATTTTCCTCGTAAGTTAAGTAATATCTTTTTACTAAAATAGGTAGAGATGGTCATCATCTCTGAAATAATCCTGTAATTGCAATATGTAGAGTATTATTCGTTTTTTTCGTCTTGCACTTCTTCCCATAGTTGTGAAAGTAAGGGAGAAAATATGCCATAATTAAAACCACGTCTTGCTAAAAATGCGGCAAGTTTTTTGCGAAAATCTTGCCATTCAAGTTCGCGCCTTGCTAGTTTTCTCGCTTTTTTGATGCCAGCCTGATAAACCAATTTCTCTTCGTCTACAAGCTCGTCTAACGTTGTCTGAATTGTTTCGTCTGAGATTCCTTTTTGACGAAGCTCGATGCTTAATGCTCGACGTCCACGTGGGCGAAAGGTGTTGCGATTCTCAACCCAGTTTTGTGCAAACTCTTTGTCGTTGAGAAAATTCTTTTCTTCCAGACGTTCTATAACAGGCTCAATCAGCGGCTCTGGCACTTCATATTTGCGTAAATTCTGCCTGATCTCTCTTGAAGAACGTGAACGGTAGCTTAGAAAATTGATCGCTCTTAAATAAGCCATCTCCAATTCGTCGTCATTTTTTAACGAGGCTATTTTTTCTTCGCCGAGAATCTGCCCAACTTGCAACCAGCCAGCTACTGCACGAGTGAGTCCGAAGGCGAATTCGCCATCCAGAAAAACACTCACTCTTTGGGTGTTTTTTCTTTGCGCTTTAATGGCAGTGATTTTTTTCATTCTTAAAAAGAAAGAGCCGTGAGCCTACCAAGAGGCCACGACTTTTAAAAGAGTTTCTGTTTATGAATACCTATTAACGATAAAGAATTATAAATAGGTAAATATAGATAACCGCAGTTACCAAGGGCAAGATGTGCTGTTTAGCGCATATTCAATTGTTCGACTCGCTTATTTCACATCACTGTCCATCATTTATAGCAGATGGACATCCCAAATAAAGTTTAGAGGGCGAACCCTAAAATTTGCCAGAAAATCTATTCGTAAGTTATGACCGCAATATGGCGGTAGAGAAAGTAATCTAATAACCCATTATGGATTGCATCTATTATACATTAAAAGAAGCAATTATGCTTTTAAAAAATAAAGTTGGAGAGTTTTTAAACTCTC
The DNA here is from genome assembly GCA_018645405.1 of Anaerolineae bacterium. Taxonomy (GTDB): domain Bacteria; phylum Chloroflexota; class Anaerolineae; order Anaerolineales; family Villigracilaceae; genus Desulfolinea. The sequence goes on along the minus strand of JABGOQ010000080.1, from coordinate 32,625 downwards.
CAACCACTAAATGCCCTAGATGGGAGTTGAACCCATAACCTATCGCTTAGGAGGCGATTGCTCTATCCTATTGAGCTACCAGGGCTGGTGCGCGTGATTATAGCATTTCTGAACTTATGCGCCAAGCGGATGAATGATGATAAAATTGGTCTACTTCTGTCACCATATCTAGGAAAAAGCTTGTGGATAAAACAATAAAATCTCAAAAAGAGCCTAAGAAGGTTGGACGCTATATAATCAAGTCTGAATTAGGGCGCGGGGGGATGGCAACTGTCTATCTTGGTTACGATGAACGCTTTGAGCGCGAAGTTGCGGTAAAAGTCTTGCCCGCCGAGTTTTTGCACGATCCCCAATTTAGCGTGCGCTTTAACCGTGAAGCAAAAATTATTGCGACACTTGAACACCCTGCAATTGTGCCTGTTTACGATGTTGGTGAAACAGATGGGCTTCCCTATTTCGTTATGCGCTATATGAGCGGTGGCTCTCTCGCTGATTTGCTTGCAAAAGGGGAGCTTAGCCTAAAGGAAACAGCGCGTATTATCAGCGCAATTGCACCAGCCCTTGATGAAGCACATAGCAGAGGTATTATCCATCGTGATCTGAAACCAGCCAATATTCTCTTTGGTAGTAGCAAACAACCCTACCTTTCAGATTTTGGAATTGCCAAAATAAGCGGCTCCCAAACCAATGTTACTGGTAGCGCAATTATCGGCACGCCAGCCTATATGAGCCCTGAACAGGCACAAGGCAAAGAGATTGATGGACGCAGCGATATCTACGCGCTGGGGGCAATTATTTATCGTATGTTGACCGGCATTCGCCCCTTTGAAGGCGATACCCCGATGAGCATGGCGATCAAACATATCACCGATCCCACCCCCGACATTCTCAGAGAGAATCCAGACCTGCCTTCATCCACAACAGCATTTATCTACAAAGCCATGGAAAAAGACCCCGATGGGCGTTTCCAAACAGCGGTAGAGTTAGCCGAAATTCTAAGTGCGCTGGCAGTGGGAGATGATACGATCGATTTTCAAACCCTTCTGGGCAGAACAAAACCCTCTCTCCCGAAGGCTGCTCCGAAATCGCTTCCTAAAAAGAAGAAATCAAAGATAGGTTGGATAGCTGCTGGCGTCGTATTGGTTGGCGTAGTGGGGATGGGACTTCTCAGCATCTTATTTCCTCCACCCAACACTGCGAAACGCTCGCCCACCCCAACGACAAGTGTGGCTTCAATATCTACTGCCAATCAGCCTGCTCTGCCCATTTCATCCCCAACAGTGGATGTGACTCCCAGCATCGTTCCATCTGCTTCCTCCCCAACAGAAACACCCATAGCTGATGGATTAGACAGTCTTGGCGGTGCAGATAAAATCGCCTTCATAGCCAATAATAATGTCTGGATGATGAATATAGATGGCAGCGATCTGCTCCAACTAACCACAGATGGGGCGACGAAATCGAAGTTACAATGGTTGCCTGATAATAAAACATTGATCTATGTTGTTGGGAAATGTGTCCAGACAATGGATACCGAAGCCGACCGCGTTGATGTGCTAACTTGTTTTGATCAGGCAGAATATTTTGAAGCCTTCCAGATTTCTCCAAACGGCGAGCAAATTGCTGTCAGTTTGAATCGAGAGCTTTTTATCGTCCCTCTTGATCTTGAAAAGTTTTCCGAAGCCCGTGACAGGAATCACCTTGCTGCGATGGGTGGTTGTTTCTACGACGAAGTGCCAATTAGAGATGTGCGTTGGTCGAACGATGAAAAGCAAATGGCAGTCATTTTTTTAGATGTGGCTGGCAGCAGACACATAGATACGATTCGTGTAATGGATATTACGAAATGTAAAAGCGCGCTTCCCGATCGCCTGGATGAGTTCCCGGCAGAACGTTTTACGATGAGTGGCTATAATAGCGCGCATCCTGTTATCCCTGATTTTGACTGGGATGGCGGTAACTTATTTCTGATGAATACCTTTAAACGCAATGATGGCTTTGGGTATTTTTACACCTATAACACCAGTTCTCATAAAGCTTTGGCACTAAACCCTGCCAAGAGCACATGCTGCTATCGTGACGCTCGCTGGAGCCCCGATAAAAGCCATTTCATCGTTGCCTTTCAGGATATTGCTTTAGGGGCAGAAGCGAAGATAGAGCTTTATTATCTGCTCTATGGCACCTTGGGGACAGGGGCAACCTATGCGCCAATTACGATGCCCGAAGATTTCTTTGCCAATCCAAAAGAAAGCCCGCAGTTTGCCTTAAGATCTGCGCAATAAAAAATCGTTTTTCCAGATGCCGAGTATTTTTTCATGCTCGGCGTCTTTTGTTTTTAGCTAGTTATGCGTTCGCGACACTCTTTTCTTCACTATACCAATAACTCGAACAGACTCAGGAGAATCTTATTATGAAACGAATAGTTTTGATTCTATCCATTCTTTTGGTACTTAGTTTGGCGTGTAGCGTGGGTTCAACACCTCCTAAACTGTCTGATATCGATCAGGTTGCCACTATTGTTGCGGCCACAATGAGTGTGCCAAATGGTATAAGAGCAACTGAGCCACCACCACCGCCAATCGACGAAACCGCGACAGTTGTAATATCTCCACCACCAACTGAGACCGTTGGCGAGCCAACTGGCGTAAAGGTTGCCTATGTTCGGGATGAAAATATCTGGTTATGGGAAGAGGGAGTTGGCGCACGTCAGTTGACAAATACGGGGGGAGTGTCAAATGTGCAAATTTCAGATGACGGTAGATTGATTGCCTTCACAGAGCAAATTGACTTATGGGTTGTTTCGACCGATGGCGGAGATCCTGCTCAATTGGTGGATCAAGCTTATCTGGCATCTGTTCCGCATAATAGTGATGTTGTGGGTACACCCCATTTCGCCTCTTATGAATTCATCCCGGGAACACATACCTTGTTTTTTGATCTTTTCATGGATACGGATTCATACCCATTTTCCTATGGCGGTTTACATCGTGTGAATGCTGATGCGCCACTGCCGACACAGGTTTTGCTTGAAGGTCAAAGTGGTGATCGTTATTATTCACCAGATAAGCAATGGGTAGCACTTTCTCAGCCGAACCATATTGCCATCATGCGCGTGGATGGCTCAGACTATCGGGTGTTCTTTGATTTTGATCCGATCCTGACCTATAGCGAGTACTTTTTTAAACCTGAAGTAATCTGGAAGAGTTCGTCTGATGGGTTTTATCTTGCGCTTCCACCTCCAGATTTTCTCGGCAACCCGAGTGAGCCTGGTCGTTTTTGGTATATTGGGCTGGATGGTAGAGTGGCGCAATTGGCAGTCTTTCTGTCAGGTCCCGTTTGGGATGCTATTCCGCGTGTTTCTCCAGACGGCACTAAAGTCTTATATGTTAAAGAAGTAGGGGAAGGGCGCGAAATCCACATTGTGGATGCCAGTACAGCCGACACAGTTTTCATCGCCTCGGCAGATGACAGTGTAGGCATACTGGGTTGGGCTGATAGTGATCACTTCGGATTTTGGTATGGCAATATTGACAAACCCTGGTATGCAACAGTCTCTGAACACAGCCAACAAGACCTGACGGATATATACCCAACATTGGAGTATTCAGTTTATTGGCTGGAAGATGGACGCTTGATCTTCAAATCTCAACAGGAGTTACGGATTTCAGCACCAGGTGGTCCCAGCATGGTTATTGACGCGCCCCTAATCTCTCTGGATTTTGATGTGGCTGAGTAAGGGACGTTGATTTAAAACGAAGCGACCGAGTGTGAGCACTTGGTCGCTTTTTTGATTTTAGTACACAGATTTATAATGCTCCACCCTTGGAAAGGGGTCATAAAAATGATGCAATAAGGCTTTCCATTCCTGATATTCTTCGGAGCCTCTAAACCCTTCGGTATGATCTTCCAAGGTTTCCCAATTGACAAGCAGAATATATCTGCTCTCATTTTCAACACATCGCTGTAGCTGATGCGATAGATAGCCATTCATTGAAGCGATGATGTTCTGCGCTTTTCCAAAGGCTAGCTCAAACTCTTTTTCCAAATCTGGTTTCACGTCAAGTATTGCAACTTCGAGAATCATTTGAATACTCCTTGAAATTCTCTTTTTGTATCCCTACGTAAGGAGAGCAACTTTTCTCTTTTATACTGATTGCGGTGCTAGCCTTGCCATAGTTTTTGAATCAAATATGTGGCAAAATAAAACCCTTTCACAACAATCTCAAGGATATCTTCAGACAAAATCCCAATTATTGTCGCAATGGCAAGGTTCATGCTGAAGCGCCCCCACTTTGTTTCGGGGCGTTTTCCAAATATATCTTCAAGCCATGACCAAAATATGGGTCCAAACCAAAGCAATAAGAAAAAAAGGAGCGTGACAATGGGGATAACAAACAACATATTAGAGATACTATATAGCAGGGCACCAACAGAGAGACCTGCCACAATAATACTCAAGAACCGCCAAACAGGCTTTTGAAGCCGTCCTTTTGGGTTTTCTAATTTTTTTTTGGGGAGAATATCTTTTGTCATTTTAATTTTATTCCTTCACGATTTTGACAGATATAGGGATTGTCATAATCTTTTTAACTTGTGAACAGTTTTTTTTGAATCCGCATTTCCTGTATTAACCGTTCCTTTAGGCTCAAACAGAAGAATATGAACTTCCTTTTCTGCTACAGGCATATGCTCTATTCCTCTTGGAATAATATAGAATTCCCCTTCGTTTAGTTCAATTTCATCATCACGCAATTTGATGAGTAGCTGGCCCTTTATTACTAAAAATAACTCATCTTCGTTTTCATGATGATGCCAAAGAAACTCACCTTTGAGTTTCGCTACTTTCACATATTGATCATTTAGTTCACCTACTATTTTCGGATCCCAGTAGCTCTCAAAGAGAGTCAGTTTCTCTTTTAAATTTACTTTGCTCATCTTCGTTTCCTTTCACGTTTTATACTCGATATGATGTGTATGCAACAAGGGATTATACGGTATTAAATCTTTTAGGTTATAGGATTTTAGTAGGCAAAAAATTGGCAATAGGCAAAGCGTGGCGCGGGTTGCGAATATTTCTCCCATATTTCTATCCCGCCACGCAAGCTGACGACAGAAGAAAAGCCTTCGTCTTCCCCAAGAATATCGGCGGCTACTTTATTCATAAGCCCATGACCGCAAATCAGAATCATCGCTTTGTCTTTAGCATAATCTTCCTTGACCAGCACCTCGTGCATAAAATCATCAAAGAACATATCTGCACCAGTAGGATTTGTGGTAAAGTTGGCTCAAACCAAGGATTTGAGCTTATGGCAAAGAAAAAACAATGGATTGATATAAGTAGCCAAGTGCGTGCTGAAGTTGAGCCGGGTGTTTATAGTGCCTCTTATACGATGCGAAAAATGGTTAAAGGTGGGGTGATTTCTGCTCAAGAGTTTAAAAAATTTCAAAAAAAAACATTATTAGATAATCTATATTGGCGAGCGTATTGGCGTAGAGGGGATGTAATTGCCGCTGGAGGGCGTACACATCTCCCTCGAAAAGTGGGAGCGGTTGTTGTCTTTATGCATGGATGGGATGGTAGTGGTGAGATATGGGAAAATCTACCAGCGCGTGTATTAGGGAAGGAACAGAATCTCCTTATCCTTGTTCCAGATGTCAATGGTTTTTTGCGTTCCCCATTCCAACAACCTGATGAATTTGGTTTTAAACATTGCACTCCTGCTGCCGACATGCGCGCTATTGAACTTTGGCTAGAGCTAATAGGGATATTTGGTGGACGACGACATACGCCGGTGGTCTTTGTAGGGCATTCAATGAGTGGAGCAGCATTATTCTATTTGAATAAAAATCGATGGCAGCAACATCGCATCGGGCGAGTAGCTTTGGCTCCGGCATTATTGATGAATGATGCCTTGAGAAAAAGCTTTTACCGCACCTTGGGGTTAGGCATCTTCGCCAGCCAAAAACTTTCGCTGGAGCAAATTACAAATAAACTTTCTCCTGTCATCATCAACCAACTAATCTCTGGAGCAAGTAAATCTGTACAAGCTACGCACAAGAGAGTTTTCAAAGCAACTGCTAAAGAAACACTTTCCTACACCTTCTATGCAATGGGACGCGTGAAACAGCCAAGGCATGGTAAAAAATGGGAAGATTTTATGGTTATTTTAGGTCATGATGATCGCTTGGTAGGAATATTGCCAATGCTTACGCTCTTAGCCAAATTCGGCTTTGGCTCACGCCAAATAAGAGCAGTTTTAGGAGATCATTATTTCTTTTCAGTTGGGCAGCACAGCCGCGGCCTCCATCAAGAAAGCCGTGAAATAACCTTGGAAGAGATTTGCAGGATGGTTAAAGCCTGTCGCGATGGATAGCTTCCAAAAAAGATTTTTGAAGAGATAAATTTATCTGCCCTATATCCATTTGAAGTCAGTAAATAAAAAAAGAAAATCTCCTGTTCTCAAAGAGAATAGGAGATTTTTTATTTAGCACCCAAAACTTGGGCAACATCTAAAGTGTGGTGCGGGTTGCGAATATTTCTCCCATGCTTCCATCCCGCCACGTAAGCTGACGACAGAAGAAAAGCCTTCGTCTTCTCCAAGAATATCTGCAGCTACCTTACTCTTAAGCCCATGGTCGCAAATCAGGATCATCGCTTTGTCTTTGGCATAACTTTCCTTGACCAGCACCTCGTGCATAAAATCGTCAAAGGGGAGAAAAATCGTCCCGGCAATATGCCCTGCTTCGTAAGGCTCTTTTTCTCGTAAATCGATCAATAGTGGGGCATTGTTTTGGAGAGTAATAATTTCCTGCAACTCTGAAGGCTCAATATCACGAAACGCTGCGCCACTTCTCATACGTCGTACAAAGTCAAGGAGAGAAACACTTTCTATCTCACGGAGCTTTTTTCGAGCGATCAACATTGCCATAGCCAAAAGAGCAAAGGCAATTCCTATTGTAAAAATGTCCATATCCGTATTCTAAGCTGGCTTACGAGCCGTAATTTTTGCACTGAAAACGGCTTTGTAGATTGCTTCTTTTGGCAAGCCATTCAATTGGATTTCTCCTCCAAGTTGGCGGATGGCATCGTCAACTTGTTCTCGGTCTAAGTATACGGGGACTATTTCGACATCTTCGAAACCTGCGTGTTTTATACCTGAGATGTACTCTTCAACATCCAGCGCACCCGCTACGCATCCTGCCCACGCACTCAAACTGGACTTGATTCCATCTGGGAGCGGACCATCCGTGACCATATCACTGACCGCCAATTTGCCGCCGGGTCTCAAGGCTCGGAAGGCTTCACGGAAAACCTGCGGCTTATCGGTGCTGAGATTGATGACGCAGTTTGAGATAATCACGTCAATGCTTGCATCGGGGACGGGGAGATGCTCAATCTCGCCCAAACGAAACTCGACATTATCCGCGCCGATTTTGGCTTTATTGGCGCGTGCTTTTTCAAGCATGGCAGGGGTCATATCTACACCGATGACGTGGCCTTCGGGTCCGACACGCTGACCGGCGAGGAAGCAATCGATGCCGCCACCAGAGCCGAGATCGAGGACAGTTTGCCCAAGCGTTAGGGCAGCGAGGGTGATCGGGTCGCCGCATCCGAGTGAGAGGCCGGTCACGTCTTCGGGGAGGGTAGCAGCATCGGATTCTTTGTAGAATTTCTCGATAGCAGAGATATTTACGGCTTCTGCTTCTTCATCGCCACAACAGGATGATACGCTTGTGTTGCAGCCACAATTGGCTGGGGTGCCAGCTTCAAAGGTTTCGGCGATTTTGCTGTAGCGGTCACGCACAGCGGTGCGGACGTCGAGGGTTACTTTTTCTTGGGACATTTTTTATTTTTCCTTATGAGTTAGATATTTTCTCTACGCTTTAGCCACTGGGGACAGCGGCTAGAGCATAGAGTGGAGATGGGGGGGGGTGGCGGTAAAAAATTTTTCTTCGGCACGATGCTTTTTTTACAGTAGCAAGCCTAAATTCACGCGCGTCGCGGTTTTTCATCCACTTAATCTGTGGCGCACTCTTTGCTCATCTCTGCGGCATCCATCCCGAAGTATTTTTTCTGAATCCAGAAGGCGACTGAGACTAGACCAATCATGACAGGGACTTCGATGAGTGGCCCGATGACGGCGGCGAAGGCTTCGCCAGAGTTGATGCCGAAAACCGCGATGGCGACGGCGATAGCAAGCTCAAAATTATTACTGGCGGCGGTGAAAGAGAGGGTGGTCGATTTTTTGTAGCCTGCGTTGATTTTGTATCCCATCCAAAAGCTGATGAGGAACATGAGCACAAAATAGATGAAGAGGGGAATGGCGATGCGAACGACATCCATTGGGATGGCGACGATCAGGTCGCCTTTGAGGCTGAACATGACCATGATGGTGAAAAGCAGGGCGATGAGGGTGAGCGGGCTGATTTTGGGGATGAATTCATCGTGATACCAACCTTTGCCCTTTTTGCGGATGAGGAGAGAGCGGGTGAGAAAGCCCGCGATAAAGGGGATGCCGAGATAGATAAAGACGCTTTTGGCAATCTCTCCGATGGTGATTTCGACGAGGCTGCCTTTCATCCCGAAGAGGGGTGGGAGGAGGGTGATGAAGACGTAGGCGTAGACGCTATAAAAGAGGACTTGGAAAATACTGTTGAAAGCGACCAAGCCCGCAGCATATTCGGTATCACCTTTGGCGAGATCGTTCCAAACGATGACCATCGCGATACAGCGCGCCAGACCGATCAGGATTAGCCCAACCATATAATGGGGCGCATCTTTGAGAAAGATGATAGCGAGGCCGAACATGAGGATGGGGCCGATGATCCAGTTTTGGACGAGAGAGATGCCGAGAATTTTCCAATTGCGGAAAACATCGCCCAGCTCTTCGTAGCGGACTTTGGCAAGGGGTGGGAACATCATCAGGATTAATCCGATGGCGATAGGGATATTGGTCGTGCCCACAGAGACAGCGGTGTTGAAGTTTTGGACGGTGGTGGGGAAAAAGAATCCAAAAGCTACACCGATTGTCATGGCGAGGAATATCCAGAGGGTGAGGTAGCGGTCGAGGAAGGATAGGTTTTTGTTCATTTTTGGTTCTCCTTTTGGTATCCGTGCTGTGGTTTCGATACGCCGAAAAGCACCGGCTACTCAACCACCTTCAAGAATATGGATAAATAGATGATCTTCGATACGTTTTTGCAAAAAAAGAGACCTTTTATTTTTGTGTTAGCGCAAGTTCTAGCTCCGGAGCAAAATCTCCAGCTAGTTGGCAGCAAGCATCTACAATTTGCTTCTGATTGAGCGTATAAAAAATTTGCTTGCCTTCACGGCGCGAATCCACTAATCCCGCTTCTTTTAAGATGCTGAGGTGGTGCGAAACGGTCGGTTGCGAGACATGCAAAGCCTCGACAATTTCGCCGACGCTGAGCCATTTGCAGCAGCAGAGACTCATTATTTTCTGTCGGGTTTCGTCAGCGAGTGCTTTGGCAAAATTAACTGTGTTTTTAATCATATTGACAACCTTCTATTTGTTCAGGCGCAATACTAATAGATATTCATCTATATGTCAAGAGAAACACATGTAAAGCACCCTTGACACAGAACGGTTGATATTGTAGAATGCGCGTGTAAAGTGAGCTTTACATATACAACATATCAAACTAGGAGAATATTATGATTGGGAGAATGAAAGAAAGAGCTAAGTTAGTCCGCCCATTGCTGGTGCCACTCATGTTTTATATAGGCTTTCTGGCTTTTTCCTTCAGTTGGCTGGAAGAAAATCAAGGATCATCTTGGCGTATCACAGTTGCATTGCTGCCCATGCTTCCCGGGATTTTTATTGCGTTAGGGATTGGCAAAGCGATCCAGCAATTGGATGAAATGGAAAGAATAATTCTGCAAAAGGGGATGGCGATTAGTTTTGCAGCCACGCTTCTCTTGCTTATCACGATGGGTTTGCTGAAAACGGCTGGCATTGAACAATTGGGAAGCACTTACATCGTACTGTTCATGATTATTGTCTGGTTGCTCGCAAAGCTGTGGGGACATTGGCGGTATCAGTGAAGAATAAACTTCGTGTGCTACGCGCGGAACGGAATTGGTCGCAAGCTAAACTCGCGGAGGAACTGAATGTTTCGCGGCAGACAATCAATGCCATTGAGACGGGGAAGTATGATCCCAGCCTGCCTTTGGCGTTCAAGATAGCAGAGTTGTTTAAGAGCAAGATAGAAGATATTTTTACGCCTGATAGCGGGATTAACTGAGGGGAGAATTTCCAGGGAAACAAATAATCAGGAAGAATGAAAGAACTTCAGTTTTCCTGATTATTTCTCATGTCTTTTGCTTTTTTTTGCAGTTTCTTGAAATAATCTGTGTCTGTGATGGAAGCGACTTCTGTTGCTCGTTTTGCAGCATCTACCTCAATACGTAATTCCCGGATCTCTTTTCGTAGACTCTGTTCCTGAATATATCCTATCAGAGCGGCACTTGCCAGAGATGAGAAAGACTCCATTAATTGTTGTAGATTACTGTCAAAAGGAATAAGAACTTTCTTTCTCGAGTCCAAAGCATTAATGAGTTGCAATACCCCTAGCACCTTCCCCTCGTTGCTTTTTAGAGGAATGGTCAAAAAAGAAATTGACAGATATCCAGTGCGTTCATCAAATTCCTTCGTGCCAGAGAAATCGAATTCGTCAGTTTCGTAAGCATCCGCAATATTGACTGTCTTGCCAGTCAGAGCCGTATAGGTAGCAATATTTCTATGATTTACTTCACCAGTAGTTTCATCATATAAGTTCAGAGAAGGTAAAGAAATTTCTACGTTGGTGGTGCCTCCCATAGCAGTTTTAAGCGTATCATTACGGACTACAGCAAACTCGAGTTGCTTGTCTTTGACCAAATATAGCGACCCGGCATCTGCATGGCAAAATGATTTGGCTTCAATCAGTACATTTTCCAATAGGCGGCCAAAATTTTCTTCTGTGCTTAGTTCAATTCCAAGGGGGATGACGATTTCTAGCAGGCTATCTGCGCGTTTCTTTTCAGCACCTAGTTGAATGAGTATTTTGCGTAATAATCCTGCAACGTAAAGACCAACAAGCGTAATTCCGCCAATGCCAAAGGCGGCTGGCAGGAAATCTCCACCAATCTCGTAAAATACAAATATTTTATAGAGTGCGGTGTATCCGATACCAGCACCCAATCCACTTAAGAGAAGAGTGGTGCGGTTGGTTCTGTGGCGAAAATAGAACTGGCTGATAGCAATGCCAATGATGCCAGAGGCTGTAGCATAAACAAGCGAGACAGAGATCGCTTTTATCACGTTCAGCACGATATTCTGTTCTAAAAGAGTAAGGCCATTTTCAATATTCTCATAAGCAGCATATCCGAGGCCGGATGCAAACCCGTATACTGCCCCGTCTATCAGATTATCTAATTTTTCGCGATAGAGGACAAAGAAAACTCCCAGACTTATCAAGCTGTGTTGCATCAAGGGGGAGATGATAATGTTAATTGCCTGAGGGTTTAGCCCCATCTCAAGCAGTTGTGGTTCTAATAAGTTAAATGCACCGTAGCTAAGTGATCCCCAGACCAGACATAGTGCTACCCAACCAAAGTTGCGATGGGTGTACAGGCCAAAAATATACATGACCAGTATCACGATAACAGGAATTCCCACGCCAATTATTAGATCCATTTTTTTATCCTATCCTGTAGAGTTTATCCATTATACCCGCTAGGGTATCTGTCATTTGCAGCAAACTTTCCAAAACGCCGATTAAAGGGAAGTACCCGAAAAGGCATAAATGCCTTTTGAGTGCAGGCAAGCCCAAGGTCAGGAGCGTTTCGGCTTTTCATCCAAAAAAACACTAATCCCCTCAAAAGGGGATTTTTCTTTTAAATAGAACTTGACAATCATTCAACTTGCTAGTATTATGAACTTGGTAATACTATTTAGTAATACATACAATAAACTAACGATTGGTTAGAAATGAAAGGAGACTGTAAAATGCCAACTAAAAAGTTCCAAAAAGAAATGAACTCAGGCACAGCTTCATTGGTTTTGCTGAGCGTTCTTTCTAAAAGCGAAGAGCCGATGTATGGCTACCAGATCGCAAAATTGCTCGACGAAAGCCGAGAAGATGCCATCGCCATGAAGCAGGGAGCTTTATACCCTGTGCTGCGCTCGCTCGAGAAAAATGCACTGCTTTCCAGCAAAGTAGAGCCTTCGGTCTCGGGTCCACCGCGCCGTTATTACACCATTACCGACGAAGGGCGCGAAGCACTCCCCCTCTGGTCTGGGATATGGAACCAGATGAAAAGTTTTGTAGATAATATCCTTGAAGGAGAAAGCCATGTTTAATACAGTTGAAGAATATCTCGACGCCCTAAAGCAAGAAATGCAAGGCGTTGATAGTGCCACCATCCAGGATGCGCTGGTGGATGCAGAAGAACACCTGCGCACCGCCCTGGAGACCGCCGACGAAAGTGCGGATGCCCTCCCCGCCATCATCGAGCAATATGGAACACCTGAAGAAACCGCAGCAGCCTATGCGGAAGTGGAACGGCTCACCGCTCCTGCGTTATCTGGCTCGGCAACCAAGAAGCAGGGTTCTGCAATTGGACGTTTCTTTGCCATCTACGCCGACCCTCGAGCTTGGGGCGCGTTACTCTACATGCTGATCGCCTTCGTGACAGGTGTGGTCTACTTCAGTTGGGCGGTGACCGGAGTTTCCCTCTCAGTTTCACTTGCCCTCTTCATCTTTGGGCTACCTGTGGCTTTGCTCTTCCTCTTGTCTGTACGTGGCATCGCATGGCTCGAAGGCCGTTTAGTGGAAGCATTACTCGGCGTGCGGATGCCGCGCCGCTCCTTGCCCGCGCCGAAAAACACCAAATTGCTCGAGCGCATCAAAGCACTTTTGGTAGATAAACATACCTGGTTCTCGATTGTATATATGCTCATCCAGTTGGTGCTAGGGAATATCTACTTTATCGTGCTGGTGACAGTATTCGCCGTCTCCCTCTCTGGGGTTGCGATCCCGATCTTGCAAGAAGCTTTCCATCTGCCAATAGTACAAAATTATGATGTGTACTACTATATGCCCTCATGGGGATACCCTCTGACAGTTTTGGCAGGCATCTTCCTCTGGACAGCGATGATGCACCTCGTCAAACTGGTCGGTGGCTTGCACGGACGCTACGCTAAAGCGATGCTGATCGCTGAGCAGGACTAAATCTCTGGCAGTATAATAAAAAAATCCCCGACAATTTGTCGGGGATTTTTTGTTTAATTAGCAGTAGAAAGCTCCTCATCCACACGCGTGGCGGCGAAGCGTTTTTGTCCACCCAACTTGAGATGGAGAGCGTAAAATCCCAGGATAGAGATCAGGCAGAGAATCCCGCCTATATACCAGAGTAGGTTGGGGTCGTAGTTTTTATTATCAAGAATTACACCAGCCAAGCCGGGCCCGAACGTTGCGGGGATCGCCCAGGCGAGGCTGTAGATCGCCATATAACGTCCGCGCATTTCTTCGGGGGCAAAATTCGCTGCAAGGGCTTGGCTAACGGGCATAATGATCATCTCGCCGATGGTGATGATCATGACCGCCCCCATAAACCACAGAAAGGTGCCTCTCAGAGAAATATCCCAGCTATAGAGTTGAAAAGAAGAGCCGAGGGCAGCTAAGGGATCGAAGCCAAACATCAGAAATCCGATCCCGTAAAAGAATGCGCCGAGCGCCATCATCGTAAAAGGGGCACGGAATTTGATGCGGCGCGTTGTCCAGAATTGAAGCAGGATCACAGTGATCGCACTCGTTGACATCAAAAGTCCATAGCCTTGAGAGTCGATACTGTGATTATCGCGCAAATATACAGAGAGAGAGTTATACATTTGCAGGTAGACCAATCCCATCAGGATCGACGCAGTGATGAAAGCCATATAGGCCATATTTCGCAAGACTATAGAATAGCCCTTAAAAGTTTCGAGCATACTCTCCGCTTCTGCCTCTACGCTGGCTTTGGGCTTTGTCTCGCTGATCAGGAAGTAAAAGAGGAGGGCAACACCTGTGCTAATGACGGCATCTGTAATGAAGAGTGCAAGATAGGAGCGGTTGGCAACAAATCCGCCAATGGTCGGGCCGATGATCCAGGAGAAATTAGCAACAACGCGTAATATCCCAAAGCCCTCAGCGCGTTGCTTTTCGGGCAGGATATCAGCGATCATTGCCTGGCGGGCAGGTCTCCCGATATTAGAGAATAAGCCAACAATAATCGCTAGCGGATAGAGCGTTGTGAGATTATTAGCCAAGCCCAGCGAAAGGGTACTCAGCGCGCTGGAGACGAGGCCGAAAACAATCAGGTTGCGCCGCCCCAATTTATCTGTCAACGCGCCGCCGATGAAGTTACCCACCATCCCGAAGGCAGAGAAAATGCCTAGGACGATTCCCGCTTGTGTCATCCCAACATCGAATTTCCAGGTGATATAGAGGCTAAAAAAGGGAAAGAGCATCGTCCCGCCGATACGGTCGATAAAAGAGACCCCAACCACGAGCCAAAATTGAGGGGAGTATTCACGATAAGTACTTCTCAAACGATAGAGCATAATTTATCCTTAAAGATGTAGCGGGACATTATAGAAATTTTGCCAATACTAGCCCCTCCCAGCCTTCGCGAAGCATACTCAAAGAGTGCCCCCAAATGCGACGAAAAGATGTCGAATTTAGGGGAGGGGCTTGACTTCATATAGTGGTGTTTTTCTTTGAAAAACACCACTATATGAAAATTCCCCCTATTTTTGTTTTTTAAAATGGGGGGATGCCCGATAGGGTAGGGGGGCAAAATGGTCAGAACAAAGAAAGTGCGCAACATCAGTTTTCAACTTAGATTATGTAGCTATACAGCCCTTTTATTGACAGGGCAATTCTACTCGCGCTGGGGAATTTTCACCAAAGGCTTCAAAAACGGGAATCCCGTCCCAGATGGATGGGATCGGTAGATTCAGGGCGAAGGCGGCTGTTGCGCCTGTATCAACAACACCAATCGGACGCTGGATCGCGCGTGGATTTAGGCTTGCTCCCGTTAAAATCCAGGGGACGGTCATTGCCGCAGGGTTTCTGCCACCGTGCTTAAGAATAACGTCTCCACCATGGTCGGCAGTCACGATGATCAGCGTCCCCTCACGCAATCCCGATTCATCCAGCGCGGCGAGAATCATCCCAATCGCTTCATCTGCACGAAAAGCACCGATGATATAGTTCGGAGACATCCAGCCATGCTCATGCCCGAGTATATCTACCAGTGGGAGGTGGATGAACATTAAATCAAATCCCTCGCTAATGATTGGGGCAGCTTGTTCGGCAACAACACTGTCACGGTCATTAACAAATTCAAAAACATCAAGATTTTCGGGAGGCGTAATTTGCTGGAGCTTTTCTTTGCCAACGATCAAGACTGTTTTTAAGCCGGCATCGTGGGCTATTTTGAAAAGGTCGGGACCCTGAGCAAAGCCGCGCTTGGGAAGATAGTCGTTCCAATCTACGCCGTGTTTGTCGGGGCACATACTTGTGAAGATAGAAGCGTGCGCGGGGAGCGTTGAACTCGGGAAAATGGTTTGAGCGGTTAGAGAGTAGCTGCCCTCTTCCATCATGGCAAGCAGATTGGGCATCGGCGCGAGGGGGATCACGTCGGGGCGTAAGCCATCTACGGTGATGATCAAGACGCGTTCAATAGCTGGGCGCGGCGGTGTTGCCGTGAGCGGTGCGAGTGTAGGGGGAGGAGATGTTTGGGTAGCGGTAGCAGGCAGAAATGGAGTCGCGGTTTCGGGCGGCGGTGTTTGAGATGCATCAGGTATTGGAGATGGGATGATGCTTGAAGGTTGGCACCCGCTAAAGAGGAGCAGAGCCGCCAATCCCAATAGAAATAATATAAAGGCTCTTTTAGCAATGCTCTGCGTTGCGGTATATGCCCTTCCAACGCAGAGCGTTGGAAGTAGGTTATATGAGGTTTTCACTCTGGGAATTCAATTTCTGTAGGGCCCGCATAACCATGCTTTTCAGAGAAATAAACACGCCCATGCGAGACTTCACTGCATCCTTTTTGATCTGTGATGGTCAGATTTTCTTCCCAGAGTCCATAAGGGGTAAATTTGATTTCCCCATTTTTACATGCCCAAATTTCAACGAGGTAGAGAGGGGCATTCTCAAACTCTTCATCACCGGCTGTCAGGCTTTGCCCATACCAGCGGATAGTGACTTCGTCTTTCTCGCGGATTACATCAAGCAGCGTCAATGGAGCGTAATAGGGCGAAACGATTAGTGGTGTTTTGTCAGGATAGACAGGTGCAACGCTGAAAATATCTCCCTTTACATCCATTAGTGATGCTTTGATCCAACAAGGATTGTTGCCACCTATAGCTTGGACATATATCCAAGAGGCATCATCAAGGCGTCCGATAATTTCAAGATTACTACCCTTGACTTGCCCGTAAAAGTTAAGATAAGGCGCACCGGGACCATAACGACAATTTGTGCGCTCTAAAACTTCGCCACGTAAAACAGCGTAAGTTGGGGCGATCGTTGGGGTTGGTGAAGGCGTGAAAGTTGGCGTAGCCGTAGGTATCTGCGTGGATGTTGCTGTAGGCACCGGAGTCTCGGTTGGGATTTCTGTCGCCGTCTCGCTCGGCGGAGGCGGAGTCTCCGTTGGCGGGAGGGTTTGGGGTAAGGTACAAGCCGAAAGAAGGATGAGTGTAAGAAGAAGAAAACTGTGTTTTAGCATAATATTATGGGTAAGCAAAACCTGCAAAAATTCCTTGCGCGATCAATCTTGATGTCTGTGCGGCGATATCCACGCTAATTAGCACCGCGTCATCCCAGTGTTCGCCGCGCGCCATCACGATGAGCGTATTATCATCAAACCAGCCCACAGGCTCCACGCGTTGCACCGTGCCCAAGCCAGATGTTGCCAGAAAAATTGTATCTGCATATTCGGCGATTATATTTCCGTTCATATTTCCGACGCGCACAACAGAGTGGAAATTCGGCGTTTCAGCCATCTGCCAACCGCTTCCCTCCATCCAAGCGAGATATTGATTATTTGGAGAGAAGGATGCCTCGCCTGCGCCGCGTTGGTCAATTGCATTTTGTAGCGGATAAGAGAGATTTGCCCCTGTTTCGACGTTGCGGATCGCCATTGGCCCTGAAGCTGATCCCACGCTGGAATCATTTGTGTACGCTAGCCATTTTCGGTCCGCAGAAATTGCCGAGGGGTTTGCTTCGGTGCCGAGGAACTGGGAGCTTATTCCCGTTTTAAGATCAAAATATGAGAGTGTCCGTCGTGGGTCGAAGACAATATCCCCGCCGATGCCCCAGGGGCGTTTGCTATACCATACGCCCACAGGCAGCCCACCTTCCACATCTACCGCCAAAGCGACCAATGCCCAGCCTTGTGGATCGTTTTCAGTCAAAATCGGTTTTGTTATTGGCAGGGATTGGATTGCATCCACGAATAAATTGCTGATCAAATTCTCGCCAGCATATTCAACTGTTGTGTAGGCTACAACTGGCACACCTTGTGCGCCTGCCAGCCCCGAGAATTCGGGCGCAGAGATTAGCGTAGTGATTTGACCCTTATCACTAATTAGTAATGAATTGTTATTCTCAAAAGAAAAATAAAGAATAGGGAGATTTGTGCCGCCCGATAAAAAAGTGCCCGCAATATGGATATTGCTTTCGTCAGCGTAGGAAAGTCCTGGTACATTTGCCTGTACCAACGTATATCCTTCATCGTCAAAAAGAGATAGAACGCCATCTTTTTCGACCACAACGCCCGTTGGCAAGACAGCAGAGAAGGTGCTTGGTGCAGGAAGCGGCACGACTTCTTCTTGTGGGGCAATTTCTGGGGTAATGGGAACAGGCTCTATTGGGGGCGAGGAAAAAAGAGAGCAGGCAAAGGTGAAGAGGGTGATGAAGATTATTCCTAAATACGGTTGATATACTTTTTTCATCAACTACTCCATATAAATATCGGTATCGTCAATTTGCCCTTCTTCCCCTTCGTCATCTTCATTTGGAAATGCTGGAAGATCGGCGGCACTTTGGTGATATGCCAATATCCAATCGATCATTCGATCTTGTTCTTTTTTCTGTTCAGATTTCTTCTGCTTGGTAATGCTCGCCATACGGCGATTATCAAGGTCTTGTTGCACTGCACCAGGATTTAAAACATCTTCAAAGGCGAAATCAGCGGTACCGATTTCCATATAAACCGTTCCGTAGTTAAAAAGATAGCCCATAACACCTTTTCGTTCGTATTTTATGCTGTGGATATTTTCCAGCGGAGCTGAACGACTTTGGATATTTCCCAAAGGTGTGCGGTCAATATCAAAGATTTTATCTTCAGTAACCTGAAAAGTGTCATTGCTCCAATCGATATATTGATAGATTGCCCAAAGAGAAAATGGTATCACTGCTACAAGAAGCATCGTAAGCAGAGAAAGAGACAGTAAAGGAATACTAAATTGTGGAAAGAAGATACCTATTCCCTGATATGTTAAAAACGCCAACAAGATAGCTGTCACAACTCCAGGTATTCCAGCATTTCTAAACAGAATGATCCAATGTTTACGATAGATAATTGTTTTGCCCTGCTCAAAGCGTAACTTCAACATATTACGTTCTTTTTTAGGGAAAAGCTGTTCACGCCAGATTTTCTTCTTCTCAGGTTCTTTTTTCTTTTTAGTCTCAATTGGGTCGGGGTTGTTGAGTCGGTCAAGCATTGCGGCTTTGAGTTCAGCTTTTTCAATTCTGCGCTCTACTCTTTGAGCACGCTTCCATAACTCTTCAATGACATGCCGTACCTGATAAGGGTGGTTAACATGATTCAAGTGAATATTCCCCACAAAGGTACGTATATTCACATTGCCGAAATTAAAAATTTGCCCAGTGAAATCAACATTAGCACCTACAGACAGAATTTCTGCCAAGGGGGCTTCTTGCCTGCTATCGTGAATCCCAATGATTTTCTCTATCCAGATCACACGCTGATTCGTGACAATATAATAATCATTGCGCCAATCTTCCCAACGCCAGAGAGCCCATAAAAATATTATGACACCAAAGATACCCGCCAATATCATAGGTGAGATGGCCGCAGCGAGACTTGAAAGCAAGAATATTCCAAAAATAAAAAATAATGCTAAAGCAGGGAGTATCATAGCTTGCCAAAATATAATGGCATGTTTTCTACCTAGAAAATAAATCACCTCATCTTCGCGCACCCAATCGAAATGAATTTTCTTCACCAAGCGACGACCAAAAACAGAAATTTTCAGATTTTCATTTAGATAAGGAATGCTTTTACCTAGTTCTTCAAAATCTTTGGGATCAAGCATCAGCAAGACCAAATCTCCTTCGGCAATTACCTTTGAATGACGTTTTTCTTTGGGCAGTATAGCCTCTGCGCCAAAATAATCCCCTCTTACAAAAAGAACATCCTTTTGCCCTTGTCCTTCCCGATGTAAACGCACCTTCCCGTGATAGATAAGATAAAAATATTCAGATTGCGCGCCACGCTCAATAATTATTTCCCCATTCTTATATGAAACTTCCTTTAACTTTTCTGCAACATTAAATATCGCAATATCATCCATGCGCCGAAAAACATGAATTCTATCTATAAAAGCAGCGTATTCTTCTAATTTGGACATAAGTCAATTCTCTATCGTATTTTTTTCGGATTAGATTAATCCATCCGCACGATCGTACAACCAAAAGGCGAAACGCTCGTGACCTGTGGCTTGCTACCCTTTAATAAACTTTCTACCGCATCCCGAAGATAATTCCGTGTGGCAACCCGTTGACGGAACGCCACATCGTCATAGGCACCATGATATTGGAGCACCCCTTCTGCATCGAGAATATAGATATGGGGCGTATTCGTTGCTTCATATAAATCAGCTACTTTATGATCGGCATCATGCAAAATGGGATTTGCTCCGCGCTCATCAGCTACGCTTTTCAGCATCTCAATCGGTTCGTTGCCATTGGACGCAATTTGCAGAAGATGCACATCGTCACCCCACTTTTCCATCAACGGAAGCAAGCCTAAATCCACGCGCGCGGCGTGCGGGCACTCTGCTGACCAAAAGTTGATGATGACGACACCTCCGCGATAATCGGCAAGACGATGTTCGTTTCCCTCCAAATCATTTAAACTAAAGTTTGGAGCAGATTGGTTGAGTTTCATGGAGAGATTATACCGTGATAAAATCGCCCTCATGGAAAAGTTGAAAAAGAATTTACCGATGATTTTTGGTGTGGCGATTAGCGCGCTTTTTTTGTGGTTGGCGTTGCGCGGATTGAAGCTGGACGAAGTGGGCGATGTGGTTGCTGGTGCAAATTATATTTGGTTGGTGCCGGGCGTGTTGGTCTACTTTATCGGCGTTTGGATTCGCTCATGGCGATGGCATTTTTTGTTGAAACCCTTGAAGGAAATTTCCACGAAAAAAATGTTCCCGATTGTGACGATTGGCTATATGGGCAACAACATTTTTCCCGCACGACTTGGCGAAGTTCTGCGGGCGGTCTTTTTAAAGCGGCGAGAAAATGTGCCAATTTCTGCCTCCTTGGCAACCATTATCGTGGAGCGAATTTTCGATGGCGTGGTGATGTTGGCTTTTGTCTTTTTGAACTTGTCTGAGTTGGCAAAGTTGACAGGAGATTCTGGCTTTGTGGGGAATATCCAGCAAGTGGCAATTATCGGGACGAGCGTTTTTATTGGCGCGTTGGCAATCTTTTTGCTGGCGGCGATGTTCCCGAAAATCACGGCAAAAATTGGGACGTGGTTTATCGTGAAATTGCTCCCTTCTTCATTAGAAGAAAAAATGCTCGGGATAATGAATAAATTTCTCGATGGGCTCATTTCTTTACGCTCACCAGCAAATGTGCTCATGGTTTTCTTTACATCGACAATTATTTGGTTGCTCGAAACCGGAAAATACTGGTTTGTGATGCACGCCTTCAACTTCAAAGTCTCATTTTTTGCGCTCATGCTAATGAACGGCATCGTCAATTTGGCGACCACAATTCCATCTGCGCCGGGGTATGCTGGGACTTTTGATTTGCCCGGTATCGCCGTTTTAAAGGCTTACGGCATCAATCACGCCACTGCTGCGGGCTATACCCTCGTGCTACATGCCGCGCTCTGGCTGCCAATTACAGTTTTAGGTTTATATTATTTCTTTGCTTATTTAGCAAAAGAAGATATGTCTTGGAAAGAAGTTTTTGCATGGAAAGAGGAAGTGGAAGAAGAGAAATAAGAGTAACCGCCAAGGCGCAGAGAACGCCAAGGTTTTCTTTGCTTTTCTTGGTGGCATTGAAAAAAACTTGGCGCACTTGGCGTCTTAGCGGTTCAAAAAAGGACTGATATGAATATAGCAATTATTGGCGCAGGTTATGCAGGGATGTCTGCCGCGTTTGATTTGGTAAAGGCGGGGCACGAAATCACCATTTACGAAAGTGAAAACTCTACAGGCGGATTAGCGCGTGGATTTCGTGACCCAAAATGGGATTGGTCAGTAGATCGCTTCTACCATCATTGGTTTGCCAGCGACAATCACATGCTCGGAATTATCGAAGAATTAGGATTGAGCGATGGTGTCATTTTCCCACGTCCCTACACCGTTTTGTTGCATAATAAAAAATGGTATCCTTTTGATTCGATTAAAGAAGCTCTCCTTTTCCCCGGACTTGGATGGGGCGTAAACAAACTTAGATTTGGCTTGGTCGGCGTCTATTTACGTTTAACCAAAAATTGGCAGGCACTTGAAAAAATCACCGCCGATACATGGATGCGGAAGTGGGCAGGCGCGCACGTCTACGAACAGATGTGGGAACCGATGCTGATCGGCAAATTTGGCAAACATTATAAAGATGTGCCTATGTCGTGGTTTTGGGCACGCATCCATGCACGCACGACAAAGCTCGGTACATTCAAAGGTGGTTTTCAAGCTTTTGCCGATAGCTTCTCTGAAAAGTTAGGCGAAATGGGTGTTGAGATTCGGCTGAATGCAAAAGTAAAGTCAATTAAACAAAATCAAGATAAAAACGTGAGCGTAGTGGGTGAAAATGGGGAAGAAAAGTTTGATAAAGCGCTCGTGACCACATCCCCAAAGGTGATGGCGAAACTCACCCCCGATTTACCAAAGAATTATTTAGAGAAATTACTAGAGCTGAAACAGATGGGCGCAGTGGTTTTAGTCGCGGCATTGAAGCATCAGCTTTCAGAGGAAGGCTATTATTGGTTCAATTTGCCAAAAGACGATGGCTTCCCCTTTTTAGCGTTGGTGGAGCATACGAATTACGTCTCATCAGAACATTTTGGCGGCGAGCATATCATCTACGGTGGGGATTATGTTGAAGTGGGGCATGAGTATTTCAAGATGGATGCCGAAGAATTGATGGATAAATTCGCCGAGAGTTTTGCGCGGATCAACCCTAAATTTACACGTGATTGGGTGCGAAAAGTGTGGGTCTTCAAAGCCGATTATGCCCAGCCTGTGCCGCAACTAAATCATTCTCAAAATATCCCCGCGATTGAAACGCCGCTAGAGGGAATCTACTTTGCGAGCATGAGCCAAGTCTACCCCTGGGATCGGGGGACGAATTTTGCAGTCGAGATTGGCAGACGAGCGGCGCGGTTAATGATGGAATAAAAAGATGAAAGGGGGAGATGCTCGTCGAAGGCACGCAAGCCTAAATCACGGGCGTACCGATTTTTTGATCATCTATATTACGCGCATGAAATCCATTTGCTATCCGCATTGCTTGACCTGATCACCGCATCCACAAAACGTACGCCAAGCAGACCATCTAGCGAATTCGGAAAATGAAGAGCCAAAGGGTTTGCCTTTTTACCAGAGATGCGTGCCGCAATCGCCTCGGCTGCGTCAGTGTATAGATTGGCGAAACCTTCATGGAATCCTTCGGGGTGACCAGCAACAATGCGGCTGGAACGCGCGGAGAGGGGGAGAGTGCCCGCACCATTTGGCGTGCGGATTTGAGCGGGTGCGTTGAGGGGCTTAAATACTAATCGTTGGGGGATTTCTTGTTCCCATTCCAAAGTGCCTGTTTCTCCACTGACACGAATACGCAAACTATTTTCTACACCTGTTGCGGCTTGTGTGACCCAAAAATTGCCCCGCGCACCATTTGTAAATTTAAGAAGTGCACCTGCGTAGTCGTCTATTTTACGACCAGGAATGATTGTGCCTATATCAGCGGCAACTTTTTCTATCTCTAGTTCAGTGATAAAGCGAATTAGATTATGGGCGTGCGTGCCTATATCGCCCATTACTAGAGAGGGGCCACTTTTTGCGGGGTCATATCGCCATGAAGATTTTTCAGAAGGTAGGGGATCTTTACTAGCATCTGCTTTTCCACCTTGTACATATTCCACCTGCACCAAACGGATTTTGTCAAGTTGCCCTTCCTGTACCATTTCTTTTGCCTGACGCACCATCGGGTAGCCTGTATAATTATGCGTTAGGCAGAAAATCAGCCCAGTTTCTTCCACTTTTTGATGCAGAATTTCTGCTTTCTCTATAGTATTGGTCATGGGCTTATCACAGATTATGTCAAAGCCATGTTCCAGTGCGGTAATCGCGTATTCAAAATGACTGTCGTTGGGTGTCATGATGGCGACAAGATCGGCGCCATCTTCGCGCTCAGATTCTGCTTTGAGCATTTTGCTTACAGATACGTGAATACGATCGGGGTGTAGCCCAATCTCTTCCCCAGCCTTTTTAGCGCGTTCAGGATTAGATGAAAGCACGCCAGTAACTAACTCATATCTATTGTCAAGACGTGCGGCTTGGCGGTGCATTGCGCCGATAAAAGAACCAGGGCCTCCGCCGATCACGGCTAAACGCAATCTGCGTCCGAGCATGGAAATAACAGGATTTAATGACATAAAACATATCCTCATCTAGTAGTTGAAAACGATTTATACATCTCTGATACATTACTGGTTTTTTAGCCCAGTGTCAAATATTCCTTTTAATATAAGCTCAGAGCCTGTCTCTCAAATCGTGGCAATCTAGAAAAAATATGGAGAACTATCTTGACAGGGGAGGGGCACTATGCTAATATGTTACCGCTCACATGTGAGCGGTAACATATTGTTTGTGTTTTTCACTTTGGAGTAAGCCATTGCCTCGCTCTCAAATAACTATTCGTGATGTTGCAGATAAAGCTGGTGTTTCTCATCAGACAGTTTCACGTGTGATCAATAACAGCAAAAGAGTCTCCCCTGCTACACGCCTAAAAGTTGAAAATGCAATTAAAGAACTTGACTACCGTCCCAGCGCAATTGCGCGCTCTATGGCTAGAGGGCATACCTATACCTTAGGATGCATTTCCCCCAATCTAACAAATTATATTTTTGCTCGAATGATAGAAAGTGCCCAGACAGAAGCTCGGCGGCAAGGTTTTTTTATTCTTACCGGCAGTGCCCCTTCTGTGGATGAAGTAGAGCCTCTGCTAGACGAGATGCTAAATAGACGTGTTGACGGTTTCCTTGTCCTTAACCCTCGCGACGATGAACGTTATCGTTATTTACTTCCGTTGATCAAAAAGGGAATGCCTGTTGTTTATTTGAAAAATACCCCCAAAGATGAAGATGTATCTTCTGTATCTTTGGATGATAAAAAGGGCGGTTACTTAGCTACTCAATATCTTTTAGAACTTGGGCATACTTCCATTGCAATGATTACGGGACTCAAAAACGAAGAATGTTCTCTAGACAGGTTTGATGGCTATCATCAGGCTTTCAATGAAAGCGGTATAACCCCAAATGAAAAGCTGTGCAAAGAAGGTGATTGGTCTGCTGAATCGGCGGGGAAAATTACCCAAAACCTATTAGCCTCAGGTGAGCCTTTCACTGCCCTTTTTGCTCAAAACGATAGAATGGCGGTCGGTGCTATTCGTGCCATACGAGATGCTGGCCTACGTGTGCCAGAAGATATTTCAGTTATTGGCTACGATGATATTCCCCTTACTTCATATTTTGATCCCTCTCTTACAACCATCCATCAACCTATAGACGATTTTGGTCGTCACGGGGCACAGCTGCTTATCTCTGCTGTGAAAAATAAAGACCTAAAAAGAAAACAGGTGCGTCTTGATGCTCAACTTATCAAACGTGATTCCTGCGCACCCTTAAATATACATAAAGGAGGTGATGTGAAAGCATAATAAGATATTCTAATTGGGATGGCCTAAATGATATAAAAAAGGATGAAAAGCCGAGACACACGCGACCTTAATTTGCTTAGCGTATATCAACATCGACTTGGCGTAGACATCTTCCGCTTAGGCCGCGAATCTGCTTGTCGAAACGGCACTCAAGCCAAAATCAAGTATGAAGCGGTGCGGAGCGCATTTATCCCACAAAGCAATCCCATCAATCGCTCTTTCTGTTCGTAAATAACCATATAATCTAATTTAGGAGAAGTAACTCATGTCTAAAAAAGTCTGGTATAGCCTATTTGCTATATTCATCTTAACCGCAATGGTCCTCACCGCCTGTAGTGGTGCTGCACCTGCAGAACCTGTTGCTGAAGAGCCTGCTGCTGAAGAACCTGCCGCTGAAGAACCCGCTGCCGAAGAGCCTGCCGCTGAAGAACCAGCAATGGCTGCTCAGGTTGAAGTTTTCTCATGGTGGACAGGTGGCGGTGAAGCCGCTGGCCTCGATGCGATGATTGGCATTTTTGATGCCGAGTATCCCGATATTGAATTTGTAAACGCCGCCGTTGCTGGTGGTGCCGGCACAAACGCCCGCGCCGTTTTGGCAACCCGTTTGCAAGCTGGCGATCCCCCAGATAGCTGGCAAGGTCACGCTGGTCAAGAATTGATCGGCACCTATGTTGCTGGTGGTCAAATTGAAGCATTGAATGACCTATATGACGCTGAAGGCTGGGTAGACGTTATGCCCGAAACGCTCATTCCGCTCATCTCACATGAAGGCAATATTTACTCTGTACCTGTCAATATTCACCGCGCAAATGTAATGTGGTACAACCCTGGCGTTTTGGATGCCAATGGCGTAGCTGTTCCCACAACAATGGATGAATGGTTTGCTGCTATGGATACCCTCCAAGCTGCTGGCGTAATACCACTTGCTTTAGGTGAACAATGGACTCAATTACACCTCTTTGAAACCGTCTTGCTCGGCACACTCGGTGCTGATCTTTATGATGGTCTTTGGGATGGCTCCACCGATTGGGCAAGCGCAGAAGTCACCGGCGCTCTCGACAACTTCGCCAAAGTTTTGACCTACACAAACTCTGATTCTGCTTCCTTGTCTTGGCAAGATGCCGCTCAATTGGTTGTAAACGGCGATGCCGCTTTCAACGTTATGGGCGACTGGGCTGCAGGCTACTTCATTGAACTCGAACAGACCCCAATGGAAGATTACGGTTGGGCTCCTGTTCCTGGTAGCGTTGGCGTATTCCAATTCTTGTCTGATTCCTTCACCTTGGCTGTTGGTGCACCGCACGCTGATGGTGCAGAAGCATGGCTGAAAATTGCTGGCTCCAAAGCTGGTCAAGAAGCCTTCAACCCCGTCAAAGGCTCGATTTGTGCTCGCACAGATTGTGACCCCGAACTTTTCGGTGTTTATCTCCAATCCGCTATGGAAGACTGGGGTAGCAACACTGTATCTGGCTCATTGACTCACGGTGTGGTTGCCAACGATTCCTGGAAATCTGAAATCGACACAGCTCTTGGTCTCTTCTTGATTGGTCAAGACGTGGAAGCTTTCCAGACTGCATTGGGTGCTGCTTGTGCTAGCTCTGGTCCCTGCCAATAAAGACTAATTGATGTACAATGGTTCATTGAGGCTCTGCAATACAGAGCCTCAATGAATTTTTTATTTTTGAAACGAGGTCTAAATATGTTCAAAGACAAGGACAAATACCTTTCCGTCATCCTTATTTCTCCATCCATTTTGGCAATTTTAATTTTTGTATATGGCTTCATAGCTTGGTCTGTACGTGTTTCTCTGAGTAGCTGGAAAGGTTTAAATCCAGATTTTACCTGGGCTGGGTTTAAAAATTATGTGGCATTATTTTCTGATCCCCGTTTTCATATTGATATTCGTAATACCCTTATTTTTACCGGTGTATTTGTTATCGGAAGTATTATCCTTGGTTTTTTCATGGCAGTAATGCTTGATCAGGGGCTAAAAGGGGAAGGGTTTTTCCGCAGTATTTTTCTTTTCCCAATGGCAATTTCATATATTGTTACCGGCGTTGTTTGGCGTTGGCTCATGAATCCAGCTGAAGGCACTCGAATGAGCGGATTAAATCTCCTCTTCACTTCGCTTAATTTAGATTTTCTCGTCAACAAATGGTATACCACGCCAACCTGGGGCATGGCTGCAATCGCGATGACAGCCATTTGGCAAATGTCGGGGTATACGATGGCACTATATCTTGCCGGTTTACGCGCTGTTCCAGACGAATTGCGCGAAGCCGCTCGCATTGATGGGGCAAGTGAAGTACAAATTTATCGCCGTATTATTCTGCCTTTGCTTGCACCGATCACCCTGAGTGTTCTTATTATTTTGGGGCATACTTCTCTCAAAGTTTTTGATTTAATCATCGCTGTTTCCGGGAAACAACTCCCCTTGGATGTCCCCGCTATTTATATGTGGCAAACGACCTTTGATGGTCTCTTTTACGGACGCGGTGCGGCAATCAGTATCCTTCTCTTGATCAGTGTGGCGGTATTAATTATTCCTTATATCCGCTATACCTTGAAGCTGGAGGCAGAATAATGAAAAGCCTCAATCTAAGAAAAAACTGGCTATATATTCCCCTCATCGCATTAACACTTTTTTATCTACTTCCCATGTACGTCATGCTGGTGACTGGTTTCAAAAGTTTCGCAGAAATAGATCTAAAGACAATGTGGAACTTACCTCAAGGCATTGCATTTGATAATTATATTGAAGCCTATAAGCAGTTAGCCCCCTCGTTAAAAAACAGCTTCATGATGGTTATTCCTGCGGCACTCATTTCATCCATGTTGGGGTCGTTGAATGGCTTTATCCTTGCCAAATGGAAATTTCGTGGTGCAGACATCATCTTCCCCTTTATTCTCTTTGGCATGTTTATCCCTTACCAAAGCATCATCATTCCCCTTGTCCAATTTATGAACGCCGCTGGGTTTACAGGACTGCCCGGTTTAGCCTTGGCGCATATTATTTACGGCATCCCCATCACGACACTCACTTTCCGAAATTATTACGCCAGTCTGCCCCAAGAACTTCTCGAAGCCGCCAAAATTGATGGCGCAGATATGCTCGGCATTTATAGGCATATTTTGCTCCCCATTTCCATTCCTAGTTTTGTTGTTGTTCTTATTTGGCAATTCACTTCGGCATGGAACGATTTTCTCTTCGCCGTTATTCTCACAGGCAATACCGAGTGGCCCATTACGGTAGCCCTCAATAATATGGCGGGCAGTCAGATCATTTCGTGGAACGTCCAAATGGCAGGTTCACTTTTAGCCGCACTCCCCACGCTGCTCGTTTATATTTTCTTAGGACGCTATTTCTTACGCGGATTAATGGCAGGCTCACTTAAAGGATAAATAATCTCAACTTCCCTAAAAGCATAGGATCCAAAATTCCCTTTGAGCAGTGCTCTGCATTACGGGTGGATTTTAATCCTGTGCTTTTTTTATAGGATATGAAGATTCGCTTCGCTCTTATTTTTGGCTTGATCGTTGCACCCCAACAAATTCCTGGCGTGAACAGGATAATGCTCACGCAGAGAAAAAGTTGACCAGCAGCACGCAAGTCCAAGTCAAGTGCGAAGCGGCACTTCATCCAAAAAATGAATATGAAAGAAAAACTCATCTCTGCCTTCCAAAAACGCTTTAACCAATCCCCAAGCTTCATCGTGCGCGCACCGGGACGTGTCAACCTGATTGGTGAACACACCGACTATAACGATGGTTTTGTGCTCCCCATGGCAATCGACCGCGCCATCTGGATTGCGCTGCGCCCTCGCACAGACCGGCGCATTTTGCTACACTCGCTCGATTTTGAGCAGCCCGCCGATTTTTCACTTGACGATTTCACACATAAAAAAGGCTGGACAGAATATGTGCGCGGCATTGCCTGGGTTCTTCAAGAAGAGGGTGCCACAATCTCAGGTTGGGAAGGCGTCCTTGCTGGCGATGTGCCCCTCGGTGCGGGACTGTCGTCCTCAGCCGCCCTCGAAATCTCTCTGCTGAAAGCTTTTTGGGCTGTATCCGATTTCAAATGGGATGGTGCGCCGATGGCAGAACTTGCCTGCAAAGCCGACCATGATTGGGTCGGGATTCAATCTGGCATTATGGATCAAATGATCTCTGCCCTCGGGAAAAAAGATCATGCTCTACTGATTGATTGCCGCTCCCTTGATTTTGATTTACTTCCGCTCCCTGAAGAAGTCGCCGTTGTAATCCTGGATACTGCGACCCGCCGCGGACTAGTGGACTCTGCCTATAACGAGCGTGTAACGCAATGCCAAAAAGCCAGTGATTTCTTTGGCGTATCTGCTTTGCGAGATGTATCTCTCTCATTGTTTGAGAAGCAAGCAAATCAATTAGACCCACTCATCCGCCGCCGTACTCGGCATGTCATCACTGAAAATGACCGCACCCTCCAAGCCGCTGCTGCCATGAAGTCAGGAGATGCTACCAAGTTGGGGCAATTAATGAACGCCAGCCATCGTAGCTTACGAGATGACTACGAAGTTTCGAGCAAAGAATTAAATATGATGGTTGAAATTGCCAATTCTCAAACGGGATGTTTTGGCGCACGAATGACGGGGGCAGGGTTTGGCGGCTGTGCTGTGGCACTCGTGAAAAAATCATTAGCAGATACTTTTGCTGATAAAGTTGCGGTTATGTACCAAGAGAAATCGGGTGTTCAACCCTCCATTTATATTTGCACACCAAGCAATGGAGCGGAGTTGGTTGCTGATTTTTCAAAAAGGTGAAAAGAAGGGTGGGGGGAATGATGAAGTAAAATAGCCACAGATTTGAAACTTTTTTCTTGCTAAACAAAAAGGCGACCTAAATATTGCGCTACGGAACGTGGCGCGATATTTAGGTCGCCTTTGCCCTTCAAAACATTCGTATAATTCGCGTAATTCGTGATAAATCTTTAATTCTCGCATACCTAAAAGAAAGAAAACCCATGAACCCAAACTTCGTCAAACCCCATTACGATTCAGGCGGATTCGCCCATTTACCCCAACGCATTCAAGAGATTTTTAAGAAGAAAGAATACGAAACTGTGATCTTCTTTTTCATCGACGGATTCGGCTGGCGCTTTTACCAAGAATTCAAAGAGCATCCCTTCTTTGTAGAGCTTGCCAAGCAGGGCAGTGTTGAAAAAACCACATCCCAATTCCCTTCCACGACGGCGGCGCATGTCACCACCTGGCATACGGGGCAGTCCGTCGGCGAGAGTGGTGTCTTTGAATGGAATTATTTTGAGCCAAAGCTCGATGCTATTTTCTCCCCTTTGCCTTTTTGTTTTGCTGGCACAAAGGAAGGTGAAACGGCAAAAGCGAGCGGCATCTCCCCCAGTGAGCTATACCCAAAGAAAAATATCTATCCTAATCTCGCTAAACTTGGCGTTGAGTCGCATCTCTTTCAGCATAAAGAAATTGCAGACTCATCTTATTCCAAAACCCTCACAAAGGGCATAAAATTTCATCCCTACAACACCATTTCCGAGGCAATGGTCAACTTAAGAATTCTGCTCAGAGAATCGCAGAAGCCCCGTTACATCGGATTCTATTTTGGGGATGTAGACGGAATCTTGCATAAATATGGTCCCGTCTCTGAACATGCTCGCGCCGAGATAGAGACTCTGCTCGATACGCTCTTGCGCCAGTTCTTGCTACTGTTAAATCAACATCTGCGCGGCGAGACGCTTTTTCTGCTCACCGCCGATCATGGTCACGTCGAAGTTGATCCAGAGACAACGATCTTCCTTAACCGCGACTCAAGATTTTTTGGCATAGAAAAGTTCTTTAAACGGAATCAAGCCGGAAAAATGCTCGTCCCGGCGGGGTCTCCCAGGGATATGTTCTTATATATCAAAGATGATTTGCTCGATAAAGCGCAGGATTTCATCCAATCCCGCCTCATGGAAAAAGCAGATGTGATCAAAACGCAAGAGCTAATTGATGAAGGTTATTTCGGAAAAATAATCTCAGAGACTTTTCTTTCACGCGTGGGGAATTTGGTGATTTTGCCTTATCGCCACGAATCGGTCTGGTGGTATGAAAAAGATAAATTTGAGATGAATTATTATGGTCATCATGGGGGATTAACACCAGAGGAAATGGAAATTCCGTTAATTACTTGCGAGTTTTAGAGTAAAATACTCTTTCATTGCAACGCCGTGCGAATGCGGCGTTCACGAACCCCTTAAGGAGATTTTGATGTATCAGAAAATAACAATTGTAGGTAACTTAGGACGTGACCCAGAAATGCGCTATACCCCTGGTGGGCAGGCTGTTACCAATTTAAATATTGCGACAAATCGGCAGTATACGTCAAATAGCGGCGAGCGCGTCAAAGAGACAACTTGGTTTCGCGTTTCGGTTTGGGGCAAACAAGCAGAATCCTGTAACCAATATCTAAAATCTGGCTCGAAAGTTTTGGTCGAAGGGCGCATGAATCAAGATAAAGAGACTGGTGGACCACGCATTTGGACAAGAAACGATGGTTCACCTGGCGCATCTTTTGAGATAACGGCGCAGACCGTTCGTTTCTTATCTTCTCGCCAAGAAGACCAAGCGATGAGCGGAGGTGGTAGCGGTAATAGTAGCAGCGGTAGCAATTATGGTGCAGGCAATGCAATGGAACCTCCGCAAGAGGATGAAATTCCTTTTTAGTTAATTAAAAGCCTTCGAGAGTTTGAAACTCTTGCAAGGCTTTTTTGAAAATAATTCTAGAGAATAGGGAAAATAATGACCAAACCAAAACAGCCCCCTCAACCTAAAAAAATAGCGATGGACATATCCCCAGAGCTTTCTACAACCTATGCCAATTTAGCGCGGATCGCCCATTCTCCCGCTGATATTGTCTTGGAGTTTGCCCATCTTTTGCCCGGGTCAAAGAAAGCAAAAGTTGGTGCACGCGTAGTGATGACGCCTGTTAGCGCAAAATTATTGCTCAAAGCACTTAATGATAATTTGGCCCGTTATGAAAATGCCTTTGGCGAAATTTCTATGCCCAAAGCAAATACGCTTGCGGATAACCTTTTTCGTCCTTTTTTGAAACCGGATGCAGATGATGGAGATGAAGAATAATGGATAAACTAGAACTTATCGCCGACCAAATTCGCCAAAAATTTGATCTACAAACAGCTGCGCGTGATAAAGCCCTTTCGATCTCGCGCACTTTAATTCAACATTGCTCAAAAGCAATTCGTGCAGTGCATCGAAGCGATGATGAAGGGATGAATGAGCATCTTAAAGAAGCTGCGGTCTTGGCAAAAACAGGGTATGTACAGAAAAGTGTGTAAATGGCTCAAATTGGGCACCGGTCTTCAAA
>JABGOQ010000159.1 GCA_018645405.1 Anaerolineae bacterium | reverse complement strand
GAAAATGTTTAGATTAAGAAATTGCTAAATAAGGGCAAGCAAGTTGAGGTCACGTGCGTCGCGGCTCTTTATCCACTTAAAATATTTTTTTATTCGTGATATTAAAACTCCATCGCTTTATGGCGCATAATAACGCTCTCAACCAGCCCGATCCCCAACATCAACGAGAGCAAACCGCTCCCGCCATAACTGATAAAAGGTAGGGGCAAGCCAGAAACAGGAATCAGATTTAAGTTTACAGCGATGTTGACTACCCCTTGAAAGAAAATCAAAGTTGCGACGCCAAAAGCGATCATCGTACCCGATGTGTCTCGCGCAAGACGTGCCGCGCGAATGCAACGCCACAGAATAAGGGCTAAAGTGGCGATAACTATCAATGCGCCGACAAACCCAAATTCTTCTGAAATCGCCGAAAAAATAAAATCGGTGTGGCGCACTTTCAGAAAACGTAACTGAACCTGAGACCCCTGTCCATATCCCTTGCCGAGCCAGCTACCAGATCCAATTGCAATCAAAGCCTGTTGAATATTATAGGTCTCACCATAAGTGGCGTTCGGGTCTGGGAAAATAAATGTCAGCACCCGTTGTTGCTGATATTCCTGGAGAAAAGGGAAACCTGCGGTAACAAGAACAATCCCGCCCAAGGCAAAGGAGGCGAGGTGTTTTAATTGCAAGCCGCTCATCCAGATCATGACCGTCCAAATCACGGCGATCACGATCACGTTACTCAAGTTTGGTTGAAGCAAAATCCAGATTGTTAACCCCATTGTCCAGATCAGGCTGCCAATAATCCAACGAAGATCGCGTGGCTCGTCTTGCGTTTTCTCAAAATAGTGTGCCAAAATCAAGATAACGACGAGCTTTGCCAACTCTGTCGGTTGGATGAAGATTGCGCCTAATCTAAACCAGCGTGCTGCGCCGAAAACTGCACGAGCGCTCATAAAGAGGAAGATGAGTAAAACCATCATCACGCCATACATCGGGCGATAGAGAACAAGCCAATAGTTGTAATCTATCGCTGCGACCAACACAATAACAAGCAGCCCAAAACCCGCAAAAATAGCTTGGCGTTGTGGGTAATCTGCCAACTCTGCATTCCCCGCTACTGCGGAATCGATCATGGCGATGCCGAAGGCAATTGCCAGAACAACGGCACCGAGTAACCAAAAATCGAATTGACGCCAGGAGATATTTTTTAGCATAAAAAAGTATTGCGTATTCCGGATTTCGTAATGTTTTTCCTAAAGGATACCCTTGCGGTATACGCAAGACAGAATACGCAATCCGTTCAGGATTTATCTTTTGTCGTCCTTTGACAGCTACCGCCCCCGACGCTTCCCGGTAGCCTTAAGCGGAATATCTGCAACCAAACGTTGAGCGCGCCCTTCACGCGCAATATCAATGCTCACAGCCTCTGGATCAATCTCAATATGCCGAGAGATAACTTCGATCAATTCATCTTTAAGTGCTTCCAACGCAACTGGTGTCATATCTGTTCTATCGTGTGTCAGAACAAGTTGCAAACGCTCTTTTGCACTCTGCGCACTTTTTTTCTTGCCACCGATCCGTCTAAATAAACTCATCTCAACTCCTCCCTGTTAATTTAGAAATTCGCTTCCAAAGCCCATCCTGCTCTTCCAAATCCATAAAGGGGATTTCTTCTCCCATCAGTCGAGCAGCAATATTATGAAAAGCTCGTCCAGCCATACTCTCTTTATCAAGAGCAATGGGTGTACCCCGATTAGCCGCTATCAAAACCGATTTATCTTCTGGCACAATGCCGATCAAATCAATCGCCAAAAGATCGATCACATCTTCAGCAGAGAGCATTTCCTGTTTTTTGACCATCTCAGGATTAACCCTATTTAGAATCAAAGATGGGCTACCTTTCTCTTCGGCTTCTAAAATCCCAATTACACGGTCGGCATCTCGGACTGCAGAAATTTCCGGGTTAGTCAAAACCAGCACACGGTCGGCGGGCGCAACTGCATTTTTAAAACCGCGCTCTATACCTGCTGGTGAGTCGATCAAGACCCAATCTACTTCGTTGCGCAACTCATCGCCCAAACGCATCATATCGCTGGGTGAAACAGCCATTTTGTCGCGTGTCTGCGCAGCAGGGATCAAGAATAAACCCGGCAATCGTTTATCTCTAATCATCGCCTGCCGCAAACGGCAACGCCCTTCAACCACATCCACAATATCGTAAACGATGCGATTTTCCAAGCCCATAATCACATCCAGGTTTCGCAAACCAATATCGCCATCCACACAGACTACTTTTTGTCCGCGTGAAGCCAACGCAATACCCAAGCTCGCTACCGCGGTCGTTTTGCCAACGCCGCCTTTTCCCGATGCAATTGTAATAATTTCTGCACTCATAAATTCACCTATTTTTGGATAAAATTATTTGCCTCGCCATGTTTCAACGAGAAATTTTCCATTTTTTAAACTAATTTTTCCAGATTTTTTGGATTGCTTCACCTTGGATGGATTCGCTATCTCAGACGCTATCTGCAATTTTGTCGGGTCCATCGCCAATGCACAAATAAACGCTCCTGAATTTTCGCTTGCTTCTGTCCGAAAACTTGCTCCGGCGTGAACAGAACCCCGCAACCGCCCCCAAATCAAGATATTCCCTCCAGCAACAATCTCTGCGCCGGGGTTAACATCACCCATTACCACAACATGGTCAGGGTGCTCAATCCGCATTCCCGATCGAAGTGTACGCTGAATCCAAAGCGCTGTATCATCATTGCCTGCATCCACAACCGAACGCGTTTTTTTTGCTTGGCGTGTTTTTGAGACACGAGTTGCTAATCCCAACAACTGTGCAGTCTGCACTGTTTTCGGAGATTTGCTAATAACTGCCCAAAGAGAAACTTCTCGCTCAGAAAGTTTGTCACGTAGCCTTGACAGGTCTGCTACACGCAACTCCTGACTTTCCACATCCAAGGCAAGTCGTGCCCCACGAAAAAAAGTAGAACGTTCGTCTATTTGCGTAAAAAGCAATTCCTGCAACTCTTGCCACTCCCCTGAACCTAAAGTAACCAGCAATCCGTCTCGCAAGCCTTTAATTTGGATGGTGTCAGTATTTATGCTCATAGAAAATATAATTTATTTCAACGTGAATATTAGATCAGGTTAAGGTCAAAATCTGAGCAAATTATAGCACGAAGGGGCTTATTCTTCTTTTTGGGAAAAGAAAATGGGACTGATGCGTCAGAGGCAAATTATGCTTCAAGCACGACCTCATATTACCCTCCGCCACCTTCTGCGAGATCAATTGCTTTTAGTTCAAAATAGGCTTCCATCACTCGCTGTACAACGGGACCTGCAACAGCAGCGCCTTCACCGCCGTTATACATAAATGCCATGATGATAATTTCAGGGTCGTCAAATGGTGCATAAGCCAGCGTCCAGGAATGAGTGGGCCAATTACCAAAGGTGCAACGATTTGCTGCGAGAGCAACATCATCACAATATTCTGCCGTACCTGTCTTACCTGCCACCGCGATGGGAAAATCACCGAAAACATCATTGAGCGTGCCATATAATGTATTCGTAACAGCTAAACGCATCCCGTTCTGAACCTGCTCTACAACAAATGGATCGACAGCACTCTTTGTTTCCATATCCAGACAATAGCCATCATCACAATCAAAATTGGTAATAAGCGGTGTTTCGGTAATATCCCATTTTAATCGTGGCACAAAAGGAGAAAGAAGCCGTCCTTCATCATCTATTTCTTCTCTCACGATTGTGGGCTGCATTAATTTTCCGTCATTTGCAATCGTAGCACCAGACATAAGAACTTGTAAGGGTGTCGAAAGAACATAACCCTGCCCCACGCTTGCGATATATGTATCACCCGTAGACCAGTTCTCACCCTGGTTAATACGCTTCCATTGAGGAGAGGGAATCAACCCATCTGCTTCACCGGGGAGTTCAATCCCGGAGGGCTCATCATAGCCAAGCGCTCGAGCATATTCTCGCAAACGCAAAACCCCTAAACCTTCGGGGATTTCATCCTCATAACCGCCGCCAAGTTTATAGAAACAAACATTGCTAGAATACGCAATGCAGCGCAAGAAGTTGATTTCACCAAAACCGTCTGGCTTCTCATCGTAAATCCAATCGACAAAGGGACGTTCGCGACCGGGATCATTAGGTGAAAACTTCTCTGTTAAAATTAGTTGCCCAGGTGCGTAAATGGTCTGGTTGACAGTCACCACACCTTCGTTTAGCGCACCCGTCGCGGTCGAAAGCTTAAACACCGACCCTGGTGGATATTCACTGGAGATAGCGTTATTCAAAAGAGGATGACGTGGGTCTTCACTTAATTGTTGATAATAATAAGCGGGGATAAAGCGCGCCAAACGATTATTTTCATAAGATGGATAAGAAACCATTGCCAATATTTCCCCTGTTTTTGGATTCATTGCAATAGTTACACCACTGGAAATTCGAATCTGGCCAAAATATGCGTTCCAGCCTGTGATTTCATTGAGCAAAGCTCCTTCGGCAGCCTTTTGTAATCGAAGGTCTAGAGAAAGGCGAACGTTCCGTCCCACAACAGCTTGAATTGGTGGTTCAAGATTACGCAATTCTTTGCCTGCAACGTCTACTTCGACAACTCTTTTACCATTTGTTCCGGCAAGGATGTCTTGGAGAGTCGATTCCACGCCTGCGTAGCCGATCTTATCACGCCCGGCGATGAAACCTAGCTCTTCGTAAAAGTCTACTTGAGTAGCTGGAATCGGCCCAAGGAAGCCGATGATATTTGCCGTGAGAGAACCTGTCGGGTAATCTCGAATGGGGTCGATCTGTACGGAAACGCCGGGCCAGCCCACTGCACGTTCGCGTACGATACGGGCGATCTCCTCGCTCACATCGCAGCTGACGGGCACAGACCTGTACGGGGCGAGAGAATCTCCCAGT
Organism: Anaerolineae bacterium; assembly: GCA_018645405.1. Taxonomy (GTDB): domain Bacteria; phylum Chloroflexota; class Anaerolineae; order Anaerolineales; family Villigracilaceae; genus Desulfolinea. The sequence goes on along the minus strand of JABGOQ010000159.1, from coordinate 3,656 downwards.
TCCACCAACTGCGTAATACCAGGTCCGGGAACACAGGCCGCAAAGAGTTTCGCCTCTTCGAGCGTACCACTGCTGACAGGAACATCAACAATTTCGGAAAGCTCTCGATAAATATGTTGAATATCTGCAAGATCATCAGGAAGATTTGCTGGGGTGATAACAACATTATAGGCGGCAATATTGCGCGCCAAAATTACGCCATTTCGATCGTAAATAATACCGCGCGATGTGGGGATGCTGATCTCACGAGTAAAATTATCTTCTGCGCGCACAAGCCAGTTTTCACCTTCAAAGATTTGCAAACTAAAAAGCTTGAAAGCAAGAAGCATGAAAACTAGTACGGCTGCAAAGTAAAAAACCAGCACTCTCCACGGCTCTGCTCGAAAACCAGCACGGGAACTTGAACTCATTCGTAATCCTCGATATCATATACCCAAACAGAAAGGTCGCGAAAAATTGCATAAAGAGGTAATGCTAAAAACAGATTAAGCATCAAGCTAGGCAAAGTAACCACACTTAGCGCGTCTCCAATGAGGATTGGGCTTCCCAATAATTGTAAAGTCAATGCCGAAAGAAGGTGAAAAATTAGAGAGCCAAAAAAGACAATAACAAACATGGCCAAAAGTGGTGCTTGCCAAATACGACGCACCAAGAGTCTTGCAAAAGCAACCATGAGCAAATATCCAATGACGGGCACAATCCAAGGGAGGGCAGAAGCCCACCCGACCAGAAGTCCGGCAATAACAGCCCAATGCCAAGATGTTTCAACGCGTTCCTGCAAAGACCAGGCGGCAAGCGTTACGAGCACGAGGTCGGCATATCCTAATCCAAACAAAGGAATACGACTGACAACCGCCATCTGGATAACCAGCATTAGCGATAATATAGGAAGAACGATTAGTTCTTTCACGGAGATTAGGGAGTCGTTTCTGGGACTAGTGGCGTGATGTCAATCGGTTTGAAGTTCATAATCACCAACACAATTTCAAGGCGAGAAAAATCTACCGTTGACTGCACAGAAGCTGTCTGAAAAAGCTCATAGTCACGTTTACGTAGGTTGAATAACTGCCCCACAAGAAGATCAGGAGGATAATTACCCCCTAACCCAGATGTAAGGATTACATCCCCTTCTTGAACATCTACATCTTGAGAGATCATTTCAATCGCAATATCACCTGTTACAGAGCCAACGAGAATGGCGTCTGTGTCTGCGTTCTGCAAACGAATATTAATCGCGGAAGAGGGATCGGTGACGAGTTGAACACGTGCTGCATCCGCAATAACCGCATCGACTCTCCCGATCAAGCCTTGATTTGTGACAACAGGCATCCCACGTCGGAGTCCAGCGTTTGAGCCACTATTGATGATTATATAATGCAAAAACGGACTTGGGTCACGCCCAATCACAGATGCGGCTTTATAAACACTTTCAGGACTGCCTTGCGAAAAATCTACCAATGCGGCAAGCACCTGCGTATCTGTAAGTTGTTGCTGAAGCTGAATAACTTGTGCTTGCAAACCTGATATTTCAGATTCTAATTGCGCATTACGTTGTTGTAGAGAAGCAATATCACTTGGCGCATTGAAAAAATCACGAATGGTTATATAGCGGGTTGAAACCCAAGTTTGTGCAGAAATAAGTGATCTGCCAAATGAGGCTGATGCAGAGCTAAAAAAGCCACCCAATGCCAATGCCAAAATACCCCCTACCACCAAAAAGATGATAGTTGTCTGCAAGGAACGAGAAAATCTAGTTTTCATGAGAGGATTCTACTGGGAAAAATCAAAAGCCCCTTAACGATAAGGGATAATGCTTAAGCGCTACGTCTCTCTAAGCCGACAAGATAAGGCGAGAGATTCTCAAAATCATCATAAACCATACCCGCACCACGCACAACACAGGTTAGCGCATCTTCGGCAACCCAGGTGCGGAGCTTGATATCGTCTGTCAGCCGTTTATCAAGACCACCCAAAAGACCACCACCACCAGCAAGACAAACGCCTAAATCCATAAGATCGGCGATAATTTCTGGCGGGATTTCGTCGAGCGCGTCTCTAACAGTATCCACGATTACCTGAACAGATCCCGCTAAGGATTCTCGAATTTCGACAGAGGATACCTCTACTGTTTCAGGTAGACCGGTTACCAAGTTTCGTCCGCGCACCTCCATTGTTTTTTCATTTTCAAGTGGAAACGCAGAACCAATTCTCATCTTGATCTTTTCTGCAATTCCTTGCCCAACCAAAAGATTGTATTTATTTCGAAGATATTGAATAATATCCTGATCCATTTCGTCGCCAGCTACACGTAAAGAACGGGAGGCAACAACACCACTCATTGACATCACGGCAACTTCTGTCGTCCCACCACCAATATCAACAACCATGCTCCCGCGTGTTTCGCCAATCGGGAGACCAGCCCCTAAAGCAGCGGCTATTGGCTCTTCAATGAGCAAGGCTTGGCGTGCGCCGGCTGCCATTGCTGCATCATATACGGCACGTTTCTCCACTTCTGTCACACCTGCCGGGATACCGATCACCACGCGTGGTTTGGGAAGAGGTACGACGCTTTGTTCGTGAACACGCCCAATAAAATACTCTAACATGATTTGCGTAATATCAAACTCAGAAATCACCCCATCATGGAGAGGGCGTACCGCGATCACATTTTTGGGCGTACGTCCAACCATCTCTTTGGCAGCCATGCCAATAGCAAGTGGGCGGCGAGAGCGTTTATCTATCGTCACCCAGGATGGTTCGTTGATAACTATTCCTTTTCCACGAACATTCACTAATGTATTTGCGGTTCCCAGGTCAATGCTAATGTCTAGTGAAAAAAGACCAAGCAGCCAGTTAATTGGGTTAAAAAAAGCCAATGGAGAGTTCCTCGGTAGTATAAGTTTTACAATATGTCCCTGAATATTGCTGTTGGGATTATAGCAAAGATACTGGGCATACGCAACTTATCACGAAAAGGCGGGTTAAGCACTTTGAAATATTAAATAATCTTACGGAGGATTTATGTCTAAAAAAGTTGCAATAGTTACGGATAGCACAGGCTATCTCCCTAGCGATTTGATCGCTAAGCACGATCTCACTGTTTTGCCATTAGAAGTCATTTGGGGCGATGAGACATTTAAAGATGGTGTTGATATTCAACCCAGCGAATTTTACACACGCCTGCAAACCGCAAAGGTAATGCCTTCAACATCCCAAGTCACCATTCCCTATATGCATGAAGCTTTTGAGAAATTGGTTGCAGAAGGGTATGATGTGCTCGGTGTCTTTATTTCAGAAAAGCTTTCTGGCACAAATAACTCTGCTGTTCAAGGACGCTCCATGATGAAGTCTGGGCAGGAACATGTCCATATTTTCGATTCAAGACAAACCGCTATGTCTTTAGGGTTTCAAGCCCTAGCCGCTGCTCGCGCAGCACAAGACGGGGCATCCATTGAAGATTGTCTCGCGGTCGCTGAAAAAGCACGAGATAATACAGGTGTTTATTTTGCTGTAGATACATTGGAATTTCTGCACCGTGGTGGACGGATTGGCGGTGCAAAACGCCTAATGGGAACAGCGATGAAAGTTAAACCAATTCTCTCCGTTCAAGAAGGTCTCGTCGCATCCATTGAAAGCGTGCGCACAAAAAAGAAAGC
>JABGOQ010000156.1 GCA_018645405.1 Anaerolineae bacterium | reverse complement strand
GCTTGAATACGTCCTTAATTACGAAGGAATACTCCAGAACTGAACAGCCCTTGCACAATATAGATTAACGGCAAAACGCCTATTGTTCTGGTGAGCACCATCCAGGGTGTCCATGTGTGATAGAGTGCGAAAAGCGCACTGTGGAGTATTGGTGTCCACCCTTTCAAACGGTAACGGGGCATTCGAGGTAAGAGATAGCCACGAAAATATAATTCTTCGACCGTAGGGGCAATCAGCACAATAAAAATGAAAGCAAAGAAATAAATGACAATCAGAACAGATTTAGAGTACTCTCCGCCGAGACCCAGATCAAGACGTAGTGCCTCGGGCAGCCATGCGAAGAGCGTTTCAAAAAAACTTGATACTGGGGTCAAGATTGTGAAAGTCAAGCCAAACAAAGCAAATATTACTGGAACCCAGACCAAGTATTGCCAAAATGGAATTTTCTGGCGATAAAGCACGATTCCTTCTAGCGAATTCGTGCCGTTTTTCTTCCTACCTTGATAGAGCAAGAAACCTAGCTCAAATGGAACGAGAACAACGATAGCTGCCAAAATCAGTGCTGCGAGGGATGGATAGTCCAGGTTTCTGATAGGCTGGGCAATTGCAAAATAAAAGGCTCCAACCAGTATGCCTGGAAGTAAATGTAATACCAAGGATTGCCAGATAGTGTGCTCTTCGACGTCATCTGTTTTCATAATAGCATCTTCATTTATCATTTAGCAGTCTCCAATTACGTTACTTTGCGCCGCCCAACCCGTGTTAAGTGGATTGGATAACGGCTTATATACTATAAACCGCATAACGGGAGAATCATTTAGGGCGTTATGCGGCATTAGATTAAAACTAGCATAGCATATTTTTTAGAGTAGGCAATAGAGATGGTGAACACAAAAAAATACGCTATTTCTCTGAACCAAGACGTGCATTATAAACAAATTCCTGGCTGGCTGAAAACTCTTTATAGGCTTCAATTGCCTTTCTGCGCAGCACATCTTCTGCCAACTCAATGCCACGATTGCTTAATTCGCTTCGCCATTCCGGGTGGATTGGCCCCTCATCAAAGCCTGTGATCTCTTCCAGCTCAGGGCCATCTCCCGCAATCACCAACGAGCGTACGCCTGACCATAAAACCGCCCCAAAGCACATTGTACAAGGTCGCCAATTAACGACAATTTGATGAGCGGGAAGTCCATTCGCGCCTAGATCGTAGGTTCCTAGGAGTTTTTGTGCCAGTGAAATTGCCATGATCTCAGCATGAGCAGATGAACAATGAAAGGGTAGTACTCGATTGACGCCAATCACGACAAGCCGACCAGAGTCTCTCTCGAAGATTCCTGCGGCAAAAGGTCCGCCCGTTTTACGCTGGAAATTTATCCGAGAGAATTCGATTACGACATCCATCCGTTCTTCGTTGGTTGCGAAGTGTTCGGGTAGTTGATTAAGCTCACCCACTGCCCAATCGGGTAAATCTAAAGAGAAGCTCGAATTTGCGCTGTTGAAGGTTTTTGTCTTATTCATGTTTTATGGTAAATCATTCAGCTTGAGCGATTCGTTATCCATTATGCCAACCCCTTTTTCTAATACCTCTTTGGCAACTTCTTGCGCTCCCTTTAATGAGTGTAGCTTATACGACCCGCACTGATATTTATTTAGCTCCGGGATTTCTGTTTCGCTAGCAACATTTAAAATATCTTTCATCGCATTTTCCCATGCCTTGGCGACTTCCTGCTCAATCGCATCGCCAATTAGGCTCATATAAAATCCCGTTCTGCAACCCATAGGGGAAATATCAATAATTTCTATGTCTTCTGAATTTAAATGATTCCGCATAAATCCGGCAAAAAGATGTTCGAGGGTGTGAATGGCTTTTTCTTCAACTTGCTCTTTATTCGGAATAGAGAATCTCAAATCATAAACCGTTATCACATCTTCAGAAGGGGTTTTGATCTTTTTGGCAATTCAAACTGCTGGGGCGATCATCTTTGTATGATCCACTTTAAAGCTATCTAATAGGGGCATTTTATTTTCCTTTTAATTTATATCAGAATATTTTTCAAAAAATTCATCTGCGATATTTCCATCACAGATCTTAGTAACAGGTCCGGTCATCGTCGCGGAAAAATCGTCGTCAAGCTGAATTTCAATTTCTCCGCCGGGCATATGCACGCTAATATCTGCGTCGCATAAGCCAAGTTTATGGGCAACGGCTGCGGCTGCTACGCTGCTGCTCCCGGAGGCCAGAGTATACCCTGCTCCGCGTTCCCATATCTCGATTTGGATAGTTGAGCGGTCAAGCACTTTCATAAATTGGACATTTGTACGCTTTGGGAAGCGAGGGTTTCTTTCAATCTTCGATCCATAACGATGAGTTTCTTCAGGTGAAGGGTTTTCTGAAAAAACAACACAATGCGGATTCCCGACTGTTGCTGCACAAAATTTAAGTTTGTGTCCATCTGTTTCAAATATTTCATTTAGAACTTCTCTTGGTTCACCTTCAACGGGGATAATGCTGCTATCAAAACTAACTTTTCCCATTTCTACCTTCACGTTTTTTCTATTTGGGCTAACAGTACATTTGACAGCCCCTCCCGCAGTTTCGACGGTAAATGAGCGCTTATTGGATAAAGATTTGTCGATGATTGAGCGTGCAAAGATGCGTATACCATTGCCACTTTTTTCTGCCTCGCTACCGTCGGGGTTAAAAATTTTTAATCCAAAATCACAAATTGAACTTTCTAAAGGGCCGAGTAAAATACCATCCGAGCCAACGCCATAATTTCTATCGCAAATTAGTCGAATCATTTTCTGCGTCAGCTCTTCTTTGAGATTTTCTGGGTGAACTACAATATAGTCGTTACCTAAAGCATGGTATTTTGAGTATCTCACTTTTTTCTTATCCTAAATCTTTGTTGGTAGTGTAGATGGCAGAAAGCTCAGGGGTAGGATATTTGTAGATAAACGGAAGCAAGTCTAAGGTCCATGGGCGAAACGAAGCGACAAAAAAAGCCAACCTGTTTTGGTCGGCTTTTTTGTCGCTAAATTTGATTTAGTGGCAACACTCACGGATATCCCACACTTCTTTGGCAATATCCCAAATAGCTTTTTTAACATCTTCTTCTTTTGCTCCGGCTACTTTGAAAGTAATTAGTTTTGTGGCAACATCCTCTCCTGTAAATTGACCGAAAGAGATGAAGCTACCGCCAACGTCTGCGACTGCATTGGTGATTTTCTGCAGGATGCCGGGTTGGTCATCTACTAGAGCAGTTACGCGTACGCCAACTTCACGTGCGCCCATCATTTCAAGGAAAACTTTGAAGAGATCTGTTTCTGTGATCATACCGGCAACTTTGCCATCACGCATAACGGGGAGACCGCCAATTTTTTCGTCTGCCATAATACGAGCAGCCTGTTCTATGGGCGTATCTTCGTCAATTGTTGTGACTGTTTTGGTCATGATCTCACTAACAGTGAGCTTGCTTAGCAGGTAATTTATTTCCCATCTACTCAGAGATGTTGCCTTTGTGGGTGAAGCATCAACCAGGTCTTGTCGAGAAACGATCCCGATCAATTTGCCTTTTTTAATAACGGGAGCGCGACGAATCTGCTCTTGTCTGAACAAATTTCGAGCATCATAGACTGGCATATCTGGCGGCAGAGCGATCACGGGACGTGACATTCGTTCTTTTACGAGCATATTTGACTCCTTTGCTAAGGTTGAATTGCAATTGCCTTATTATATACTAAATGCCTAAGTAGGCGGAGCGTATATCTTTATTATTAATTAATTCTCGGGCAGGGCCTTGAATTTCGTTGCGACCTTCGGCTAAAACATAGCCATAATCACTCACAGCAAGCGCCATTTGTACATTTTGTTCGACAAGAAGAATGGTAATCCCTTCACCTTTGAGCTTTTTTAGGCTTCCAAATAAGTCAAGAACCAATACGGGGGCTAAGCCAAGTGAAAGCTCATCAATAATAAGAACTTTGGGGTCAGCCATTACGCCGCGAGCTACAGCCAACATTTGTTGTTCGCCGCCGCTCAGCGTACCAGATTTTTGGCTTCTGCGCTCTTTCAAGCGGGGGAACATTGTAAAAACTTTCTCGAAATTACTATTCATGTTTGCACGAGATCGTTTTGCTGTTGCGCCCATTTCGAGATTCTCGTAAACCGTCATGTCTGTGAAAAGCTGACGCCCCTCAGGTACGAGGACAAGTCCCAGGCTGGCTTTTGCGTGTGCGGAGAGTTTGCTTACATCTTCTCCCTCAAACCAAATCGAGCCTTCCCAAGGTTTGTTCAAACCGACTACAGTGCGCAGCAAAGTTGTTTTGCCAACGCCATTTGCGCCTACAAGGGAGGTTAATTTCCCTTTTTCGAGTGAGAGGCTGGCTCCCCATAAAATTTGTACTTCTCCATAACCGGAGCTAATATCTTTTACTTCCAGGATCGCCATAATTATTCTTCTCCCATCAACTTTTTCGCTAATTCCGGGTCGCCAAGATAGGCTTCAATGACCTGCGGATTATTTGCAATTTCTTCTGGCGTGCCTTCAGCAATTTGCTGGCCATAGTCTAAAACGATCATACGATCCGAGACGTTCATTACAGCTTTCATCACGTGCTCGATCATAATGATCGTGATGCCTCTGTCGCGAATCTTCTTGACAATATCGACCATTGCGCCAATTTCACTGGGATTTAGCCCCGCGAGTACCTCGTCAAGGAGGAGGAGATAGGGGCGGGCTGCCAAAGCGCGGGCCATTTCGAGACGTTTCTTTTGTGCGATATTTAGGCTTGCTGCCAGTTGATCGGCACGTCCATCAAGACGAACAAATTCCATTACTTCTTCCGCAATATCGTGTGCGCTGCTCAGGCTATGGTTTTCGCGCCCAAAGCAGGCTCCTGCAATGACATTTTCACGGACTGTCAATTCTTCCAGAGGCTGCACGATCTGATGTGTGCGCGCAAGACCGCGTTTTGCCATAGCATAAGTTTTACTGGCTGTAACATCTTCTCCAATAAAGCGGACACGTCCAACTTCTGGGGCATAAACGCCGTTGATGCAGTTGAAAAGGGTGGTTTTTCCTGCGCCATTCGGACCGATCAACCCCATGATCTGCCCTTCAGGAAGGTCAAAGGTAACTTGAGTTAGGGCTTGCAAACCGCCGAAGCGTTTTGTTACGCCTTCTACGCTTAAAAGTGGTGTCATGGCAATATCCTCCGTAGAGGGGCAAAGCGATGTCGCAGCCAACCGACTGCGCCCGCTGGGATAAAGAGAACGATGATGAGAAGAATCGCTCCAGAAACTGAAAGTTGAATATCCTTGAAGAAATCACTGGTAACAAGGTAGCCGCGCATACCCTGATAGGCAAATGCACCGAGAATAGGACCAAGAACGGTTCCTTGCCCGCCGAGCATGACCATGACCAGTAATTCGATCGAGGCATGAAGGGGGAAGGCTCCATGAGGTTCCACATTCCCGTTTTTGAAAAAGAATAGTACGCCTACCATACCAGGGATGATCGCAGAAAGAACGTAGGCCCAGGTTTTTGCATTGGGTGCTACTACGCCCATTACCTCAGCTGCATCTTCGTTTTCGCGAATGGCGAGTAGTCCAAGTCCAAATTTTGAAATGCGGACGAGATAGCTAACGATAATGGCTGCAATTGCCAATCCTGCCATGATATAAAAAGCCATACTTAATGCTTCTGCTGCTCCACCGTACTCTTTATATACTTTGAAATTCAGCGTCATGCCAATGGGGCCGCCAAAAAGATCAAAGTTATTGACAAAGGCTTTTACGGCTTCGTTGATACCAATAGTTGCCAAAGCAAAATATGCACCGCGTAAGCGTAAAATAGCCTTTCCTAGTAGATAGGCCAAAACACCGGATGAAATCCCAGCGATGACGAGAGATGTCCAGATAGACCATCCCTGTTCGTTGAGGAAATATAAGCCAACATAGCCGCCAAAACCAAAGAAAACGATATGTCCAAAGCTGACATAGCCTGTATAACCAAGCAAGATGTTGAGGCTGGATGCCAGCGCAATAGCTTTCAGGATCGTGAATGCGTTTTCGCGGTTAGATACGCTGTCTGTGAGGGCGGGCCATAGAGCAAGCCCAACCACGACAAGCAAAGGGACGATAAGACCGAGGTGGTTGCGCCAATTTTTCATTCTTTTGCTCCAAAGAGACCGTTAGGCCGAACCAGAAGAATGACAACGAATAAGCCGAACTCAATGACAGGCACCCAAGAAGTTTCCATAAATGCTGGGATAATCCCTTCGAGAACACCAAGGATGAGACCACCATAGAGTGCGCCAACAGGGTTCCCAAGACCTCCCAAAACACCAATAACAAAACTTTTTAGTTCGTAATGGCCACCTGAGAGAATGCTAAATGGGAAAAAGGTTGCGATCAATGCGCCTGAGATGGCAGCAAGCATTGTGCCAAGCCCGAAGCTGAGCGCTAAAATTCGGGTTGAAGGAACGCCCATCAATTCGGCTGCGGCTCGGTTATTGGTTACAGCTCGGACGTATTTCCCAGGGCGAGTTTTGTAGAGAAAGAAGTAGAGTCCGCCTGTGACGAGAATCGCGATAATGGCAGCAATCAAGCGTGTGCCAAGTATTGTTGTAAACCCCAGATCAAAGCTACCCATATTGAAATCTACATTATAGGGAGATGTAGTCAGAGCAGCAGTGGCTAGACCGATGATGATCATATTTACTGAGAATGTTGCTAATAATGATGAGAGGTGTGGGGCGTTAATTATCCTGTGAACAGCGACAAAGTAAATTACTACCCCCAAGAGTAATCCTAAAATAGCAATGGGGATAAGTCCGAGATAAGGATTGATGCCCATTTTAATAAATATGAAGAATGTGCCAAACATACCCAGTGAAATGATAGGTCCGTGGGCGAGGTTGATGACATCCATAACACCCCAGATGAGGGTTAATCCCATTGCGGCGACACCATAAACGAAGCCTAACAGAACACCATCGGGAAGGGATGCTAAAAGCAAACTAAGTTCTTGCATAGGTTACTCCCGGTTAGAATAATGAAAAGACACCCCTCAGGATATATCCTGAGGGGTGTTTGCTAAAAACTGATTAGTGGGTAGGGATGGGGTAAAGAGGGTCGGATGTGGCAACACCAGATGGGGCAACGATTTCAAGCACGAATTCGCCAGCATCATTCTTTTGCCATTGTGCAACAACCATCTTATGAGCAATTTGCAATCCATGGGCTTCTTCCGATGTGTCAAACTGAATACCACCGTAAAATGCCATCATATTCATTGCATTTAATGCTTCTTTGACAGCTTCTGAGGCTGCAGAGTCTGCATCCATGATTGCTTTTTGGAGTACTAAACCGGCAACATAACCACCAGCGGCGTGATAGGTTGGGGCGTCGCCATAAGCGGCTTCATAAGCAGCAGCGAAATCTTCACCGGTGGGGCCGAACCAATCCATTCCTAAATCGCCAGCTTCTACTTCGGTGTGGGTAGCTTTTAGCTCCCATTGGCTGGATGAAACAACGCCGAGAGCGGCATCACCCAATTCTGGGAATTTGGTGTCGGCAGGAGCGACCAAAAGATAAACCAATTCCAAACCAGCATTGCGGTCATAGAGTGAGCGAGCTAAAGCGGTGCCATCATTATAGTGACCACCGCCGAGTAATACTGTTGCGCCAGAGGCTGTGATCTTGTTTACGATAGGGCCAAAATCAGCAGTTTCAGGAGAATAGCCCTCTTCGAGGACAACTTCAAAGCCATTTGCTTCGAGATAAGGGATAATACCTGTAGCAACAGAGGTTGCAAATTTGACATCTTCGTATACGATAGCAACTTTTGCGCCAGGATTCAGCTCTTTGAGCATATCAACCGTACTGGACATATACAAACTGGCTGGGGTATAAAGTTGGAATAAACCAGTGTTGCCTGTTTTATAAGCGGCATCATCAGCGGCACCAGTAGTAAGCATAACGATTTCGTTTTGTTCGCCAACAATAGACGCGGCAGAGGTTAGACCAGAGGAATAGGGGCTAATCAGGAAGTTAGCACCATCTTCGCTAACGAGACGCGTGTAGAGTTCTTGCACGCGTTCAGCATTGGATTCATCATCATAAGTCTGAGAATCAAAAGTAATAACGGTACCATCGCTGAGAGTTAATCCACCAGCATCATTGACTTGGTTCATCCACAAGGTGAAACCATTTACTTGACGCTTAGAAGAAACTTCGTATTTGCCAGTAATCGAGGATGTGAAACCAATAGTTAATGTTTGAGCTTCGGCAGATGCTGGGGCGTCTGCGGCAGGAGCTTCTTCAGCAGCGGCTTCTTCCATAGGTGCTTCTTCAGCTACAGGGGCTTCTTCCATAGGTGCTTCTTCAGCTACAGGGGCTTCTGCGGCAGGTGCGCCACAGGCTGCTAAAACAAGACTCGCAAGCATTAGCAGAGAGAAAAAAACAACAAACGAACGTTTCATTTTGGACTCCTCCAATTGGGTGAAATAAGAAAAAACGGGAAGTTATCGAACTTACCTGTAATTATTTTACATATTGGGTATAAAAAAAAGATAAAAAATAGGCGAATGTATATAAAAATCAAATAAAAAGAGACCTGATAAATTCAAAAAACTTATCAGGTCTCTTTTTATAGGGA
>JABGOQ010000122.1 GCA_018645405.1 Anaerolineae bacterium | reverse complement strand
TACAGTTTCTTGTGGTGTTTTTATGAAAAAATGGACGTGTTGAACGTCAAAGTGCTGTTCTGTCGGGACAGATGAAACGAAGATGTCGAGACGGAAATTATCGGTTGGATGATCTAGTTGGGGATAGTGATAAAGATAGCCAATCTTGGGTAGAGCATTTTCTTCTTTCGTATTCATTATAGAAACTCCTGTCAATAGATTTGATGGAGTCTGCAAGTGCAGGCTGTACTTTTTATTGTACTACCAATTTTTCTTTATGTTGGGATATGCAAGCCCTTCGGGCTAAAAGCAGAGTCGGATTTATCCAGCTTTCATGCGTTGAGGCAGAGATTTAGCCCGCACCGATGCCCATCTTCAAGGACGGCAGCGGTCTCGTCGCGGGTCTTTCTATGGCGAGGATTCGGATGGTCATAATTTGTCCACAGGTTTTGCAGATTTCACAGATTAAATGATGGTTTGGAAAGTGCTTGGGGATTTTACCATTAGGACTGTGAGTGGCATGAGATTATCGCGCAACGGTATTTCCAGATGAATCCATGCAATGCGATATCCAGTCGGTGGGGAAATTGAAAGCCTGAATATCACTGCAATAGGGGATTCCTTGCCCAATATAAGCAATAGCCCAATTTCCTGCGTTGTCTTTGCCCGCAAACCACGCTGCGCCCGCCATATCGTTAACTTTTTTAACCGTTCCGTTCGCGGCGGTACCGGTATTCGCGCCCATCGAAAAATCTAGCTCGGCGGCAGTCCAGCCGAGTTTTACCAATAGTGCTTGCTTGATGGCTTCTTCGTCTGTCAATATAGAGGCTACTGAGGGAGGCTGAGTCGGTGGCGCAGATTGTGTCAACATTGCTTCTGTAGTTAACACAACTTTGGTGCCAATGGCGTCAATATCTACGTCTGGCGGCGTAGGAACTTCAAAAATACTACACGCTAGAATGAAACTAAAAATTAATAGAAGAACAAGATAGTTTCTTTTTTTCATTTTATATTCCTTTACTTACAGTTACTCCATTTCCACTACAAACCCAAAATCAAATTCAGCTAGTCGTTCAAAAGTCCCGTCAGGACGAGCATAATAAGTATTCTCAATTCGCACGCCCATCCCGCGGTCTGGATAATAGAGTCCCGGCTCAATTGTGAAAACAGTGCCGCGTTGGAGCAAATTGTCTTTCATTTCCATCCGCGCCCAGGGTCGCTCATGCACATTCACGCCCAATCCATGCCCCACGCTGTGCACATAGCCTTCCTGCGTCGCTTCATTACTGCGTGTCGTCGGATGTCCCTGCGCTTCAAAAAGTTCACAGGTGATACGCTGCAATTCACCAAAAGGCATATTCACTTCCATTTCGTCCATCAGTTTCTCATAGATTTCGCGCACATCGTCATAGAGTTTTTGTTCTGCTTCTGGCGCATAACCCAAACACCATGTGCGGGTGAAATCGTAAAAATAACCGCCGCCCGCTTCACAGGGGAATATATCAAAGATGATCGTTTTCCCCAAACGGATCACATTAGATGGCGTCCCGACGGAGTGTGGAAAACCGGTATCTCTGCCTATCGCAAAAATCGTCGCTTCGGGATTTTCTGCGCCACGCTCCGCCAACCAAAGATTTATCTTGGCTTTGACATCGGATATGGTCAGCGGCTTGCCATCTGTCCGCAAAAGGACTTCGTTCTCATCAACAGCGTGTCCCGTTAAATAATCTTTTACCAAACCCACTACCTCGGTCGTGATCTGCCCCATCTTACGGATGCGCTCAACTTCGTCTTCTGCCTTCGTCTCCATCGCTTGCAGGAAAACCGAATCCATATTTGTTTCGCCCACAAATTCAATCGCAGGCATTTTTTTCTGAACTGCCGTCAAAATAGCAAAGGTATGGCTCACGTCTGTATGACCGTAAACACCAACTCTCCCACTTTTAACATTGCAATCGTTGAGCATCTTTTCCAAGCGAAGCGCACTGACCAGAACCAAATCGCCTTTGGCTTCTTTTTGCAATTCCTTGAGAGAATACTTGCTATACGTGACAGTTTTTAGCCCCGTCTTCTTGGCTTCTTCACGCTCCATATCGTTGCAGAAAAGGGTTGCATCTTTGCCGCGCGGCTTAATTAAAGTTGCCGCGTTGACATGTCCGCCACCGGTTAGATAATACATGGGGGCGTTATGCTCTGCATCACCAAGAACGAGCAGGGCATCTATATTGCGGTCTTGCATGATTTGGTCTAGGTCAGTTTTCATTTGGACTCCGTATCTTTTTAACGCGAATTTTTGTGAATGCCGCTACGCTATAACGAATGACGCGAACAAAAGCTTTTATTTTAAAACATTCGCGTAATTCGTGTTAAATCTTTTTGCATTACTTCAACACATTCTGCAACGCCACTAATAACGCCCCTTCTTGCTCTGGGAGTACAGTACGCGGGTCGAGCAGAATGCGGTCATTTTCGGTGCGGGCAATGACGGGGGGATTCTGTTTGCGTAGTTGGGCGAGGAATTTATCAGGTTTTTTTACGTTGAGGGCAAGAAGCCAAGTGGGGAGAGATTCTCCAGGGAGACTGCCACCGCCAACAGTCGATTCACCAGCGATGACTTTGCCTTGCCCTAGTTCTTTCATCCAATTTTCGGCACGATTCTTGATTTGGGCTGGGGTGCTGGACATCATCTGCCAGATAGGGATTTCACGCTCGGCTTCGTCTTTGAGATAATGCGTCAGTGTGGCGGTGATTCCAGCTAGCGCAACTTTATCTGCACGGACAGCGCGGGCGAGGGGATGTTTTTTGATCTTCGCCAGCAGATCGGCGCGCCCAATGATGATGCCAGCTTGGGGACCGCCGAGGAGCTTATCGCCAGAGAAAGAAACTATATCCGCACCGGCTGCGAGAGATTCTTGAACTGTCCGCTCGTGGATGAGACCATATTTCTCGGTGGCCAACAATGTGCCTGAGCCGAGGTCGTCCACAACAGGGATGTTGGTTTTATGGGCAACATCAACAATTTCAGCTAGTTCTGGTTCTTGGGTAAACCCAATGATCTTGAAATTTGAACGATGAGCGAGCATGACCAATTTGATGGGCTCTTCTTCAATGGCTTTTTTATAATCAGCGAGATGGACTTTATTCGTCGTGCCAACTTCGACCAGCTTTGCGCCGGATTGCTTCATCACATCGGGGATTCGGAATCCGCCACCAATTTCGATCAGCTGTGAACGGGCGATGACGACCCTGCGTCGATTTGCGAGGGCAGAGAGAATCAGCATCACGGCTGAGGCGTTGTTATTAACCACGATTGCCGCTTCTGCACCTGTGATGCGTTTAATGATATTTTCTGCATGAATTAAACGTGAGCCGCGTTTGCCCGTTTGCATGTCGAATTCGAGGGTGGAGTAGTTGCGGGCAACCGAGTCCATTGCGGCTATGGTGGCTGGGCTAAGGGGTGCGCGTCCGAGATTGGTGTGCAGGATGACGCCAGTGGCGTTTATAACGGGATAAAGTGTGGGCTGAGTCCATGCTTCTAAACGGGAGCCAGCTAAGTTCAGGAGCGTTGCGGCTGGTGGGATTGGCTTGGTGTTGTCTTTGGTGTAGGCTGCTCGGATTTCATCCAATATTGCTCGGAGGGCATCCAGCACCAGCGGTCGTCCAAATTCTGCAATTAATTCTGCGGAGGTGTGGCTGGTGAGTAAATTATCTATTGAGGGGATGTTGCGTAAATTAGTCATTTTCAATCTCCGGGGGTGTCCATTGCGATTTTTCGCGGACACGGATGAGGCTTTCGATGGCGATTAATCCGAGAGCCAGCCCAATGATGATAGACAGGTTGACGACTTTGCCGAGTTGGAGCCAGCTGAGGGTTGCGCCGTATACACCGACCCAAAGTGCTTGGCGGGTTATGACGTTGGCGGGCGGGAAGTCTGCACCAAATCGCCGATGAAAAAAATAGACGACTGGGAGCGCGGTGCCGCTGAGAGTGAGGGTGGCGAGGAAGAAAAATGCCCAGCGCGGGAGCAATGTGGGGAGGGTGAAGCTGATGAGCAAATATAGCCCAACCCAACCAACGATGGCAAGGGCGAGAGTGGGATAGAGGTAGGGGCGGAAGGAGGGTTTCATAGGTTACAAGGGTTTCAAGGGATTTATCACGAAGGATCACGAATTAGCGAATGATGCGAATAAAAGCCTTTCAATTTTAAAAATATTCTCGTAAATTTGTGTTGAAGAAATTATACCGCAGGGTTTTGGTGGGTGTATAATTCTCTCGAACTTTCCAACTTTGAACTTTCAACCTTTAAACCTTAAACTTTAAACCCTATGAACTCATTATCCCCCTTCTTTCACCCTCAAGGCATCGCCATCGTTGGCGCGTCATCTCATCCTGAAAAACTAGGCTACGGCGTAGCCCGCAATTTACTTAAAAGCGGATACGGTGGCGCGGTTCATCTGGTTAACCCCAAAGGTGGGAAAATTTTCGAGCGTGAAATGGTAAAAAGCATTGCCGACATTCCTGACCCCGTCGATTTAGCCGTGCTGGTCATTCCCCCAAAATACGCACCAGCTACAATGCATGCCTGTGGCGAGCGTGGCATCAAAGCTACTATTCTCGTCTCTGGCGGATTCCGTGAAACAGGCGAAGAGGGCGCAGAACTGGAAAATGAAACCCTCGAAGTTGCGCGCGAATATGGAATTCGGATGATAGGACCGAATTGCATTGGTCTTATTGATACCCATCTCCCGCTAGATACAACTTTTCTTCCCTTAGATATGCCTATGGCGGGGCAAATCGCCTTTATTTCTCATTCTGGCGCAATTTGTGACGCGCTTATTGATTGGTCTAAGGGGCAAGGATTTGGTTTCTCACATATCATCAGCATTGGCAATCAAGCCGATGTTAATGAAACTGACCTTTTGCCTCTGGTTGCCGAAGATGAGCATACCAAAGTCATCACGCTTTATCTTGAAAATGTGAATGATGGCGAGCGTTTTATTCAAAATACTCGTGAAATTGTTGCTGAAAAACCTATTATTGTGCTCAAAACAGGGCGTTCCCAAAGTGGTCAACGTGCCGCCGCATCTCATACGGGTGCGCTCGCAGGAGCAGATACCGCCTACACCGCCGCTTTCGAGAAAGCGGGCGTTTTTCGCGCTAATACCACTGAAGAAATTTTCGATTGGGCGCGCGCCCTCGCTTGGTCTCCACTCCCGCAGGGAGGGCGGGTTGGCGTTTTATCTAATGCAGGTGGTCTTTGTGTCGTCACCGCCGATAGCCTCGACCACGAAGAGTTAGAACTTGCCGATTTTGCGCCCGAAACTACCCGCGCGCTTAAAGATTTTCTCGTTCCTGCCGCAAGTACTCAAAACCCCATTGATATGCTCGCTGGAGCTACCGCCAAGGATTATGCCAAAGCACTGCGCCTGCTCCTCGCCGACCCCAACACCGATTCTGTGCTCGTTCTCGTCCCACCCCCGCCCATGTACCCCACCGAAGAAGTCGCGGATGAGATAATCCCCGTCATTCAGCAGACGAAGAAGCCCGTGCTGGTCGTGCTGGTGGGTAGTGAGCATATAGAAGAAGCCTCCCACCGTTTGCAAAAGGCGAAGATTCCCGAATACCGCTTCCCCGAAAGAGCCACATCTGCTTTAGCACGCTTAACCGAAAGAGCGGAGTTTTTAAGGGGAATTGAAACTAGGGTGCCAACTTCAACATCTCCCGATTTAACCGACATCCGCGCGGCTTTAGCCGATTCCCCAAGCGGTAGCTGGCTTGCCCCGGAACTTACGGAGCGTTTAATGAGCATCTACGCGATTCCAACCTCACCGATTAAGCTTGCGCCTAGCGCAGAAGGTGCATCAAAGATTGCCGAAGAACTAGGCTTCCCCATCGCCATGAAAATCGCATCGCCCGATATTCCCCATAAATCAGATGTAGACGGAATTCTGCTTAATCTTGCCTCCGCGGATGAAGCTGTTGAGGGCTACGAGATGTTGATGAAACGCGTCTCAAGCAAAAATCCACGCGCGAAGCTCGAAGGCGTCCACTTGCAAAAAATGATTCCAGCCGGGCAAGAGGTGATTGTTGGCGCGGTGCGCGATCCCCAATTCGGTGCATTAATGATGTTTGGCTCTGGTGGGGTAGAAGTGGAGGGACTAAAAGATGTCGCCTTTGCCATCGCCCCGTTATCGGCAAAAGAAGCAGAAAAAATGATTACCAAAACTTGGGCGGGCAAAAAACTGGATGGCTATCGCAATCTCCCTGCCGCAGATAAAACCGCGTTGGTAGATGCCTTCTGCAAACTCTCCCAGCTCGCCCACGACCTGCCCGAGATTGCCGAAATTGAGATAAATCCGCTCACGGTTTTGAAAGAAGGCGTTGTGGCGGTAGATGTGCGAGTGAAGATGTCCTAACGCGGGAATTATCTCGCACCAAACTGAAAATTCGCTTGACGCACCTGCTCATCTTTGGTAGTATTGGCGGGCTAAACTAAGCGATGCGGGGTAGAGCAGTGGCAGCTCGTCGGGCTCATAACCCGGAGGTCACAGGTTCGAGTCCTGTCCCCGCTACTCTATAGGACCCATCCCGAACCACACCAGAAAGAGAAAGGTGTGTTCGGGATGATTTCTTTTAACCAAGTAGTATCGCCTCAAGTTCTAAATAACCACATATCCGTACAAGTAGCTTCTTTATATAGTGGCTACTGTTTGCAATACCTTCGACGACTGCTACGCAATGGCAAGATTGAAGGTGTCAAAATCGGCCAAGTCTGGCTGGTTGACAAAGGTGTTCTCGATATTTATATCGAAAAAGCACAAGATGCAATCGACCAACGCTTTGGTCCAAAGTAGTTTTTTATTTCCAACCAGGTGATGCAAATGTAAACGCTATCCATTTACATTTGCATACGCCATCAAGAAAAGAGTAAAACGACATCCATGAAAGAAGGAATAGAGAAAGACCTATAACGATCAGGGAGATAATTTTAATATATCAACTTGTAGAGGGAAGAGGAAATGTTTTTTCATCGGAAGCAATTAATAGCATATAATCAAGCCTATAGCATACATTGCAAAACACAAACAATTTTTCACTTGGTGGTACATGCAACTCTACGAAGCACTTTCTGCAAAAGTAACAGAATGGCGCAAGCAAGACTACGCCCATGGTGAACACCCTGCAATTGGGGAAATTCTGGAATGGGCGCATCAACCTGATGTACCCACTTTTCGCTTACGAGCACCACAACTACGAGCTCTAGAAACATACTGGTATTTGCGATTAGTAGAGAAGACCCCGCATATTTTTGATCTGTATCAAAGTCTGTTCTCAAAGAAATCTGATTTGTTGGAAGCGTTCGGAATACCAGACGAGGCCTTCAAAGAAGCAGATTATGATTTCGATGCGCTTATTGCTTCCCTCAAAAACGATGACGAATTCGTCAAGAAGTACAAATTAGAAGCTCTGCGCGAGACGCTGACCTTGGATTACCCAAGCTATATATTGGCATTGGCGATGGGGGCAGGTAAGACAGTGTTGATCGGGGCAATTTTTGCATCTGAGTTTGCGATGGCGCAGGAGTATCCCGATAACGATTTTGTGGAAAACGCGCTCATCTTTGCCCCAGGCAAAACGATCATCGAAAGTTTGCGAGAGCTGGCTGAAATGCAGTACGAAGCCGTGCTCCCTCCCCGCATGTATAAATCCTTTGCAGCTACTCTAAAGCTAACCTTCACTCGCGACGGCGATCCGGATATCCCTGTAACGCGTGGCAGTTCATGGAATGTGGTTGTCACAAATACTGAGAAAATACGCATCCAAAAAGAAAGCATTCGCAAGAAAGATCTTGGCCCGATGTTTAGTGCCGCAAAAGAAGACGAAGCCAAAACAGATGTTGCTAATCTACGCTTACAGGCCATTGCCAGCCTACCTAAATTAGCCATCTTCAGTGATGAAGCCCACCACACTTATGGGCAAAAGATGGATAAGGATTTGAAGAAGGTTCGCAAAACAGTAGATTACCTGAACAATCCACACCCTGAAGGCTCCGCTGAGTATGATGAGCATGAATCTCAACTCGTTTGTGTGGTCAATACGACAGGTACCCCTTTCTATAAGCGCCAGCCCTTGCGGGATGTGGTTATCTGGTATGGACTGTCGGAAGGTATCCTTGATGGCATCTTGAAAGAGGTGGCAGGTAATATTTACGGGATTGATGTTCAAGGTGGTGAAAATCAGTATTTGCGCTTTATCATTGAAGATTTCTTCAAAGCCTATGGGGATGTAACCCTGCCAGATGGCACACCTGCAAAGCTGGCGATCTTTTTCCCACAGACCGATGATGTGCTAGAACTGCGTCCGATCATCGAGGCCACGCTGACAAGGATTGGTTTATCTCCAACCCTGTTATTGGAACATCACACCAAGAACGATAATAAAACCGACTTCGACCGTTTCAAAACAAAAGATTCACCCCACAGAATAGCTTTGTTGGTCAATCGCGGTGTGGAAGGTTGGAATGTGCCAGCTTTATTCGCCTGTGCATTGGCACGCAAATTGAAAACAAGTAATAATTTTGTGCTGCAATCTGCTTCTCGTTGTCTACGACAAATTCCTGGAAACCCGCACAAGGCACGTGTGTATTTGTCCATGGAAAATCGTGGCGTGCTTGATAAACAGTTGCAGGAGACTTATGGGGAGTCCTTTGCCGATCTCCTGGACAGTGAATCCAAAAGCAAACAAGCGATTATTACTTTACGCAAAGTGGATATTCCGCCGTTGGTGGTGCAGAAAACTGTTCGTCGGCTGGAACGCGCTGAAAAACGGAAGCAAGCTCTTCATCTGGCGCGACCGCAGATAGATGTCTCTCAGAACAAGGTAGTGGCTTTTACTCCGTCTGAATCCGGTAAATTACTGCCTGCTCGTGAAGTCGCAGAATTGCAAGATATGGATACCTTCGCCCTGTATGGGGCAGCCCAAGAATTGG
>JABGOQ010000149.1 GCA_018645405.1 Anaerolineae bacterium | reverse complement strand
TTCAGAGTAAAATTGGGTTGCGTTCACAAAGTCGGCGGGACAGCTTACGCCATCGGAGTCCTCTTATCTCAACAAGTTATTAATTGAAGGAAGACCAAAATGAGCCAAAACGAGTCATCTGATGCAGAACAAGTAAAACAACAAGTTTCAGGAATATTTGATGGAGCCGCACCAACATATGGTCAAGTTGGTCCTCAATTTTTTCTCATTTCGGACGCCGTTTAGTTGAAATTTCCCGAATTCCTAGTGGGTCTAAAGTTCTTGATGTTGCAACTGGTAGAGGCGCATTACTTTACCCTGCGGCTGAATCAGTCGGTTTACAAGGCAATGTAATAGGAATTGATTTATCAAAAAAGATGGTGCAGGAAATAAACAAAGACCTTGTGCGTAAGAAGAACTCGTCAAAAATCGAAGTGCGTCTTATGGATGCTGAGAACCTGCAATTTCCTGATGAGACATTTGACTATGTGCTATGTGGTTTTGCAATTTTTTTCTTTCCTCAACTTCACAAAGCAATGGCAGAGTTCCGCCGAGTACTAAAACCTGCTGGCCAAATATGCGTGTCAACTTTTGATAAGTTATTTTACGATGAATGGAGTTGGTATTTCAAAATTGTCAATACTTATCTTCCGCCTGAACACGAAGAAACACAAGCAACTGAATTAGATACTGACCCCGAGCCAGTGTTCGATACACCAGAAGGACTTAAAGCAATTATGAATGATGCGGGCTTTGATGACATTCAAATTTATTCAGAAACAGCTGAACTCATTACGAAACTGAAAAAGAATTCTGGTCTACACTATGGTCGCATGCAGCGCGTGGGAAATTAGAAGAAATAGAACAGAAAACAGGTACTGATGGACTTAAAAAATTCAAGTTAGATGTGTTCAAGAAAATGAGTGAGATCAAGCAGATTGATGGCCTTCATCAATTAGTACCGGTTCATATTAGCTTGGCAACTAAACCCGAGGTCTGATTACAATTGTATCAACGCTATCTAAGCGGGCTAACCTCGCGTAAGCGGAATGGCTGCGCCATGGGCAAAGCGGCGCGAAAAGTCAGCCTGAGTGATTTACCCAAAAATGTTGAGAGTCAAAAACGCCATCCGCTTACGCAACCGTTACCATTTTCAACAATTCCAAAGTCAATTAAGAGCGAGGACATTGACATTTTTATTTTTTATATCCTAGAGAGGTATAAATATGAGTTCTCGAAAGCCAAATATCCTGTTGATCTTCGTTGACAACCAGCCTGCAAATATGATGGGCTGCTATGGAAACGATGAAATCTTCTCACCCCAGCTCGACGAATTGGCTTCCAAGGGAGTGCTGTTTCGCAATGCTTTCTCCCCCAATTCCATGTGCTCCCCTTGCCGGGCATCCATGCTCACCGGGCTGATACCTTCACAGCACGGAATTCACACCTGGCTTGATGATGAGATAATGGACCAATGGCCCGAAAATTACAATGCCATCGCCGAATTTGAAACACTGCCAGAAAAGCTCACTGAGGCAGGTTATAACACCGCCCTGATCGGGAAATATCATCTTGGTTTTGCAGATAAGCCCCAAAACGGATTCAAACACTGGGTCGCGATGGAAAAAGGGACGATGGAATCGTTCTATGACGTCCCAATGATCGACAACGGTCAGCGCCATACGGCACCTGAACATTCCGTCGACTACTTCACGAAAAAATCTGTCGAATATATTGACCAACAGGCTGATAAGGATGAGCCCTTTTTCCTCTTCCTGACCTATAACGCACCATACGGAGAGATGTACAAGAGCGAACCAGAACATCGTTACTCGCACCTGTATAATGACCTGCCCATGGACTCCGTTCCGCGTGAGGGAGTATCCCCGGAACTCATCGATTGGGTCTTGGTGCGCAAAGAGAAGATGCCGGATTATGATTATGATTTTTATAAAGAACTCCCTGAAATGCCCAATAACCTATTCTATATGCGGCAATACTATTCGCATGTGAGCATGGTAGATGATAGTGTCGGGAAAGTGTTAGCAAAATTAGAAGAGAAAGGCGTGTTGGATGATACTCTGGTCATCTATACCGCCGATTACGGCCTGTCGAATGGCCAACATGGTTTTTGGGGGCATGGCGAAGATACCTGGCCTTCAAATATGCATCGTGCTACAAGCAACATCCCCCTCATTATCAGCCATCCCGATTTTAAAGAGCCAGGTAGACATGTGGACGACCTGGTTGGAACATCAGATATTTTCGCAACCATCCTTGATATTGCGGGCTGTAAACTTGATTTTCCCGAGAAAATTTCAGGCATTAGCCTAAGCCCACTACTAAACGCTGAAGAAGTAGATTTTCGTGATGAAGTCTTTATGGAGCAAGAGGAAACCCGGGCAATTCGCACATCTCAATGGCTATTTATGATGCGCATTCAAAACACGGAATATAATTTCAAAGATGAGCTATACGATCTTGTCAATGATCCGGATGAGCGGGTAAACCTGGCCCAAGACCCAAACTATGCCGAAGTAGTGGATAAACTCAGCACTCGATTGAATGAATTCTTTTCGCGTCACACTAATCCAAAATGGGATCTTTGGCAAGGCGGCACCGTTAAGTCCAACTCCACGCGGCCTTTCTTATGGAAGGAAACCTGGGGAGATGATTGGGCGCCGGAGTACTAGAATCTTCTTTCCAACTGAGCACAACCTGGAATTGCCTCGCCTTGGTGGACACACAAGGCCAAAGTCAAAAGAAGCAGAGGTTAAATAATTAAACGAAAACACATCCCTTTGCAGGGATGTGTTTTTTAACGGAAGCAAGCTCAAGGTCACGTTCGAGGCGTTATTCCGGTTCCATCATATCTTCTAAGGCAGAACGATCATGCAAAGTAATGGTGGCGCGCGTTACCTCCAGAACTCCCTCTGCCTGGAATTGGTGTAATACACGACAAACAACTTCGGGGGAAGAAGCAACTCTTGATGCGATTGCGTTTAGTGTCAGATCACGTTCAACAGAGATGTCTTCGGGGTCAGCGAAACGATCCAGGAGCAATGTCGCCAAGCGTCCAGCTACAGGCTGAAAGGCTAGCCCGTAAATAATTTCTCTGGCTTTGCGCATCGTGCCCGTTAACATGCCAGCGACTTCCCAGAGCGTTTCCGGGTGGCGATATAGAATAGGCAAAATTGCCTCACGTTCCCAGCGATATACGGTCGAATTTTCAGTAGCCTTAAGTGAGGCAGGCATTGGTTTGTCATCGAAAATAGAATGTCCCCAAAAAACGTCATTTGGGCTTAGGGAGAACAAAATATGTTCCTTTCCACCAACAGAGACCATAACCCAGTCTAAACTTCCTTCAGCAAGAAATAATACATTGGGCCATAGATCCCCTTGAAAACAAGGATATTCTCCGGCCTGCAAGCGGCGGGGAAGAGCAAGCTCGGCAAGTGCGGCGCGATCACCCTCGGGGAATTTGCCAAAGAATTCGGCATTGGCAAGTTTTTTAATTAAATCGTTCATTATGCAATTTCTCCATCCCCAGATTTTGAATCGGATATGGATTTTACTCGACTCTAGCGAGAAGAACAATCAAATTGCAAGGTTCTTGATAAATATCAAGGTGAATAAAAGCACAATCCGATAATATAAGCCTACTTATTCATGTTACTTTCTCAAGGAGAAGCAAAAAATGTTAGAAAAGTCAAAAACTGTAATCTGGATCGTCCTTATCGCCGCAATCCTCATGATTGCCTTTGTCCCATTCTCAGCGTTCAATATGGTCAACCCTATTCTTGACCTACAACTTGAGCGCATTGAGCAATTCAAAGCTGACGGAAATGCCAAATGGCATCTGCTGACCCTCACTACCTGGTTGGTCAGCTTCTTCTTCCCCTTCTGGGGCACAATGAGCGTCCTTGCAGGTATCGCTCTTTTGATTATAGCAAAACCTCTCTATAATGGCGAAGCTTGGGCCCGCGGCGCCGCCTTATTAGCACTCTCGTTCCCCTCGATTGGTGGAGCGTATATGATTGTGCCGTGGATGAACTTTGTCGGAACCAAATATGGCGGCTTCCCGCCAGCGACTATTATCATGTTCATCGGCTTAATTCCCTTTTTCGCCATTCTCCTGATGGACAAAGGCGATAAGCAACAGAAAATCGTTGATTTCCTTGTCTTCTTGGCAATGGGTGTTACAGCTTCCTATAGTTTCGCCAATGGACATGCAGCCTTCCGTGTGCTTTACGGACACCCCAAACGCCCAATGTTTGCTGAAGGCATTGCAATAACCTTTGTTGGTTTTATTGGCCTTTGGATGGCATGGTGGTTCTTATCTGCAGCTATCTACCAACTAGGAACCCGCAAGGAATCTGGTTGGTATCTGATGCTCATCGGCGGGGCATTTGCTATGTTTGCCGGCTTTGCAACAGGTGTCGTCCGCTACACCACCGTCGACTATTGGTTGAATGGCTTATTAGGGCTAAGCTGTGTAGTTTTGGCACTCATTCCTCTCTTCAAAGAACGCCTGCTCAAAAAGTACGAAGCTGAATAGTTCGCTGAGCAAGTAAAAGAATCTAAAAGCCGCGCTTTTGAAGCGCGGCTTTTTCTTTAATAACGGTATCAATCCCCAAACACGTCAGTCTCGGTGGGCAATATCTCCAAGCCGTGATTCGCTTGAGATGAGAAAATCTGTGCGGGTGATTTCGATTATCCCATCATCCGAAAATTTATAGAGGGCACGGCAAACCATCTCACGCGTTGAGCCGATATGCGCAGCCATCTGGTCGAGGGTTAAATCCCGCGCAACGGGGGAATCGCCACTCCCGCTATAGCGTTCGAGAAGCAGATTTGCCAATCGTCCTGGCACCTGTTGAAAAGCGAGGCTTTCTAGAATTTCACTGGCTTGCTGCATCCGCAAGACCATTTGGCGGGAAAATTCCCAAGACATTTTTCCATTTTTGAGTAAATAAGGGAGAAATTGCTGACGCGACCACAAACGAATTTTAGTATCTTCGTCTGCAACCAAGGCAACGGGCATGGGCATATCTTCTTGAAAAAAAGCCAAACCCCAAAAGTTTTCCTGAGGCAAAATAGTGGTGGCAATAAGACTGCGCCCCTCTCCTGATTCTTTTAAACCAAGAATTTTACCGCTCTCTACCCATAAAAGATGCGGCCAAATATCACCCCGGTGCACAATCCACTCTTTTTTCTTATAGTTACGTGGAATGGCAAGATGAGCAAGTTCTTCAAGTTCGGTGGGCGGGAGGCTAGCGAAGATCGAGTCTTGAGCAAGTTCTTGGGCAAATTTATTCATAAGTGTAGCTCTTGAGTATCAGACACTCGGTTTTTGTCTCGAGAAGAAGTCGTCTTTTTCATTTTTTCATTACAGGAGAAAAAGATACTGGGGTAGACAAAAAAACGAGTGTCTTGGGCAATTGAATTTATTAAGGGGCAGATTTACTCATCAATCAGTTCTTCTAATTTTCCCCTATCTGTAAAGGTGATTTCTACTCGGCTAATTTCTATCATCCCTTCCCCAGCAAATTGATGAAGCGTTTTGCTAACCAACTCTCGCGTGGTACCGACGGTGTGTGCCATCTCATCCAAAGTTAAATCACGAGGAGCAGCTTGACCCTCAATATCTTTATAGTGATTGAGCAATAGATTTGCCAACCGACCGGCTACAGGATGAAATGCAAAACCATAGACAACATCACGTACTTTTCGCATGGTAACGACCAGCGTTCGGGTAATTGCCCAGACAGCATCTACATTGCGAGAGAGAATGGGCATGATCGCATCCCCTTCCCACATACAGACTTCGCAATCTTCCATTACTTCTAAGGCAGCTGGCATGGGTTCTCCATCAAAAAGAGTATGTCCCCAAACAACGCGCCCAGCCCCCATTCGAAAGACAACTTGGCGTTTTCCGTCAGGGGAGAGCATTACCCAGCCCAGTTTACCTGATTTAATATAGAGGGCGCGATTCCAAGTATCGTCCTGCATAGAAATATATTGCCCCTTATGATAGCTTGTTTGAAAAGCCAAGCGCGCCAACTCTTCGTGATCGCGTGTACTTAGATGAGAGAAAACATCATCTTTGGCGAGTTTTTCAGCAAATGTTTCGGGCATATTTTCTTCCTGATCTTCTCTAAAAAAGATAAAAGTTTGAATTTTTTATGACATTTGACTTCTGTCCAATTTATACATTTATAAAGACTACTCAAGTGTCTCATGTTATTTTAATGTAGCATATTAACGTAGCAATGATTATATCAAACAAATTCTTTATAAGGAGATTTGAAAATGATTAAAGAAACAACCAAAACCCAACGTATGATAATGATGGGTGTAGCAATTTTGGGCGGCATCTATCTGATGGCATTTGCCCCAACACAGGCGATGACAACGCTCAAGATTTCCCTTGACCAAGCCTTTACGCGTCTTATCCCTTACGATGCAGATTTCTATCCAGCAGTCCCTGTTCTCACAACAACCTACTCTGCGTGGATCGTACTCTTCGTATTTGCTGGCTCATTTGCATTGCTTCTTTCAAAGAAACTTTTGCAAGGCGCACATTGGGCACGCGCAACCGTCTTGGGACTCTTTGCTGCTCCCGCTGTTGCAGGTATGACCATGGTAATTCCTTGGTTCGTGCTTGTTTTAGCTGAATACCCTGAGAAAGGCGTTCCTACAGCAACAATTTCAGGCATGCCCACAGCGATGCCAATTCTCTTTATTAGTTTGGCTATCTACTACGTCATCCTTTTTGCTGACCAAGATACAATCAAACATAAATTCCAGAAATTTGTGCCTTTCACATTGATGGGTGTTATTTCCGGTATGGTTTTTATGAATGCTCAACACGGTGTGCGCTACTTTATCCACATCCCCGGCAATTTCATGAAAAACGCAGAAGGTCTGATTGTTGGCAACCCCAACCCTCCCCCAATCACGTCCCCATTGGCACACTTCATCACCAATCTTGACCACCTTGATTGGCTCACCTTTGAGCCTCTTGCTGCTCAAACCAACAGCCCTCAAACCTTAGCTCTATTGCTTGGTGGCTTTATGCTCTACGTTTCTTCTGTACTATTGATCATCGCAATCCCCATGATGGCAATGAAGAAAAAAGCCGGTTGGTATATTGCTACCAGCACTGCTTTGGCAACTGCTTTTGTCAGCGTTCAAGGCTTTGTTGTTCGTAACTCAATGGAATGGTTACAAGGCGGTATGCTTTCCTTGTTGCTCTTCGTTGTCTTGATGCTTCCCGTTTTCAAGAAATTCTTCCTTGCAGAAGGCGACGAGTGGTAGAAAATTAGATAATCTAATTTTCAAAGAGACGGATGTGCAAACATTCGTCTCTTTTTGATTCTGGGATGAAGTGCCGATTCGCGCGTGTTTTGGGCTTGGGTGCTGAATCCCGAGCTTGGTGCGCGGCGTGATCAGATTAACGTCTACGCCAGCGACGATGTTGATTATCAGCACACAAGTTGAATTCACGCGCGGAGCGGTTTTATCCCCCCAAAAAGGAGAAGATGACATTCGTCTCTTTTTTTCTTAAAAATTCATCCGAATTTATTCTTTTACAAAGTCATTTTATAATAAAAAGATGATACTTTAACAAGTATTTGTGCTGAATAAGGGACACTCAACTGTTTTTCGTCTAATTTAGGAGAATGAATAATGAATGAAGCAACACGCAAGATCCAAGCTGCTATTGTAGCGGCAGTCGGCTTATTTTTAATTTTTATTAACCCTGGTCTCGTTACCGCGAATACCAATATGTTCCTGAAAGGGATGACAGAGGGTGCTACCGCCCCAATGAATCCTGTCGTTTCTCTGCGTAGCACGGTCAGCTTTGGTTGGCTTGGTGCCACAATTTTTGCTGGTATTATTTTGCTCGTTGCCGTTGTTTATGGATTCTTAAAAAATAAAACATGGGCTTTCCCCATCGCTTTGGTGAGCCTTGCCGTATTGCCTATCGGTAGTTTTTACGTTAGCAGCTTTGCTAGTTATATGATTCGTAAGAAAGTTTACGCACCTTCCTTCACTGCTTTTATCGTTGGCTTACTCGCTTTCTGGGCAATCATTTTGCTCGAAAAGAAAGGTAAAGAAATGTGGGCTTTATTTGCTCCGCTTACTTTCCTCGGTATGGTCGGTGTTCAGGCTTTTGCTTTCTCTGAGCATGGTCTACGTGGCTATTATCAGGGTGGTAAAACCGAAGCTATTCTTGATCCTAGCATCGGTATTTTACGTTTATCACAACAGCCCATTATGGTGATGGTTTTGATTACTGTTTTCATCTCTATTTATTATATTGCGATGAATTCAGAAAAAGGCTGGTGGTCGAGTCTTTTAGCTGGTGCTGCAATGGCAGTAGCTTCTTATTCCGTTCACTTTGCTCGCCCTAAAGCTTCTTTCTCCCTCGCAGGAACAGATGTTTTTGCTCCAGGTGCTGCTGTAGTTGGTGCAGGAATTCCCTCGATTTTCACTTCCGTTTATTTCCTCGGCGGGACTTTGGGCGTATTGCTCGTCATCATCTTGTTAATTCCTTTCATTAAGAGTCAATTTCTTTCTGAAGAATAATCTTCTGATAAATAAAATCTACCAAAGAGACGGCGCAAATGCGCCGTCTCTTTTTGATTCTGTTAATGCACCTTGACAAAGATCAAGGACAAATATCACATTGTTTATATAATTATCGAACGTGCGTTTTTTGTGACGTTCTGATAAGCTTTACGGGACACACAATTCCATAACCTTCACCTAATATAGGAGATTTGTAATGACAGAAGTAAAAAAGAGTAATTGGACGATCATGGCGATACTTGCCTTGCTGATGGGATTATTCATCGTTTTTGTAGCCCCGGGGCTTTTTGATACAACGATGGATCAACTGATCATGAAGCAATCAAAACAAGCTACCAACCTGACTGCTGGACATCTAAGCCGTTTTTATGTAGGCTCGGTTTATAGCGGCATTGAAATGCTCGTAGGTTTAGCCTTGCTTGCTATTTCGGCTGCACTCTATGCTGGAAAAAAATGGGCTTGGCCCACGGCTATGGCTCTGCTCTC
>JABGOQ010000180.1 GCA_018645405.1 Anaerolineae bacterium | reverse complement strand
AAGTCTATTCTCACGCGTCAAGCCATAACTGAAGATGAGATAGGCAGACGCAGGGTACACAAGGGGTGTTTAGGCATACTCATTGGTGTTTCACAATCCTTTTTCGGACTCATATTCTTCAGCACAGGGATAGCCTTGATATCTTTATCCTTATATCAGCAGGTCTTCCCATGGCTAGGAGTTACGCTAGTTTTCTAAACTACATCTATAGCATATATAACAAACTTGACACCGATGACTTGCATCTGAAGCCATAGAAATTTAAGCAACCCTAACATCTTCAACAACGTATATCAGATGAAACTTATCTATAGGAGAAAAAAAATGACTACAGAAGAACAACGTCCCCCTTTACGTCGATCACGAAGAAACCGCGTTTTTGCAGGCGTTTGCGGAGGATTGGCAGAATTCTACGGCATTAGTGCTTTCTGGTTCCGCCTCGCCTTCGTCATCGCCACACTGCCCGGCGGCGTACCAGGCATTACCGCATATCTAATCTTCTGGTTTATCGTCCCCAAAGGCGACTGATCTGATACCCTCATCCACACTCCCGCAGCTTTGCCCCTCAAAGGCAAAATACTGTGGGATTTTTTCCTGACCAAGGAGTAATCATGAAAGCCTTTTTAAAAAATATATTCATTTCTTCTAATGAACCTCGCCTCCGAGCGGGCTGGCGACTCTTTTTTCATTTGCTCATCATGATTCCGATTGGGATGATCACAGGTGCGGCATCCAAAGTTCTCTTCCCCTTTTGGCATGGCGGGATGCTCAAAGACCAACTTGTCTCACTGATCGTGATGACCCTATCTATTTTTATTGCCCGTCGTTGGTTCGATAAACGCAGCTTCACCAGTCTCGGACTTAAGTTAGACAAAAAAATGTGGGCAGATCTGCTAGCAGGCATCGGTATCACCTTTTTGATGATGGGGTTGATCTACTTCACCATGTGGACTCTGGGATGGATCACCTTTGAAGGATTCGCCTGGGATGTAGAATCCGCATCGTCCGTGACCCTGAACTTGCTCGGCGTTTTCTTCGTCTTTGTACTGGTTGGATGGAATGAAGAGCTTCTTAGTCGCGGTTACCAATTACAAAATCTCGCGGATGGTATCAACTTGACTTGGGGCGTGATCATCTCCTCCGCCGTCTTCGGGATTTTACATCTCGGCAACCCCAACGCGACCTGGCTCAGCGCAGTCGGCATCTTCTTTGCAGGCGTTTTCCTTGCCTATGGCTATCTTCGCACAAAACAACTCTGGCTCCCCATCGGCTTACACATCGGCTGGAACTTCTTCGAGGGCGTGATTTTCGGGTTTCCCGTCAGTGGCCTGGATATTTATCGCCTCACCCGCATCACGGTAGAGGGTCCTGAGCTGTGGACGGGCGGTGCTTTTGGCCCTGAGGCAGGGCTAGTGCTTTTGCCTGCGCTGACACTGGGCGCTGGGTTGATTTACGCGTATACGCAAAAAGAAGCTATCAAGAAAGTATAATAATTTTTCGATCCTAAGTTTTTAACCTAATACAAATTATGCCTATTTTTGCTACCCTCCCCATCATCTTAATTCTCATTCTTATGGTTGGCTACCGCTGGGGGGCGGCGCGGGCTGGCGCGGCGGGGTATATTACTGCCCTAATTATCGCGATCGCTTTATTTGGTGCAAATGCGCCTCTTCTTGGTTATGCGCACACAAAGGCAATTCTGCTCACTTTTGACGTTCTCTATATTATTTGGGCGGCGTATCTTCTGTATCGCGTTTCAGATGAAGCAGGGGCAATAGAGATCATTGGCGAGGCCTTGAAACAATTAACCAGCGATAAAGGAATGCAAGCGATTCTGATCGGCTGGGTTTTTGCCTCCTTTTTGCAAGGTACGGGCGGATTTGGCGTGCCGGTCGCGGTCACGGCTCCGCTTTTGGTAGGGTTGGGATTTTCGCCCCTCGCGGCGGTTGTCATCCCCACCATCGGGCATGGTTGGGCGGTCACGTTTGGGTCTTTAGGCTCATCTTTCAACGCGTTAATTTCGGCAACGAATCTTGATGCGAGTTATCTCTCCCCCTCTTCTGCGTTATTTTTGGGCTTGGCCGCTTTGCCAACGGGCTTGATGGTTCTGCACGCAGCAGATGGTTGGGGTGCGGTAAAACGCCTCGCGGGGAAGGCGATCATCATTGGGGGCGTAATGGGCGGGGTGCAGTATTTTGTTGCAGTGAATCTGGGGTTGTGGAATATCGGTGCTTTTGTGGGCGGGATGGCAGGATTAATTGTCGGGGTGGCAATCGCTCGTTGGGGCGAGGCAAGCTCAAATCACGGGCGAATCGACGCGAAGCGGCTTTTCATCGCCCTTTCTGCCTATTTGGTTTTAATCCTTTTTACAGTCGGCATCCTGCTTATCCCACCCATCTTCGTGCCTGAATTGAAAGAGGCCTTGGGGCAGGTTGCAATCAAAGTTCAGTTCCCCGAAACAGTGACTTCGCTGGGGTATATATCCCCCGCGGGGACAAATAAACCGATCCCGATTTTCACGCATGCGGGAGCGATTTTGCTATATGCTTCGGCGGCGGCCTTTGTGATCTATAAGCGGGCGGGGCTTTATGTGGAGGGTCTGGGAAAAAAGATATTGAAGCAGACAGCACGAAAGATGGTCTCCTCGAGTTTGAGCATCGCATTGATGGTCGCGATGGCGATGGTGATGCAGCAATCGGGCATGACCGAGGCTTTAGCACAGGGGCTGGCAGATGGCGTGGGTAGAGCATACCCGCTTGCCGCGGCATGGATCGGGGCGATTGGCGCGTTTATGACGGGGTCGAATACAAATTCAAACGTGGTCTTCGCCGCGCTGCAATTGCGAACGGCAGAGTTATTGGCTTATAGTGTGCCGATCATATTGGCTGCGCAAACGTCGGGGGCTGGGCTGGCTTCGGTGCTCGCACCCGCAAAGCTGATCGTTGGCGCAAGCACAGCGGGAATGGAAGGGAAAGAGGGCCAAGTGATGAGGGCGGTGATCGGCTACGGCGGTGGGCTGGTTTTGTTTATTAGTTTGTTGACGGTTTTAGCGATTATTTTTTAGCATAATCACAAACCACAGATAAATAGGATAAACACAGATTTTATTTTTTATCCGCGTTCATCTCATTCATCTACGGTCATTTTTAAGGTACACTTAAGCCATGTTGCAGAGCAAACTCTCCCGCCACACGCTTGCCTTTGGCATAATCGTAATCGCATCCCTTTTACTCTATCCTGTTGCAGAAGGGGGCAAAACGCCCCTCATTTATTTACTCCTGATATTGATCGTATTCGCCGCATTTATCACCCTAAAAAAGGAATAATTAAAAAGAAATTTTCTAATATGACCATTATTCGCGCAGTCTTCTTTGATCTCGGCAAAACCCTCCTCTACCCCAATGTCCCATGGCACGATGTCTATCTGCGCGCCCATAAAGCACTCGCCAACTCCCTCATCGCGCAAGATATAACGATCGATGCGCGAACTTTCCCTTACGAATTTGCCGACTGCCTAAATAGATATTATGTGGATAGAGAGACAACGCTCCGCGAAACAGGCACGATGCGGCTTTTGAAAAATCTTCTCAACGAAAAAGGATACCGGGACGCTCCCCTCCCGAACTTGCGTATTGCATTGGACGCATTTTACGCCATCACGCAAAACAACTGGCTCCTCGAAGAAGACGCACACTCTACCTTGCGCGCGTTGCAATTAAACGACTATAAACTTGCTCTACTCTCTAATGCCGCTGACGATTCTGATGTACAAAGTCTCTTAGATAAAAATAATTTACGTCACTATTTTAGTTTCATTCGTTCTTCGGCAGCATCTGGCTACCGCAAACCCCACCGCCAACTTTTTGATGAAGCATTGCGTGATCTAAACCTTTTCCCCGAGCAATGTATTATGGTCGGCGATACCCTCAATGCAGATATTGAAGGGGCAAATAAAATCGGCATCTATAGCGTATGGATCAATCGCCGCGTCAACAAAACCACAAAAACGCTGGTAGATATTCGCCCTAAAGCTACCATCCAGGAATTGGGCGCACTTCCCCGCCTCGTTCTTGAAGTTTCTGGGTAGAAGAAACGCTTCTCAACTCTTAATCCCTTCATGCCTACGTCGCTGTCGTCGAAAACACTTCCTTATCTCGCACTCATTACCGGGATTCTTTCCCTGGGGATGTCTGCGATCTTTGTCCGCTGGGCAGATGCGCCGGGCCCCATCACGGCTTTTTACAGAGTAACGATTTCGCTATTTCTCCTCACACCCTTTTTTCTCAACCGTGCCAATAAAAATGGCGGGATCAAAAAATCCGCCTTGAGTATTCCAATCTGGGGAGGGATACTGACCGCTCTCGATTTCGCCTTTTGGAACACATCGCTCTCCTATACTACTGCTGCCAACGCAACGCTGCTCGGAAATACCGCTCCGCTTTGGGTTGCATTAGGGGCTTGGTTCATATTTCGTGAACGCCTAAATAAAACATTCTGGGTTGGGCTAGCCATTGCACTGAGCGGCGCAACACTGATTGTTGGTTTTGATTTTCTAACCGAATTAGAACTTGGCATTGGGGATTTGTTGGCGATCATCTCTGGCATCTTTTACGGAGCCTACTTTCTCATATCCCAACGTGGGCGTGAGCACTTCGATTCGCTCTCTTATGTTTGGCTTGTTAGCTTCAGTGCGAGCATCGGGCTTAGCATCATCAATATCGGAATGGGACATTCCTTCGTCGGTTATTCAAGAGAAACCTGGCTCTTCTTCTTCGCTTCTGCCATCATCTCCCAAACGATTGGTTATATCGCGGTTTCCTATGCTTTAGGACATTTGCCCGCATCCGTTGTCTCACCCAGCATGATCGGGCAGCCAGTCATGACCACCCTCTTTGCAATTCCGCTTCTTGGAGAAATCCCTAATACTGTCCAGTTATTGGGTGGCAGTATTGCATTAGTTGGCATTTATCTTATCAATCGAGCCTATCATAATAGAGAGAAAAACCTTTCTACTAAGGAACTGATTGACTAGCCCTCTGTTTTTTCATATACTTGACATACATTACCCACGCATAAGGAGAAAGACATGAATAATCTTGATGCTATTCTTGAAATTGCTATTGGATTGGTTCTTACCTGGTTAATTCTGAGCGTTGCAACCGCAGAGATGCAAGATATTATCAACTCAATGCTCAACAGGCGGGCAAAATTCCTTGAAGAATCCATTCTGGATATGTTTCGAGGCGAAAAAGATTTTGTAGATGCCTTTTATGAACATCCTGCAATAAAAGCTTTATATAAAAAAGGGGCTAGAGGAAAACTCAAGAAACCAGATTACATTCCAAATGCGGCATTTGCAGAAGCAGCCTTCGAGGTATTTGTCAATTTAGGCGTCGAAGAAAAAGACCTTAAAGAAGATGATATTTCTGTTAAAAAGATCATCAGTCAAGTCGAAGAAATCAACAATAGAAACCCGGAACTTGGCTATTTTGTCCGGCGTATTATGCCTGATTTTGAAGGCACAAAAACCATCTCAAAACTCAAGAGAACCGAAGCAAAAGCGGTTGAACTCAAAAACAATGCAGAAGTTTGGTTCGATACGGCAATGACCCGCGCTTCATTTCTGTACAAGGAGAAGGCAAAAACAGCAGCCTTTATCATCGGATTTATCTTTGCGCTTAGCTTCAATGTAGATTCCATTTATATTACTCAAGAGCTTTGGCGTGAACCGACCTTACGACAATCTCTTGTTGCTCAAGCACAAACAGTAGATGAAAATACCGGGCATGATTCAGTTACTGATCTTGAGAAAAAGTATGCAGATCTCAAAATACCGGTTGGCTGGGAAACACAACCCGTTGATGCCTCGGCATGGTTTATAAAAATCGTAGGGCTATTAATTAGTGGTCTTGCGGCGATGCAAGGCGCACCCTTCTGGTTTGATCTGCTCAAGAAACTTCTTCGCCTTAGCGGGAAAGAAGATAAAAGCGCCACACCGCCTGCATCACAGCCTCCCGCTCAAACGCCAGGAAAACCACCAGTCGAGGCTGTTGGC
This sequence comes from Anaerolineae bacterium, assembly GCA_018645405.1. Lineage (GTDB taxonomy): Bacteria > Chloroflexota > Anaerolineae > Anaerolineales > Villigracilaceae > Desulfolinea. The sequence continues at coordinate 3,034 of JABGOQ010000180.1, read as the reverse complement.
TAAGAGATAAATTCAAAAAAAAGAGGGCTGCTCACACGCAGCCTTCTTTTTTTATTTCCCGTTATAATATCTTCCATGACAGATCTCTTTGACCACCAACTGCAAGAAAATCTCAAGAAAGAAGCCCCCCTCGCGGCGCGGATGCGTCCACGCACACTCGATGAATATATCGGACAAGAACATATTATTGGAGAGGGGAAACTGCTCCGGCGCGCCATTGAAGCGGATCGGCTTTTTGCTTCGATCATCTTATGGGGTCCCCCGGGAACGGGGAAGACGACCTTAGCACAGATTATTGCGAACCAGACAGAATCCCATTTTGAAACCCTCTCCGCTGTTTTGGATGGGAAGCCGCGTCTACGTGAAGTGATCCACGAAGCGAAGGAGCGGCGAAAACTCTATCAGAAGAAGACGATCCTTTTTGTGGATGAAGTCCACCGCTGGAATAAGGCACAACAGGATGCGCTTTTGCCGCATGTGGAAAATGGGACTTTCACCCTGATCGGTGCGACGACGGAGAATCCTTTTTTTGAGATTATCGGTGCTTTAGTATCGCGCTCACGTGTTTTTCAGTTGCGTGGACTCAATCAGCGTGAGACCGGCATTTTGCTGGATCGCGCTCTCGCCGACGTAAAACGGGGATTCGGTTCTCGGCAAATCAACTTTCAAGATAACGCGCGCAAGCACCTCGTCGAGATGGCAACCGGTGATGCCCGCAATGCCCTAAATGCCCTCGAGTTGGCTGTCGAATCCACGAAAGAAGATGATGATGGAATCATCCAAATAACATTAGATGTGGCGCAGGAATCCATCCAGAGACGGGCGGTTTTATACGATAAGGATGGCGATTCTCATTACGATACGGTTTCGGCTTTTATCAAATCGGTGCGCGGCTCAGACCCGGATGCCGCGCTCTACTGGCTGGCGAAGATGATCTATGCGGGGGAAGACCCGCGTTTTATCGTGCGGCGACTGCTGATCTTGGCGGGCGAGGATATTGGCTTGGCAGACCCGATGGGGCTGGTGGTGGCGAATGCTGCCGCGCAGGCTTTTGAGTTTGTGGGGATGCCTGAGGGGATTTACTCGATCGTGGAGGCGACGCTTTATTTAGCAACTGCGCCAAAATCGAATAGTGCGGGGGCGTATTTTAAGGCCTTGAAACGGCTGGAAGAGCAGGGGCAGATTTCTGTGCCGAACCATCTCAAAGATAATAATCGTGATGCAGAGGCATTGGGGCATGGAAAAGGCTATGTGTATCCCCACGAAGAAGATGGGCATTTTACCTCCCAGCAATATCTCCCCAAACGTCTTTTGGGAACCTATTTTTATGCGCCATCATCAGAGGGGTACGAAGCCGAAGTTGCGGCACGGCTGGAGGCGTGGCGCGAGGCGCAGCAGAAGGCTCTGGGGATTGAAGAGGTTGAGTTTGCGCCTGAGTTGAGTGAAGAAAGTATTAAGAATATCAAAAGAAGTCAGAAATAAGCTGGTATCTTCTGGAGGCATCAATGAGTTTCCTGAAAAAGCCGGGGACTAATATCCGAAAGCTCACAACCTATCAAGAATTTGTAAATATTAGCGACATCATCGAAAAAATCCTCGTCCTTGTTGGTGCAGCATCATTCATTTTAGCCATCCTTTGGAGCAAGGATGCGTTGGCGTGGGCGGGAAGGTGTTAGGCGGGCTTTTCTTTTGCGCTCTTTTTCTCTTCTGGATAAATCGCAAAGGACATTCTCTTGAGGCTGGATTTAGCCTTTTTCTTATTCTTTGTTTGGCTTTTACTTATCTTGCGTGGAATGATAATGGTATCTACGGATTGCCATTCATTTTCTTTCCTATTTTGTTGATTGCTGCTGGGACTATTTTTGGCAAAGCTCTGGTGCCCCTATTTGGTGCTATCATTGTTGGTCTAAGTACATTTCTTTTTATTTTTGACCGCATGGGATTGATAGAACCTTATAATGGTGCCGTTAAATGGGCTCCAGATTTTTTTATTATTTCACTGATCATCATTATCTTCACGGGGGCTATTTTAATGCTTATCATGGATACCATCGAAAAGAATTTAATGCATATTATTCAGTCGGAACAAGCGATCAAAAACACTTACAAGCTAACGCTGGAAGGTTGGGCTAAAGCATTAGAGCTTTATGGGCGCGAACCCGAGGGGCATTCAAAACGCATTGTGGCGATGACCGAGACTTTTACAGAATCTCTTGGACTGGATGAGCAAACAAGAGAAGATATTATTCAGGGTGCTTTGTTACATGATATTGGAAAAATGGGCATCCCTGACGCAATATTACTTAAACCCGAATCTCTTACCGCTGAAGAGGTGGAAATCAACAAAGAACATACACTTCTTGCTAAAGATTTGCTCGAAGATATTGCCTTTTCAAGTGCCGCGATGGATATTCCTATCTCCCATCACGAGCAATGGGATGGTAAAGGGTACCCTGAGTGTCTCTTCCGGAATCAAATTCCTATGTCTGCTCGAATATTCTCTATTATTGATAACTGGGTCTCACTAACATCCAAGCAAGTCTATCGTCCCGCATGGTCAGAGGAAAAAGCTGCGTCATATATGTTGGAAGAGGTTGATCAAAAATTTGATGGATCACTAGTGAAATCATTTCTAAGCTTTTTGACCAGTAAAAGTAGAGAAAATCATGAAAGCTAGACGCCCACTCACTTACTATGAGCAAATCATCAATTTGCCTAAAACACTGAATATAATCTTGTTATCCGCAGTTGGCGGCGGCATCCCTATTCTAGGTGTTTTGCTTTACTTCAACGCTACGAACGAAGTCTTACTCTCAACAATTGCATTAATTATGTTTAGCATATTGCTACGCTATACAAACAAACTTGGGTATCACAAATTTGCCGGCTTCGGGACTTTTCTCTCAATCTCTGGTGTGCTAACTTACAATTTGGTCTTCTACAATGGCCTTTACGATGTCTCTTTGCTAGCATTTCCTGCAATAATCGCTTTTTCTTGCCTCTTACTTGGCTATAAATTTGTTGTCCCCATCAC
>JABGOQ010000128.1 GCA_018645405.1 Anaerolineae bacterium | reverse complement strand
CTCCCCAACCAAGATATGAGCGGGCATCTAATGGTTGAGCCTCACGACATCCCCAGCGAAACTGCTCATATTCAAATGCTCCACGCTAATATGTTGCTCTCAGACAAGCCTTTCATTGGGAGCGCCGAAGGGGCAGAAGGCGCTAAACACACAATGGAAATGGCTAAAATTCTCTTTGGTGGTGTTCTTGATAAGCCTGTCACCATAGGGCTAATTAATTCCCTCAGCCCACTGAGATTTGGCACCGAAATGCTCGAAGCATTAATCACCTACGCTCGTTCAGGGCAACCGGTGATTGTCGCTGCGTTGATTATGGCTGGCTCTACCGGTCCCATTACTTTGGCAGGTGTGCTAGCATTACAAAGTGCCGAGCAACTTGCGGGAATTGTGCTAACTCAACTCGTAAACCCGGGCACGCCCGCAGTTTACGGCTCTACCTCTACCAATGTAGATATGAGAACCGGCTCATTAGCCATTGGTGGCCCAGAATTATCGCTAGTCATTAGTGCACACGCACAACTGGCACGATTTTACGGATTATCATCTCGCGGTGGTGGTGCATTGACAGATTCCAGCGTTCTTGATCCGCAAGCGGGCTACGAATCGATGTCTAGCTTATTGACCACCGTCAACAGCGGCATTGATTTTGTTTTGCATTCGGCTGGCATCCTCAGTTCTTATTTGGCATTTTCTTACGAGAAATTTGTAATGGATGATGAGCTTTGTGGCATGATGCGACACTATGAAAAAGGCATTGAAGTAAGTGCTGAAACATTAGCCTATGAGATTATTGCCAAAGTTGGCAGCGACGGGCATTATCTGGGCGAACCTGAAACGCTCCAACGCTGCCGCACAGAATTTTGGCAACCCAAACTCTCTGACCGCAGTGGATTAGATGCCTTTTGGCTAGGTGGAGCGAATAAAACCACCGCTCGTGCCCATAAACGTTGGCAGAAGTTGCTCTCTGCGCACGAAAACCCCGCTCTTGATGAAGTAATTGCCCGTCAACTTGAGAAGTATGTTGATGAAAAGATAAATAACAATCTATCCTAAAAATAAATCAGAGAAAGATGCCAGGCGTGCACTGCACTTCGCAAGTGCGTTGCACGTCGGGGTTTCAAGCTCAACAGGTCGTGCAAGGCCCGATGTGCAACGCATCTTCCCAGATGCAATGCACATCTTGATGAATTTTAGGATAGATACTAAGTAAAAAACAAGGCAATTATTCACTCCTCCCACCTAGCCTCCCCCAAAATCGGGGAGGGATAAGTTCTCCCCCGTTTTGGGGGAGTTAGAGGGGGGAGGGGAGAGAATAATTACGATTAAGTTTTGCCGCCTTCAAAGATTACGCAGAAAAAATGCTAATCGAAGGCAACCAAGTTCAAACCACGCGCGGCGCGGTTTTTCATCTCAATAAAGATAAAAAACATGAAAATCACAAATGCCGAGAAGGCTTATAGGCAAATTAAAGAAAAAATAGTCACAACAGAACTCCCCCCTGGTTCTCTTATTAATGAAGCCGATATGATGAGTGAACTAACATTAGGCCGAACGCCTATTCGTGAGGCTATGAAGCAACTTGAGGCGGATAATCTTGTTACCATCACGCCGCGGCGCGGTATGTTTGTGAGCGACATCACGGTTACTGATTTGACGCAAATTTTTGAAGTACGTGTTGAAATTGAACCGCTGGCTGTTCGTTTGGCTGTTCAACGCATTAGCAAAAAGGAACTTGCTCAGTTGAGGCATCTTGCTGAAGAATATCAAAATGCCGACTTCAAAGATACAGAAATGTTGCTCAAGTTAGATCGTGATTTTCACACTTTATTGGCAGAAGCGGCTCATAATAAGTTTTTGCTAAAAGATTTAATGCACTATTACAACTTATCGTTGCGGATTTGGTATTTAGCCCTTAATTATGCCCAGCCCGACGATATTGATATGAAAGCCCATCTTGAGATTCTCGAAGCTATAGAAGTTATGGATGTGGAAACAGCCGAAAGGCGTATGAAAAAACATATTCAAAAATTCAATAGAGCCATTAAACAGTACCTTTAATCAACGCTATTAATGCACAACTATACCCCACGCAGTATGACCTCATCAATCGGACTTCCCATAGTCGTTATTGCTTGCAAAGTTTTCCAGAATTTGCTCGAAAAGCTTATGCCAGAAGATATGGCAGAGCAAATCACCTTTCTGGATTATGGTTTGCACAGCGTCCCCAAGAAGCTAAATTGGACTGTTCAAGATGCAATAAAGAGCATCGAAAAACCCAGTTTGGTCATGCTGGCTTATGGGATATGCGGCAACGGGCTAAAAGACATCAAATCTGGGCAGCATACTTTGCTAATCCCCCGCACGGACGATTGCATTGCCATTTTGCTCGGCTCACATAAAAAATATATAGAAGAGTTCTACGCCACACCCGGTTCTTATTACCTCACCAAAGGCTGGCTCGAATCAGGCAGTAATCCGCTTGCTGAATATACGGAACTCATCGGAAAATATGGTGAAGAAAGTGCCGCCTGGATTATGGATCAGCAATACGAGAATTATGAACGCCTCGTATTTGTAGCCCACAACAAGCAAGATCTCGAAAAGTATCGCTCGCAGGCGCAAGAAGTTGCTGAGTACTGCAAACGCTGGGGTTTTCGCTACGAAGAAATAAGTGGCTCAGATATTTACATACGCCGCCTAATCGAAGTGGCCATGGCATTAGATAAAAAGGATGATGAGTTTGTAATTATCCCGCCCGGTGGAAAAACAACACTGGATATATTTATAAGATGATGAGATGCGCCACGACAACCGCCTGCACCCGAAGTGAAGCGGAGCGGTGTGGTTTTAGCTTGAGTGCTGCACCCAAGCTGATTCTCAACGTAAACTGGATACCGCCAAAGCCGCATATCAGAAAAACGCTCGAAATCCCCTCGTAACAAAGACAAATAACAGCTAAAGCGGTTACTACGAGAGGCATAATGGACTTAAAAAAAGAAACTTTTTGCTTTTCTCATAACGATTAAACAATCTATAAGATATTGAGATGAAGCATATCTAATTCAAACTATAGGAGACTACGAAATGAACTTAGACCCAATTTTTGAAAGCGTAACCGAAGGGGACGTGAGTGCTGTCGAGAGTGGTGTTATGTCTGCTTTGGAAGCTGGCGTAGATGCCGCGACTATCTTAAACGAAGCCTTGATTCCCGCTATGGACAAGGTCGGAAGTCTCTTTGAAGAGGGTGAATACTTTGTTCCCGAAATGTTGATTGCCGCCCGCTCCATGCAGGCTGGCTTGGTCATTTTGAAACCAGAACTGGTAGCCGCCGGAATCGAACCCATTGGCAAGGTTTTAATGGGCACAGTGAAAGGCGACCTGCACGATATTGGCAAGAATCTAGTCAGTATGATGCTGGAAGGCGCCGGTTTTGAAATTACTGACTTGGGCACCAATGTATCTCCTGAAAAATTTGTAGAAGCTGCCAAAGAAGGCATAAACATTATTGGTCTTTCTGCACTCTTGACCACCACCATGCCTGCCATGAAAATGACGATTGACGCTTTCACCGAAGCCGGGTTGCGCGATAAGGTCAAGATTATTATAGGTGGCGCCCCTGTCACAGCCGAATATGCCGAGAAAATTGGCGCAGACGGCTTTGCTCCCGATGCCAGCCAGGCAGTAACTTTAGCCAAATCCTTAGTTGCATTAAGAAGATTATAGGAGCAATAACAATGGCTACTAATCAGAAAACTATATTATCTTTTAAAGAAAAAAGTGTAGGGATATGTCGTGACCTGCCCACAGTGATGGTTGGCGAACGTATTAATCCCACTGGACGTAAGGTGGTTCTGAAAGCCTTGCAAGAAGGTGATTTCGAGATCGTGCGTCAGGATGCGATCAGGCAAGTTGAAGTTGGAGCAAGAGTGTTGGATGTTAACGCTGGCGTTCCGGGTGCCGATGAAGCGGCATTGCTCTCACAGGTGATGCAAGAGGTGATGTCTGTAGTAGATGTGCCGCTCTGTATTGATACTGCCAATCCGCAAGCTCTTGAAGCCGCCCTCAAATTATACGAGGGCAAAGCCTTGATTAACTCTGTCAATGGTGAAGAGAAATCTCTGAATACAATCCTTCCGCTTGCCAAAGAGCATGGTGCCGCCGTGATTGCTTTATGTATGGATGATGAGGGTATTCCCGCTACCCCGGAACTTCGCCTGAAAGTTGCAGAAAAGATTATAGAGCGCGCAGCTTCTCAGGGAATTCCGCTTGAAGATATTGTTATTGACCCTCTGGCAATGACAATGGGCGCAGACCATACGTCTGGGATAACAACCTTAAAAACTATCGAATTGATCGTAGCTGAGTTTGGGGTCAATATCACAATGGGTGCAAGCAATGTCTCTTTTGGTATGCCAGATCGCAAATATATAAATGCTACTTATATGGCAATGGCTATTCAGGCTGGTCTGACTTGCCCGATCACTAATCCGCTGACTCTTGAAATTAATAACGCTGTTCTCGCTGCCGATTTATCTATGGGCAGAGACGAATATGGGATGCGCTGGATCAAAGCCTTCCGCAAACGAAAAAAAGCTGCGGCGAAGTAGACCTGAAGCGTAAAAAAAAACGTGAAGCGTGAAGCGTATATATGCGTTTCACGCTTTATTCTTTAGAGGTATAGCATGGCAACAAAGCAAAATAAATCTACGTCAAAAGCCCTTGTTTTAGGTATTGATACTGGCGGAACCTACACCGATGGGGTCTTGCTAGAATATCATGAGCGTAAAGTCTTGGCATCTTATAAAAGCCTGACTACCAAGCAAGATTTTTCTGTTGGGATAAAAAATGTCATCAAAGCGATTAATATTCAAGACCCGGCAGCAATTCAGATGGTGTCAGTTTCTACTACGCTGGCAACAAATGCGATAGCCGAGGGCAAAGGAAAACAAGTCGCTCTTTTTTTGATTGGCTATGACCCTGAGCTGGTTGCTTCTTTTAAGATGCAAAAGGCTTTTGCAACCCCTCACTTTTTCTATTTCACCGGCGGACATGATCTTTATGGCCAAGAAAAAAACGACTTGGATTTACCTGCTATTTTAGAAAAAACGGCTGAGATAAAAGGTCAAGTGGATGCTATTGCAATCTCCAGCTATTTCAGCCCACTGAACTCAGAACATGAAATACAAGCCTATAACGCTATCTCTCAAGTCTGTGATTTACCCATTGTGCTAGGGCATCAGCTTTCGACAAAACTTGGTTCAGTAGAACGTGCCACAACAGCGGCTCTTAACGCTTCTTTGATTGGCATCTTGAAAGATTTTATTATCGCTGTACGACATTCAACGGAAGAACGCGGGATTGACGCGCCCCTGATGGTGGTACGCGGCGATGGAACATTGATGAGCGATGAATTTGCGGCGCGTTCCCCTGTGGAGACAATCCATTCTGGACCTGCCGCGAGTGCCATTGGAGGCAGGTTCCTCTCCCACCAAGACGATGCGTTGATTATTGATATAGGTGGCACGACCACTGATTTTGCATTAATCCAAAACGGGGATGTGGAGATTAGCGAAGAGGGGGCAACTGTATCTACTTACAAAACGGCGGTTAAAGCGGCTCAATTGCTCTCTATTGGTTTAGGTGGTGATAGTCATATTGCTCTGGATAGGGAGAAAAATATAGCGATAGGACCAGCAAGGGTTGTACCGCTGTCTTATCTGGCATATCAATACCCTCAGGTAGAAAAAGGGCTTAAACCGCTCGCAGAAAGTAGCTTTCCGCCAATCTCTCCGCTTTGGTTGGAGCATTGGTTTTTGCTTCGTGAGCCAGATGAAGAGCAAAAGACAAAGAGAGCCCGTGAAAATGATTTAATCAAAATTCTGCGAGAGGGACCAAAACCTGTTCCAGAATTACTAAAAGAGTTAGGGCTATTGCATCAAAGCCAACTTGGTGTAGATGAACTTTTGCGGCAGGAAATTATTGGCGTAGCGGGATTCACGCCCACAGATTTACTCCATATTGACGGGCGGCATAGTCCATGGAATACCCAGGCGGCAATATACGGGCTGGATATACTCAGCAATTATCTTTCATGGGATAAAGCCGGTATTACAGAATTTATCTGGTCTCATACAACAGAAATAATTATTCGGGCTATATTGGTTTTTCTCAACGACCCCAAGCATCAGCCGACAGCGTTGCTGTCAAATAGTTTTTCTCATTGGTTTTTCAATAATAGTATTAATCCAGCGCACCCACAGTTAGAAACCAGCATCCGATTGAGGCAACCCATCATCGGCATCGGTGCGCCCGCGAAGATTTTCCTGAAAGATGTGGCAGATAAATTGCATACAAACTTGATTTTGCCAGAACATTATCAAGCCGCTAATGCAGTAGGCGCGATTGCTGGTAGTGTGATGGTTGAAGAAGAGATATTAATTTATCCACATCTATCAAAGGCGGGCTTGGATGTGATTGGCTATTATGTGCAAGCCAGCAATGGCAGACAGGAATTCGATGAATTGGATGATGCTTTAAACCATGCTCGTACTCAGACAGAAGAACGCGCACTGAATGCCGCCCTACGATCCGGTGCGGATAATCCGCAAGTGACGATGGAAGAAATATCTGATGGTCTGGATACTTATCGTATTCAAGCTAAGGCTATTGGAAATCCGCGACTTAAAAGATAGTTTCTGGATAAGGCTCCGCTTCGCGCGCCTACACTCGAAGCGGAGCGACACGGGTGTGTTTTGGGCTTGGGTGCTGTCTTTGACAAACAGATTTTCGGCGTGAGCAAAAAATGTCCACGCCGAGCAAATGTTGACCAAAGGCAACCAAGCCACAGGTCACGCGCGAAGCGGCTTTTCATCTTCCTAAAAAACTTTTCCCGTATAATCCGTGTACAAAAAACCTAACCAAAAGGATAAGTTTATGCCCTCTGTAACCATCATTTATGGTGAAGAAATAAAAACCCTTGAAGCCCTCGAAGACAGCCTGCTGGGAGACGTAATTGCCCAAACAGAATTGCCGCTGGAGCAACCCTGCGCAGGACGTGGCACCTGCGGAAAATGCAAAGTTTTGATAGAAAAAGGGATTGCCCCGCCCGATGAGATTGAATTGGCGAATCTCTCTGCGGGGGAACTTGCGCTAAATAATCGCTTGGCTTGCCGCGCCAGAATAGAGGGCGACACCCAAGTAGTTTTATCGCCCATTGTTGTCTACTCGAATAAGATATTTAAAGCTAGTTTGCGCTATAAAAGAGAAAAAGACATTCCTTTGGGCTTGGCGATTGATTTTGGCACCACCACCGTAGCCGCTTTTTTGACCATGCTCGATAATGGTGAAGTCTGCGCGGGGGCGGCAGGACTCAACCAGCAAACAGTTTACGGTGCAGATGTGATTTCAAGATTATTTGTCGCTGATAATCCAGAAACTGCCGATAGATTACACAGATTGGCGTTGGCTTCGATAAATCAAGCCATTGCTTCGCTCAAACTCTCAAAACGTGTCTTGGCGCGGATAGAGCGGGTCACGATTGTGGGAAATACCGCTATGCACCACCTTATAGCCAAATTACCAATAGAAACGCTGTCTGTAATTCCTTTTCAGCCCTATAGCACTGACTCCATCAAAGATGCCACTTCACTGATGAGTGGAATTTTCCCAGAGAAAGTTAAAGTGACTCTAGCCCCGCCGGTTGGCGGATTTGTAGGCTCAGACGCGTTAGCTTGCCTGGCATATTTCGGGTTTGATGAGGCGCCTTACCCAATGGCGGCGATTGATCTTGGCACAAATGGCGAGGTGATGGTCACGGACGGCAAGCGCATCCTGACCGCCTCCACTGCGGCGGGACCGGCTTTTGAAGGTGTGAATATCTCTTGCGGGACGCGAGCTATAGATGGGGCTATCGTGGGCGCAAAAATTGAAGCCGATGAAATTATTTTGCACACCATCGCCGATGCTCCCCCAATCGGTTTGACAGGTTCAGGATTATTAAGCCTGATTCACCAGTTACGAGACGCAGACGTGATTGAGGCTAGTGGCAGAATTTCAAAAAAACTCCCTGAAGCTTTTGCCCAGCGCATAGACAAAGACGAGAAGGGTATCAAGCGCATCAAATTGACAAAAGAAGGCGATTTATATCTCTCTCAAATGGATATTCGGGAGCTACAAAAGGCAAAAGGATCTATTCGCGCCTCTATTAATATCCTTATGGATGAATTGGAATTGAAAGCGGAAGATTTGAAACGCGTCATCCTCACCGGCTCATTTGGCGGACAGGTTGATATAGAATCCGTCCTTGATTTGGGCATGATCCCGCCAGTAGACCGCGAGGTGGTGGAAATGACCGCAAACGGAGCCGGTTTTGGTGCTGCTATCTTCCTCTCTGACGAGGGTTTTGCGCGGGGAGAAAAAATAGCCGCCCATTCTGAGCAAGTAGACCTAGACCAAAATCCTAATTTTGATATGCAATATGTTCGGGCAATGGGGCTTACGCCCAGTGGAGGCTAATATGGCAAAAAAGAAAAAAGGCATTTCCAAAACAATGCCAATGCGGGCACTCGATGAAAAGGGGATTTCATACGAGATACGCCAGCAGTCTGGTAAAGAGTTTACGGCTGAAGGCGTGGCAGAAGATTTGGGCGTTCCGGTAGCACAGGTCGTTAAAGCGATGTTGGTTCAACGCTTAGCAAGCTCAGGCCAAGGGCGAAGCGCATTTATCTTGATTGTAATTCCCGGAGATCGGCGGCTCAGTCTCAAAAAGGTCGGTGCAATACTGGGAGATAAAAAAGTCCAAATGGCTTCCCAGCGAGATGTCCAAAGAGTGACTGGTTATCAGGTGGGTGCTGTTTCTGTTCTGGCATTCCGCCGAAAGGATGTGCCCAGTTATGTATCTCAACATGTGCTGGAGTTGGAGCAGGTCATCATCAGCGCGGGTCGCCCAGATGTTGGGCTGGCTCTCCTTCCCACTGACATGGTGCAGGCGATGGAAGGTTCCAAAATAGAAGACCTATGTGAAGATTAGGGATATGAACACCCGCCGATTGATGGGAGCACCGCTGATAATCTTGGCCTCTGCTTTTTGGTCTACCCTTTATTACGCAAGTCATAAAGGGTAGCAACCTCACACCAATCAATTTGGCATTTTGGCGCGATATTGT
>JABGOQ010000155.1 GCA_018645405.1 Anaerolineae bacterium | reverse complement strand
AAAACGCAACATCTTGTTGCTGGCTCTTCCTCCCATACTGATATTATTTTTTTTATGGACAGACCCTTGGTTTGGGATCTTTCTTGCAGGAAAGCGCCAAAGTGGAGATTCTCTAATCTATGATGGTGGAATCGGTTTTTGGTTTTTGGTTATATATGGCTATCTCCTTATTTTAATTTCAATTATTATTATTCTTCAAGCCCTTTTTCGTTACCATAAAAAATATCGCGGTCAGATTTATATGATTCTTTTAGGGATATTATTCCCTTTGACAACAACTATCTTGTCTTTTTTTGATCTTAGCCCAACACCAAATTTAGATTTGACACCCATTGCATTTACGAGTACAGCCTTATTTTTTTCTATTGCTATCTTTCGTTATAATTTTTTAGATCTCTCTCCTATTGCACACGATATTCTTTTTGAAAACCTTAACGATGCTGTCATTGTCCTTGATCACAAAGATCGAATAGTTGAAGCAAATTTGAGAGCACAAGAACTTTCTTTGAAGTATGGATACAACGATCTGATTGGCTTAAGTATTAAAAAATTTCATGAAGTTTTTTCTAAAAATGAAGTCTTTTTATCGAAAATAGAAGAAGGAACGACCGAAGTTTCGATTTTTGGTCCCCCATCTCGGTTTTTTGAAATGGTAGTGACCTCTTTAATAAAAAAGGCAGATTTGCAAGGAGGGCACCTAATAACATTTAGGGATATAACCATACGCAAAGAATCTGGCTTAAAATTACGCTTGGCAAATCAGCAACTTAAGATGCAAATTGAAGAGATTAAAGCCCTCCAAATAAAACTTCGAGAAAAATCTGTTCGAGATCATCTTACAGGATTATATAATCGGCGTTATCTTCATGAAGTATTAAGGCATTTATTACCTCGTGCCAAAAGAGAAAATACGCCAATTTCTTTTGTCTTGATAGATCTTGATCATTTTAAGAGTGTGAACGATAGCTATGGACACGCTATTGGTGATGATATTTTGGTTAGCTTGAGCTCCCTCCTCATGAAAAACGCACGCGATGAAGATATTGTCTGTCGTTTTGGCGGAGAAGAATTCCTTATCCTTTTACCCGGTGCATTGCAAGAAGATACTTATCAACGGGTGGAAACATGGCGAGAAAGTTTTGAAGAGAGTTTTCCTATCCCCGCTAACCGCATGATCAAGGTAACTTTTTCTGCCGGAATAGCTACTTTCCCTGAAGACGCTAAAGGCATGGATCAATTATTTGCAATTGCTGATCGTCGTCTATATCTCGCTAAAAAGGCAGGGAAAAATCGGGTTTGTGATAAACGAAGTGATATTCATAAAAGCAAAGAGAAATAGGAGATTAGTGATCTGACAGTTTTATTTTTTCAGGTGGGTGAGTAGCTCCGAGTGTTTTTTCGGAGCGTATCGAAGCCACGTAATCTGTTTTTTGACAAGATTTATTGGTTTACCCTGAAGGGCATAATAATCGATACGGCGAAAAGCATCGCCTACTCAACCAACGCGCATTTTTCTAGCAAAGTATCAGATAGCTAGACAGAAAACAAAAGAATCAAAAACCCTTCGAGATATTTCTTCTCGAAGGGTTTTTCTCTTTAGCGAAAATATTCTTTCTACTGAATATGCACCAATGCCTTTCCACCTTCCCATAATTCCTCCAGCGCGTAATAATCACGCTGATCAGGTGAGAAAAGATGCACGATCACATTTCCATAATCTACCAAAAGCCATCCATCGCGCGCCAGCCCCTCCTGGTGCCCTTTAACCTGATGTGATTTACGAATTTGTCGCACAAGATCATCGGCTAAGGCATCCAACATACGATCACTGGTGCCATTACAAATCACAAAATAATCGCAAAATTCCGCCACCCCTTTCAAATCGAGCAGGAGAATATCCTCGCCCTTCTTCTCTTCCAAAACATCAACAATTGCATGAACTAATTCGGTTTTACTCAAAAAATTCTCCTAATCTTGCTTCAAATAAAGAGCGATAAACTGCGCCCGTTGGCTTCAACTCACTCTCAAAAAGATGAACAGAATCAACCCTGACTCTGCCAAAATCATACACTGGACTTTCTTCAATCGCCTTAGAGATTTGGACTCTCGCCCTTTTACTATACCCTTTGCGGGTGACACGCCCCAGCGTGAGATGTGCTGAAAAACGGCGCTTTTCCGGGACGTTCCCGATTTGGCTTGCTACCCTTTCAATAGATCTCTGCAACGAGAAAAGCTCGTCATTATCTTCCACCCCGATCCAGATCACACTTGGACGCGATAGCTTTGGGAAAGCGCCAATCTTTCTCACCTTAATATCAAAAGGACTGATTTTAGCAACTTCTGCGGCGAGATTTTCTTTTAGCAGATCCAATCGGGATGTTGGCGTATCGCCTAAGAATTTTAAGGTGAGATGGATGTTTTGGGGGGGCACCCAGCGGACGAGTGTACCCTCAAGATGACCGCGCAAAGATTTTACTTCTCGATGAATCTGCTCTTGAAGAGCAGAAGGGATTTTAACCGCGATAAATGCGCGTACCAAGCTCATTAAATGCCGAGCAAGTTAAAATTCAGGTGCGGGGACGAGTTCATCCACCGTATTTTTAAGTTCTAAAAAGCTAAATGGTTTCGTCAGGTAGCGCGATGCACCGGCATCCATTCCCATTTTAATATCAGAGGGCATGCTTTTTGCTGAAACCAAAACCACAGGGATATTTTGCAAACTTGGCTCACGACGCATAAAACGCAAAACTTCGAGACCAGAAACATCGGGCATCATCACATCGAGAATAACAACATCTGGTTTTTCGGCAGAAATAATGCCAATGGCAGAGGCGCTTCTGAAGATTTTTACAACGCGATAACCGCTGACGCGCATCATCTCTGCAAACATTTCTGCGGCGTCTGCTTCGTCTTCAACGATGATGACAGTTCTTTGATTGGGTGTCATTTTGGTCAAGTTTCCTTTTGAATGATGATACCGTATAACCAAGCTAAAAATAGCATAACTCCAAAGAAAAGGCAAGAGAGTAGAAAATCTTAATAAGCTTTTGCAATTGGCGTTCTTTCATAACCGATATTTAGGAAATGGGTTATATACAGAGAATGTTTTTATTGAGATTGTTTAACTTTACTAATATGGAGTTTTCTAAATGACCACACTTGCCCCTGCTCTTTCCCTTCGCTATTTTCCGCGTATGAATGTCTGGATGCGTGACTTTTTTCTTGTTTTTACTGCCGCGCTCTTTGTTGCGGTGTTTGCACAAGTAAAAATTCCTTTATCTTTTACTCCCATTCCCTTGACCGGACAAACCTTTGCTGTGCTACTTGTTGGCGCGATTTTGGGATCGAAACGTGGTGCAACCTCGCTAATATTCTATATAGCGATGGGCGCATTTGGATTGCCCTTCTTCGCTGGTGGTGCGTCTGGATTTGCGTATCTCTCTGGAGCTACGCTGGGATATTTATTCGGTTTCGTAGCGGCGGCATATCTTGTTGGAAAACTGGCCGAACAGGGATTGGAGCGTAGCGTACGTACTTCACTGATTCCATTTTTGGCTGGAACGCTGGTTATTTATCTCTTTGGTGTGGGGTGGATGTCTATTCTCTTTGGCATTGAAAAGGCAATTGGATTGGGAGTGCTCCCTTTTCTGATTGGTGACGCAATAAAATTGATTTTAGCGGCGTTGACTTTACCTACCCTTTGGAAGTTTATACGACCATGAAACAGAAAAGAGCGTTCACATCGTGAACGCTCTTTTGATTGTGTTTAGTCTGCTGAGACTACTTGAACTTCTGGAAAGAATTGGCGAATTGTTCCTGCCACCCAACCTTGTAAGGTTTCAGATAAACGTGGACAGCCAAGGCAGGCCCCACCAACGCGCACGGTTAAAGTATCATTTTCAAGTGAGATGAACTCTACTGAACCACCGTGATACTGTTCAATATACGCACTTACCTGTTCGAGTAAACCTTTAATTTGCTCTTCTTTGCTGTGAAGTTGGTGATTGTGTTCGGGTGTTTTTGTCATGATTCAGATTCCTTTCTAGGCGATATACCTTGAGCGAGTATATCACGAACCTGAGAGTGAGCATCTTGCCATCGTGTAGATACTGATTCTGCCAAGCGGTCAAGTAAAATCTCACCTGTTTGTGGGTATTGAATGCAGAGTTTACGTAGCGTGCTCCCCTGAATGCGCATTGCCTGACATTTAACACGACATTTGGCGCCTGACGTGTAGAGCGTATTATCTGAAATTGCAGACCAACCGAAAATCCCCCCTTTTTTTACTTCAGTGATTGTAATTGCAGGGGCATCGTAAGGTTTATATAGAATATCTACGCCACCTTTAGTAACAAAGTAGAGGTGAATCGCTGGATCCCCTTGTTCAAAAATAGTGCCTTCATGACAAATGCAAGACTCGAACAAGGGTTTAATGATTTTAAGTGTTTTTTTGCTTAAACCATCAAAAAAGGGGAGATTCTCAAAAGCGACATCCATATAAATACTATGTTATCGTTTTGAGAAGTTCTATGCTAGTGGCAAATCTCCCAAAGGTTTCGACATTTATCATTAGCAAAATATGACGGGATATTTTTTTATGCTTATATCATGTTTATATTCATACGTTATACTGAATAAAAATTTAATCAAACCTATGTAACTTTTTCATGAAGGAACTATCTAAATGAGTGAAGGAAATCAGCAAGAGCTTTCCTTGCAGTTGTTAAAGTCTGGAGATCGGGCTGAGATAGCCCGTCTTGTAGACAGACATTCAACGAATATTTATCGCGTCGCCTTAAAGATGTTGGCAAATTCACAAGATGCGGAAGATGTGCTTCAGAATACTTTTCTCAAAGCAATTCAGGCACTTCCAAGATTTGAAGGACGTTCCAGCCTGTCTACCTGGTTGTATCGAATTGCGGTTAACGAGGCATTGACGACGATTCGTCGGCGAAAGCCTGAAATTCAACTTGCCTCCAAAGTAGATGACGATGAAGATAATGAGCTTTTATTAACTCAATTTAGTGACTGGTGTTGTATCCCAGAGAGCGAATTAATGTCTTCGGAAGCGCAAAACCATCTGGATAAAGCTATTCAACAATTATCAGAAAAGTTGCGTGTGGTTTTTATTTTGCGTGATATTGAAAAGCTATCTGTTCGTGAAACTAGTGAAACCTTAAACTTGACTGAATCAACAGTGAAAACAAGACTATTACGCGCTCGTTTGAGATTACGTGAAGAGCTTTCTGCTTATTATGGAGAGCGATTAGAAAAGGAGAAAATCTGATGAAAAAAGAAATTAAATGCGGAGAATTTCTTGAGTCCTTATCAGATTATGTGGATGGCGTTCTGGGGGATTCCTTATGCAAGGAAATCGAAACCCACATGGCCGATTGTGGAGATTGTCGCATTGTAGTGGATACATTGAAGAAGACCATCTATCTTTACCATGAAACATCAGTAAAAGCTGAAATTCCCCTAGATGTACGCGGACGACTTTTTAGTCGCCTTGATCTGGATGATTTTATTGAAAAAGGAAATTCTACACAGAAAGATGTAACTTTTTAGATATACAAAGCATCTAAGCTTATATAAATAAAAAAACAAGCTAAGAAGGAGATTTTTATGGCAGAACTATTGAATGCAGATGTCGTCAAGCAAATCGAAGATGCATTTGCCCCTATGAAAGAAGCTGTCCACATTATGTATTTTGGGCAGAAAGAAAATTGTGATTATTGCGCTGATACGCAGAAGCTTCTTGAAGAAGTTGCTGTAATTTCAGAAAAGTTGAGTCTTGAGATTTATGACCTTGATAAGGATGCTGATCTCGCAAAGAAATTTAACGTAGACAAGGCTCCTGGCATCGTTATTACCGCTAAAGATGGCAAAACCATTTCTGATTATGGCGTTCGCTATGCGGGTATTCCCTCTGGGCATGAGTTCACTTCCCTGATACAAGATATTTTACTTGTTGCCGGGCGTGACTCTGGGCTAATGCAGGAAACACGTGATTTTTTGAAGGAGCTGACAGAGCCTGTGCTTTTACAGGTTTTTGCTACCCCTACCTGACCACATTGCCCGCGAGCCGTGACGCTCGCTCACCAATTCGCAATGGAAAGCTCGATGGTTCAGGCAGAGATGATTTCAGCAATGGAATTTCAGGCTTTGTCTCAAAAGCATAATGTTAGTGGTGTGCCACAGACAACCATCAACGATGGTGCTGCCAATGTTGTTGGCGCAGTACCAGAAAGTAATATGGTTACTGAATTAAAACGAATTACCGGAAAATAGAACGAGAAGAATTTTAATGACTGAGAATAAAAAGTATCCGCGTATAATCATGTTTTCTACACCTTCTTGCTCCTATTGTCGTAAAGCCAAGCAGTATTTTCGTAAGAAGCAAGTCCCATTTCGAGAGGTAGATGTTTCTCGAGATCAGGCTGCTGCCAGAGATATGGTTCGACGTAGCGGTCAACAAGGTGTGCCCCAAATTCGGATTGGAAGCAAAACTATCATTGGGTTTGACCGCCCAAAAATCGACCGTATATTGGGCCTATAGATAATAAAAAATCCCGAAGCCTTTTAGCTTCGGGATTTTGTGTCGTATTTAATATAGCCCTAGTGCATAATTAAGAAGTAGATTTGAAAATACACTAGTTTCAGTAGATCACGATTTCGTCATTGCGAGCCAGTTTTTTCGGCGAAGCGATCTCTATGTCAAGTGTAGGAGATTGTCTCACTCCGTTCGCCATGACACTATTCTCGCAGAAACGTAATCTACTGAGTTTGATAAGATTATAGTATGTTTTTTTGAAAGATAAGGTGTTTGCTTATGACAAAGAGAAATTCTTCACATCGTCGCAATAGAAAAAAAGAACAACTAAAGAAAAAAAATCCGCCTGTTGGTATGATTACAATGGGCGTTGGCATTGTGTTAATTGGACTTGCCGCACTCCTAATGTTGCCTAAAGCAGACTCTGTTGTGAGTGCTCCAGAAGAATATTCTTCTATTCCAATGGAAGTGAGCTATGATGCCCCAGAATTAGAATTAGAGAATTTAGCGGGTGAGCCAGAATCTTTGGAAGATTATCGAGGACAGGTCGTTCTCGTTAATTTATGGGCAACCTGGTGTCCACCCTGTAAGGCAGAATTGCCCGTTTTACAGGAATATTATGAAGATCATCTTGCTGAGGGTTTTGTGATTTTAGGCATTGATTCTCAAGAAAAACCTGAGAAAGTAGAAGAATATATTGCAACAACTGATGTAAGTTACCCGATCTGGATCGATGAGCATGGTGACGCAGGCTTGGCGTTTAGCTCCTATAGTTTGCCCGCATCTTTTGTGATCGACCGCGAAGGCACTGTTCGCCTAGCTTGGACAGGCGCAATCAGCAAGCCGATGCTTGAAGAACATGTTACGCTAATTATTGAAGAATAGGTCAAGGAGAGAGTAATGGATGCAAAAGTAACTTGGGATCACGGCATGAGCTTCGAAGGCACATCCGAATCTGGGTTTAAGGTGCCGCTTGGCACTGTCCCCGCTGTGGGTGGTGAGAACGATGGTTTCAAGCCAATGGAACTGATGGCAATTAGCTTGGCTGGTTGCACCGCCATGGATGTTATCTCTATTCTGCGCAAGAAACGCCAAGAAATTACGGCCTACGAAGTCAACGTTCATGCTGATAATGCAGAAACGCACCCCAAAGTTTTTACGCGATCGACAATCACCTATGACCTTACTGGCAAGAATATAGACGAGAAAGCCGTGCTTCGCGCCGTTCAACTTTCGGCAGATCGTTATTGCCCCGCACAGGGGATGTTGGATCAAGTCATGCCCATCGAATTGCTCTATGAAATTTACGAAGCAGGCGAAGATGGCGCACGGACTATGGTCGTAAAAGGTGAATATAAACGGGATTAAATATCTCGGCACGTTCGTGTTTTGAACTTGATTCCGTTAAATAAACATCGTTTTAGCCTGTCTTTTCGTTAGCTAAAATAAAAATTGTGCTACAAACGTGACATGCATAATATAAAGCAAAAAAGCCCGCAGATGCGGACTTTGGATTTAACGGTAGCAAGCCTAATTGGGGAGCGGTGCGGCTTCTTATCCCCAAAAAATTAAACTTCCAGTTTGAGTCTCACTTCTTCAACATTTTCTGGTGAGCCTAGCACGGTAACTTTATCCCCAACACGGAGACGTGTGTAGCCTGTCGAGACTATATCATGCCCATGACGGTGAATAGCGATGATGCGCAGATCATATGGCAGGCGCAGATCGCGCAGAGCAATGCCATGCAAGTTGGGGTCTCGGACGTAAATATCGTATATTTGGTGATCAGATTCAATATCCAAAAGCAGCGATGCCGCATCCGGTGAACGGGCAAACTGATCCAGTAAGTGAACGGTTGCTGTCCCTGGGTTAACTGTTAGCACGCCTAATTTATTAAAACGTTCCTGATCTGAGATGTCATTTAAGCGGACCACCAAAGTTTCGGTACCATAATTTTCGTAAAAAAGTTCGCAAATCCGGTAGTTCTCATCATCAGAAAGCATTGTGATGACGGCATCTGCTTTTGATGCCTGGATATTTTCGAGAGCTTCGGAGCTCATTTTAGGAATAATTGTGATCGGGTCTTCGGGGCTATGTGGAGCCATCGCGCAAGTTCGATCAGTACAAACCCAAGTGACTTGCCAATCTTTTGCTTTCAACAAACGGGCAACAGCAAGAGCTTGATCGTCTGTGCCAAAAATAAAGGCATCACGCATGCCATCGAAAGTTGATTCACCGCGTGGATGCGCTTCTTTGAGAAAGTTGATAACCCACTTGAAAAGTGGTGGCCCGACGATTTGATTGAGAACAATAACGGCAATGATGATCGTTGCAAAATCTACGCCAAATTCTGGAAATTCGACAGCAACTTCTTTGGCTAATCCTAACCCAACCCCTGCCTGTGTGACATAAGCCATCCAACTTACTGTATTATTTTTCATCGGTTCTCTTGCTATTGTGCCTCCAGTAAAGGAGCCGATGAAAATGGAAAGCAAGCGGATAAAGAAAAGTGCAAGGGCAATTTGCCATGTTTCGGCGAGGACATCTAGAGCAAGAGAAGCACCAGTAAGTGTAAAAAATCCGATGTAGATCGGTGGGCTAATGTCGTGCAGAATTTCGATCATTTGGTCACGATGTGGTGTCCAATTGATGACAACGAAACTTGCGATCATGCAGATCAGTAATGGTTCG
>JABGOQ010000118.1 GCA_018645405.1 Anaerolineae bacterium | reverse complement strand
TTTTCTCACAGGAGGCTCTTTTTATTTTGTGTCTTGTTTTAGGGGGGCAGTTCAATTGGGAGGCTCTTTTTGTTTGACGCACTTTTTATTCTGTCGTAAACTTTCAGCATTCATTCATCCTTATTCCTGAGGCTCTTCATGACAAAACCAAAACGCTACCGCTGGAAAGTTGTCGGTATTTTCTTTGCCTTTATGTTGCTCCATCAAACCGATAAATTATTGATCGGTCCTCTAAAAGGTCCCATCAGTGAAGAGTTTGGGATTAGCAACACCCAGTTTGGCTTAATCGTCTCGGGAGCATTGATCGTCAGTACAGTTTTATATCCGATTTGGGGATATTTATACGACCGCTACGCACGTTCAAAGTTGCTTGCGCTCGCCTCCTTTATCTGGGGAGCGACGACCTGGTTGAGTGCGATTGTGCGAACGTATATCCCCTTTGTCGCCACGCGTGCGTCAACGGGGATTGACGATTCGTCTTATCCTGGCTTATATAGTTTAATTGCAGATTATTTTGAACCGGATAAACGGAGTAAAGTCTACGGTGTTTTGCAACTCAGTCAGCCGATTGGCTATCTGATTGGGATGGTACTTGCACTGATGCTCGCGCCTGTGATCGGCTGGAGAACGGTATTTTACATCACTGGTGCTTTGGGAATCGTTCTCTCCATTACCATTTATTTTGGCGTAAAAGAAATGCCGCGTGGTAAATCTGAACCTGAATTTGAAGGCATGGATGAGATTGGGCAATTCAATTTCTCTTGGGAAGCTACCAAAGATGTCTTCAAGAAGAAAACAATGTGGTTTGTTCTCTTGCAGGGCTTTGCGGGCGTTTTCCCCTGGAATGTAATCACCTATTTCTTCTTTGATTATCTTGCAAAAGAACGAGGCTATGACGAGATGAGCGTCCTTCTGACGATGGCGCCGATTGTTCTCATCCTCGCAGGTGGATACTTCGTTGGTGGCGCGCTCGGTGATTGGCTCTTCAAGCGCACGCTCAAAGGGCGTGTCATCGTTTCCAGTATCGGCGTATTGATGGGGGCGATTTTCCTTTTCTTTGCGATGAATACCCCCATCGAATCTCGAACAGCCTTTTTTGTTTTCATGGCAATTGCTGCTCTATTTATGCCTTTCTCTTCACCAAATGTCGTTTCCACCGTTTATGATGTTACTGTTCCAGAAGTACGCAGTACGGCACAATCAGTGGAATATTTTGTTGAGAATGGTGGTGCTGCCCTCGCTCCGCTATTAGCCGGCATCATTGCTGATGCCTCATCCATGCATAATGCCATTCTGACCATCTCCCTTATTGCCTGGGGTTTGAGTTTTCTTTTCTATACAGGCACAATGTTTTTCATAGATGGAGACATTAGCTCTTTGCGCAATCAAATGGCAAAACGTGCGGCAGACGAAAAGGCGCGTCAAGCGACTTAAAAAGAAAAAACTGCGAGAGCTTTGGCTTTCGCAGTTTTTATAAATGCAGAAATTTATCTATCAACATCATCCCCTGCAATTAACACCTCCACAGATTGCTCTGCTAAAGATTCACGAGCGGGAATATCAAGGCCGGCATCTGTGATCAATCTGTGGATTTTCTCAATTTCGGCAACTTGATAATTGGAAACAGTTCCCCATTTATTATTATCTGCAACAACATAGACGGGACCACGAGTGCGTCCCATCATTGTGCGCACCACTTCTGCTTCTGCGCTAGTGGGGAAAGTACAACCATATTTTAGGCTGATCCCATCCACGCCAATAAAGGTTTTATCAGCATAAACCTGCTTGAGATTTTCATTAGAAAAATATCCGCCCACCGAATGAGATGTTGGTTGATATATCCCTCCTAATAAAATTAGCTCATAGCCAATATGATCAATTTCCAGAGCTGCAATTAAGTTATTAGTGATAACGGTAATATTGGCGTTTGGGGGGATATGCCGAATAATTTCGGTCGCGGTAGTGCCCCCATTAATAAAAACAACATCCCCATCTTCTATAAATGTGGTAGCGAACTGCCCAATTATGCGCTTTAAATCGGGGTTATCCAGTAGCCTTTCTTTGTATTCTGGTTCTCGTGACAAGCGTTGGCTGAGTACGGCTCCGCCATGCGTCCGCTCCAGGAAACCAATTTCTTCAAGTTTTTCGAGATCACGTCGAATTGTTGCTTCTGAAGCATTTAGCATCGTACTCAAATCAGCCAGGCGTGCTGCCCTGTGAGTTGTCAAATATTCTTGAATTTCTTTGCGTCTTTGAGCAGGGATAAAAGATTTTTGCATAAAAGTATTCACTTTCAGGCGTATAAAGCCTGCTTAAATGATAGAATTTGAGAGTTTTACCAAAAAAGTGTAGCAGATTATGAAAGTATTTGCAAATTTATGCTTTTATAGATATAATGTCGGCGTTTAAACTATTTGTCTATTTCGTAAAGAAAACCACAAGAAAAAGTGGAGCCAAATTATGCCTCTGACGATAGAAGAAGCAATTGCTCGTGTCCCAGAATGGACTAACGCAACAGACCTAAAATCATCCCCTCTTACTGGCGGTATTACCAATGAAAATTTCCGCATTGAAGTAAATGGGGATGTTTTCGTTCTGCGCATCCCGGGGGCGGATACTGAATTATTAGGCATTGTTCGGGCAACAGAATGTGCCGTTAGTCAACTTGTTGGGGATATTGGAATCGGGCCCAAAGTTTTTTATGTCATCGAACCAGAGGGATACCTCGTCGCCAGTTTCATTGATGGGAAATTGCCTCCGCCAAAAGAGCTTGGTCAACGAGAGAACATCCGTCGCGTGGCAGAGACAGTACATCGTGTCCACGAGATGGATGCAATTCCTGAAACCTTCTCTCCTTTTCGCGTTGTGGAAAATTCTGCTGAAATTGCAAACGGATTCAAGGTTGAATTCCCCGATAAATTTGAATGGCTGGTTGAGCAGATGAACACCGCTGAAAGAGCTTTGAAGAAAAACCCCTTTACGCCAAAACTTTGCCATAACGATTTGCTGAATGCAAATTTTCTTGATGATGGCAAAATCCGTATTTTGGATTGGGAATATGCCGGGATGGGCGATCCCCTTTTTGATTTGGCAAATTTCTCTGTTCATCACGAGTTTAATGATGAGCAAGATCGTTGGCTCTTGGAATCTTATTTTGGTGAAGTTAGCGATTCCAGTTGGGCACGACTTAAGATTTTAAAAATCATCTCCGATTTTCGTGAAGCGATGTGGGCGATGGTACAGATCGGTATTTCAAAACTAGATTTCGATTTTAGAGATTATGCCAATACCTATTTTTCTCGCACAGAAAAAGGAATGCGTGGAGAAAATTGGAATGAATGGCTTAAGGATGTTTCTTATCTAAAAAAATAACCTTGTGAGTGTTTCAAACCCTCGCAAGGTTTCTTTTATTAACGGGATCTGCCTTCGCCAAGAATCGGCTGATTAAACGGAAGCAAGCCTAAATCACGGACGAATCGTAGTATCCCAGCTATCAAAAAAATAGGAGATTTGCTTAATGTCCACACTTCCCTCACAGGCACGCGTTGTTATCATCGGCGGTGGCGTTGGCGGGTGTAGTATCGCCTACCATCTCACGCTGATGGGTTGGAAAGATGTGATTATTATTGAGCGCGGCGAGTTGACCAGCGGCTCGACCTGGCATTCTGCCGGGCTGATTGGGCAATTGCGTTCTGACCCAAATCTGACGCGGATGATGCAATATAGCACCGAATTATACGGTCGCTTGAAAGCCGAAACAGGTCAAGATACAGGCTGGCGACAGGTCGGGGGCGTGCGCTTGGCTTCTTCGCCAGAGCGGATGCAATCTTTGAAGCGATTGGTGGGCATGGCGCGTTCCTTTGGGATGCCGCTGGAAATGATTTCGCCGAAAGAAGCGCAATCGTTGTTTCCGATGATGACACTCGATGGCGTTTTGGGTGCGGCATATACGCCCACCGATGGCTCTATCAACCCGACAGATTTAACGATGGCTTTGGCGGCGGGCGCGCGGGAACGTGGCGCACGATTTTTTACAGAAACCAGCGTAACGCAGATTATTCAAAAGAATGGCCGTGTTGAGGAAGTTGTTACAGATAAAGGCTCAATAAAAACCGAAGTGGTTGTGAATGCAGCCGGACAATGGGGCGGTGAGATCGGCAAAATGGTCGGGCTAACTTTGCCCGTTGTGCCGATGGCGCATCAATACGTTACGACCAAGCCGATCAAGGGCGTGGAACGCGGAATCCCGACTTTGCGCGACCCCGATAAGTTGGTCTATTGGCGCGAAGAAGTTGGGGGACTGGTGACAGGCGGCTATGAGCGCGACCCAATTCCCTTTGGGCTAGATGGAATCCCCAAAGATTTCAAATATAAATTATTGCCCCCAGACTGGGATCGTTTCGAAGTCTTGATGGAAAATTCCATTCAACGTGTGCCTTCGGTTGAGACGGCCGAGATCGTTGAATTGCTGAATGGGCCCGAAGGCTTTACGCCAGATGGCGAATTCTTGCTTGGCCCTACAGAGATTAACGGTTTCTGGGTTGCCTGCGCTTTTTGTGCGCATGGATTAGCGGGAGCCGGCGGTATCGGTAAAGTGATGGCAGAGTGGATTACGGACGGACACCCCGAATGGGATGTTTGGCATCTGGATGTACGCCGTTTTGGTTCCAATTACGCCAGCCAAGATTATATTGTTAAACGCACCATCGAAACCTATACCAAATACTACGATATTCACTATCCCAATAGTGAACGCATCTCAGGGCGGATGTTGCGCCTTTCCCCCACTTATCATCGGTTGCGTGAACTACAGGCATCCTTCGGTGAGAAAACAGGCTGGGAACGAGCCAACTGGTTCTCGATTTACGAAGAAAAAGCCTTTCATGGGCATGAGCCAAAAGGCTGGGCAAAACGAAATTGGTCACGTGCGATTGGCTACGAACATTTACAAACCAGAGAAAATGCAGGGTTATTTGATGAAACATCCTTCAATAAATTTGAAGTGCGTGGCACAGGTGCCTTAGCCTTTTTGCAGAATCTCTGCGCCAACGATCTTGATAAGCCCGTTGGTTCGGTTGTTTACACCCAAGCCTTAAATCCGCGTGGTGGAATCGAATCTGATTATACGATTACGCGCTTGGCAGAAGACCGTTTCCTCATCATTACCGGCACAGCCTTCGGACGGCGTGACCTTTCGTGGTTGCGGTTGAATAGCCCCGAAGATGGCTCTGTCACGATTGAAGATGTCACATCGGCTTACGCCTGTCTCGGTTTGTGGGGACCCAAAGCACGTAAGATTTTGCAGTCAATCACCAAAGATTATCTCAGCAACGAAGCCTTCCCCTATATGACTGCCAAGCAAATCACAATTGGCGATGTGCCTGTTATGGCGTTGCGCGTCACCTACGTTGGCGAGTTGGGCTGGGAACTTTACCCCGCTATGGAATATGGCTTGCGTCTCTTCGATTCGATTTGGGAAGCAGGGCAATCCGAAAGTTTGGTGGCTGTTGGATACAAAGCCATCGACACTCTTCGCCTGGAAAAAGGCTACCGTTATTGGAGCGGAGATATTAGCCCGGATTACACCCCCTTTGAAGCAGGCTTAGGCTTTGCTGTGAACCTGAACAAAGGCGATTTCATCGGGCGTGATGCGCTGGTCAAGCAAAAAGAAGAAGGCATCACGCAAAAACTCGTTTGCCTCTCACTCGAAAACAGCGATATTGTCGTCTTGGGCAAAGAACCCATCCGCGCCGATGGCGAAATTATTGGCTGGGTTGCATCGGGCGGTTATGGCTATTCGGTCGGCAAAAGTATCGCCTATGGATACTTGCCTGTTGAATACGCAAAAGCTGGCACTGAGCTTGAAATCGAAATTTTTGAAGAAAGAGTCAATGCGATTATTGAGCGTGATCCGCTTTGGGATCCGAAAGGCACGCGAATTAAAGCTTAATATAATTTGGGATAAAAAACCGATTCGCACGCGATTTCAACTTGCGTGCCGTCAGTGAGCATTTTCGCGACGTGGGCAGAATCTTGTTTACGCCGAGAAAATGTTTGGGTGCGGTACTCAAGCCAAAATCAAGAGCGAATCGCAGTGTCATATCAAATTAACAACGTCACTGCGAGTATCTTTCCAGCGAAGCAGTCTCCCTCTACACTCACGAGATTTCTTCGCCGATAAAACTGGCTCGCAATGACATTAAAAGAAAAATAATAAAGGAGTAAGTCATGTCAATTGTTAACGCAAGAGAAATAATGTTGGAAGCCGCAGAGGGCAAATATGCTGTTGGGGCGTTCAACATCACCAATTTGATCCAAATGGAAGCAGTTGTTGAAACGGCTATTGCTAAAAAAGCCCCGCTGATCATTCAGGCTTCTGTAACCCCATCAAAATTTTTGGGACCAAAAGTTATCGCGGCTATTTACCGAACACTGGCTGAATCTGCGCCGATCCCGATTTGTTTGCATCTTGACCATAGCACCAGCGTGGAATTTTGCAAAGAATGCGCGGATGCAGGCTATACCAATTTGATGATCGATGCCTCGAAGCAAGATTATGAAGAGAATATCCGCCAGACAAGAGAGGTAGTAGATTATTGTCACTCGCTCGGCAATCTTTCTGTTGAAGGCGAATTGGGGACAGTTTCGGGCGTGGAAGATCAGGTAATTGTGGCTGAAGATGAAGCCCAACTCTGTAGCCCTGAGCAAGCGGTTGATTTTGTTGAGCGCAGTGGTGTAGATATTTTTGCGCCTGCGATTGGCACTGCACATGGTGTTTATAAGACA
Organism: Anaerolineae bacterium; assembly: GCA_018645405.1. Taxonomy (GTDB): domain Bacteria; phylum Chloroflexota; class Anaerolineae; order Anaerolineales; family Villigracilaceae; genus Desulfolinea. The sequence continues at coordinate 2,526 of JABGOQ010000118.1, read as the reverse complement.
AAAAATCCGAAAGTGGATTTTGAACGCTTAGGCAAGATCAATCAAATTTTGAATGGAAATGGCGTAAAAATACCTTTGGTTGTTCATGGTGGCACTGGCTTAAGCAAAGAATATGCAATCAAATTGGTTGAAATGGGCGGGGCAAAATTCAATGTCTCGACTGAATTGAAATATGCCCTGATTGATTCATCTTATGGCTATATGACTGAAAACCGTGACCAATATAACCCTGGCAAGGTCGATATTGTTGTCAAAGAGGCCATTAGCAAAGTTGTTGGACGTTGGATTGATGTTTTAGGAAGTGCTGGAAAAGCGTAGGCAGACTTAAGACCTAAGACTTCAGACATCAGCTTTTTTGCTAAAGTCTTAGGTCTCTTATATAGGAGAATAGAAAATGACTAAAGAAGTGCAAGAGTATTTTGTCCCGTGGGTAAAAGGGATTTCGATGTATGTTTCAGAGCATATTGAATTAGCATGGCAACAGCCTGAATTGCATCGGATGATGTCGAATGAGAATCCTTTTGAGCCTTCAGAGAAGGTGTTGGAGGCTATTCAGAATTTTGGCAAAAAAGCGAATCGCTATCCTGATCAAGGGACTGCTGTCCGCTCGAAATTGGCTGAAATTAATGGATTAAATGGCCCTAAAAATGTGATCATCGGGAATGGCTCAAGCGAAGTCTTCGATAATATCTTCCGCTCTTTCCTTGAAGTTGGGGATGAAGTTATTCAGCATACGCCCTGTTTCGGTATCTATAAACTCCGCTGCAATATCCTCGGCGGGAAACTTGTTTCTGTTCCGATGCTATACGAAGATAACGATTTGAAATTTGATGTTGATGCGGTTCTTGCTGCAATCACAGATAAAACTAAGATCATCGTTGTTGCTAACCCGAATAACCCTTCTGGGAACTTTATGTCAAAAGAAGATTTCGTCAAAATCGCAGAGACAGGCATTCCATTTATTATTGATGAAGCATATATTGAATTTGCTGGTCTTGGTAAATCACATGTTGGCATGGTTAAGAAATATAAGAATGTGCTTATCACGCGCACCCTCTCCAAAGCCTACGGTTTAGCCGGAATGCGTTTCGGCTACGCTCTGGGCGATGCGGATGTAATTAGCCAAATTTCTGCGGCATTACTTCCGTGGAATGTTGGCACAATTCCAATGTGGGCCGCGTTGGCAGCCTTGGAGGATGAAGAAGGCTTGAAGATGCGCGTTGACTTCAATAATAGTGAAGTTGAATATATTGAGAGTTCACTCAGCGTAATCTCTGGCTTTACTATTTTCCATTCAGCGGCTAATTACATCCTTTTTGATGGGACGGGTACAGGAAAAGCTGGAGATGATTTGGTCGCTTATGCACAAGAAAAAGGCATCATTCTCCGCCCACAAAATCACATGTACGGATTTGACGGTTGGTTCCGCTTGACTTTGGGAAGCAAAGAAGAGAATAGAATGGCAGTTGAAACCATTCTCGAGTTTTATAATAAGTAAGTCGTAAAAGTTTCACCACAGAGCGCACAGAGTTTACAGAGAAAAAAACAGAGAAAGGAATTTTTCTCAAGCAAAGAAGAAACTCTGTGTCCTCTGTGCGCTCTGTGGTAGAAAAGACCACGAAGGAAATTTAAAATGTCAAAAATAAAAGCAGTGTTTTTCGATCAAGATGGCGTAATTATCGACACCGAGCGTGATGGGCACCGTGTTGCCTTTAACCAGACCTTCAAAGATTTTGGCTATGATTTCGAGTGGGACGTGGCGTATTATCACGAACTTCTCCAAGTCGCGGGTGGCAAAGAGCGGATGAAGCATCATCTCAAGACCAAAGGCTTTGGGGTTGAAATCCCAGAAGCAGATGTGGATGATCTCATCAAAAAGATGCACAAGCATAAAACAGCGGTTTTCGTTGAACTCATTGAGAGCGGAAAGTTACCCTTGCGTCCCGGCGTAAAACGATTGATGCAGGAAGTAAACGATGCCGACTTATTGCTGGGGATTTGTACCACGTCCAACGAAAAAGCGGCACAGGCAGTGGTCAATGGTTTGTTAAAAGAGATAAAATTTGAATTTGTTCTCGCTGGCGATATTGTTGATAATAAGAAACCTGACCCCGAAATTTATAATTTAGCCCTCACCAAAAGTGGATTTGCGCCAGATGAGTGCATCGTTATCGAAGATTCACGGAATGGTGTTTTAGCAGCGCGCGCAGCTGATTTGAATATCGTCGCGACAACCAATATCTACACGGCGAGTGAAAATCTTTCAGATGCCAATATCATCACCACTACGCTCGGCGATGTGGACGGTGAAAAGGGTGAACTAAAACAAGGCGGCGAGGGCATTGATTACGATGGCGTTTTGCGCCTTGAGCAGTTGATGGCGTATTTCTCGAAATAGCGTTTTTGCAGATTCTTTTGGCATACTCCCATCATGTTTAGTATGAGTATGTTATACTTTTTCTTGATAAAAACCTAGTCACCTGACAGTTTAAGAAAAGAGCAGTTGATCGGCATAAATTCTCCACT
>JABGOQ010000137.1 GCA_018645405.1 Anaerolineae bacterium | reverse complement strand
ATCACACCATTATTTTAGATACGGGAAATTGTCTTGATCTACCGTAAAAATTTATTATGGAAATGATTCTGTGTTAATGTAAAATTTTGGAGGTATCTTTACTGAAAACTCCAGAATGCTTCGATCTGAGATCGGGGCGATTCTCTTCTCCTGATCGGGTCCGTGTCGTTCAAACATTCGAAGTTGAATTCCTCACAGAGAAAGATATTATCGGATTTGATTTTGGTAAGGATGATTTTGAACAATCTTAATAAATGCAGATATATATGAAAAGAGTTTCTCATTGAGAAGCTCTTTTTATTTGCAATTAGATTTTATACAATGCCTAGTTGCCATTCAAAAGAATTGACCTGAATAATTTGACAAGTAGTTTCATTTTTGCTACACTAGTAACGCGTGTTACTAAAGCGCGTTACCAAACAAGGATACTCAGTGGTAAAAAAACGCATCACCAGCCAAGATGTCGCAGATTTAGCTAATGTTTCTCGAACAACAGTCTCATTAGTGCTCAATGATGTCAGTGGGACGAATATCTCGCCAGCTACGCGTCAGAATGTGAGGCAAGCTGCTAAAACCCTTGGCTATATTCCTAATGCAACAGCCAAAGCTCTAGCCACCCAGCGCGCACAAGCAATTGGTTTGATAATGACACGCAGTCAACACCATATTGCATCGGATACTTTTTTGCCGCAAATACTAGGGGGACTTTTAGATGTTGTTAAAGAGCATAAATTTCGCCTTTTAATTGAAACTGTTGAAGAAGAACGCCAAGAACGCACCTATTTAGAACTTGCACAGGCCAAGCATATAGATGGCATGATTTTACTTACCCCCAGAATAGATGATAAGGGTTTTGAAAAATTAGAAGAAGTTGGTGTTCCTGCTGTTTTGATGGGAAAATTGCCCAATTCTAGCCTTTATTCTGTTGATGTTGATAATCGTTCAGCAGCTCGGCAGGCGGTACGGCGTTTGATAAAAATAGGGCACTCGAAAATTGCTTGTATAGCAAATGCCCCAGCTTCTTATAGTGCGGCTCTTGAGCGTGTTCTTGGTTATCAAGACATACTGGCAGAGGTTGGCATTTCTTTCAACAAGCGTTTGGTTAGATATGCTGATTTTAGTCCTCAGAGCGGGTTTGATTCTATGCAATCCTTACTTTCTTCGGGAGAAGAATTTTCTGCGGTTTTTGTTGCTAGTGATAATGTTGCAATGGGCGTAAAGGCTGCTCTTCGTAAGGCGGAATTATCTATTCCTGATGATATTTCGATGATTGGTTTTGATGATATTCCCTGGGCGGCTTATGCAGACCCACCGCTAACAACCGTTCGCTTACCTGCCCAAAAGATGGCATCTGAAGCTTGTTTGCTTTTGTTAGCGTTAATGAAAGGAAATAAACCAGAAAAGCGGAATTTGGTATTAGATACTCAGCTCATAGTACGGAAATCGTGTCGTGAGCATAATATTGGATAAGATTTTTAAGGAGGTGGTGCGCTCGAACTAGATTAGATATCTCGTAAATTGAATTTCGAACAATGTTTAGCCCCCCTATATTCGGAGGAATATAAAATAATGAAGAAAACACTTTTAACACTTTTTGCA
>JABGOQ010000113.1 GCA_018645405.1 Anaerolineae bacterium | reverse complement strand
CCCAGTCGATGGTGGATTTTTCTTTTTCCTCTGCCGATTTTTGGCGACGCTGCCAGTCACGAATGTCGTTGTAACTAGAACGGTAATCCTGAACCTTGCGCTCGGCAGGCAGACGAATTGTCTGCAACTCTGCCAGTTTTTCATCATCCAAATAATGTTCTGCTTTAAACGCTTCAACCGCTTCGGGGTTGTTCATGTCAAGGCTTTGCATGGCTTTCAGACTGGCAAACTCATCATAGTTTTGCAGCACGTTCTCTACACGCAGGTATTCACCAAAGAGTTTGGCAAAGTCTTTTTTATCGGACTCTTTTTCAATGGCGGTCGGGTCAGGAAAGCGCTGCTCCAGTTCGCTCACCACATCCATAAAACCACGCCGTGCTTCACCGGTCACCACATCGGTAAAGCCTTCCATGTATTCCTTGTAGCTTTTTTCCAGCACCACGTTTTTGGTGTTGTTATCGCCAAAAAGGGTGATGGCATCCACGGTTGCCATTTCCAAATCTCGGAATGTAACAATATTGCCGAACGTTTTGGTGGCGTCATAAATGCGGTTGGTGCGTGAAAAAGCCTGCATCAAACCGTGGTAACGAAGGTTTTTATCCACAAACAGCGTATTGAGCGTAGGGGCATCAAAGCCAGTGAGGAACATACCCACCACAATCAACAAATCGATTTCCTTGGTTTTCACCCGCTTGGCCAAATCACGGTAGTAATTCTGGAAGCCGTTGCTATCGACACTGAAATTGGTTTTAAAGAAGGCGTTGTAATCGCCTATCGACGCGTTTAAGAACTCTTTGGCGCTGCTATTCATGGCCGAGACATCAAAGCTTTCATCCAGAATATCGCCCACCGCATCCTGCTCTTCGTTGGCGGAAAAAGAGAAAATGGTGGCGATTTTCAGCGGCTTTTCGCTCTCAGCCTGTAACTTATTCAACGATTCATAATACAGCTTGGCGGCATCCACACTGCTCACCGCAAACATGGCATTAAAGCCCTTGGCGTTCGACTGCAATCGGTGGGTCTTCTGGCGGTAGTTGTTCAGAATGTACTGGGAAATTTCGCGAATACGCTCTGGGTGCAACAGCGCCTCTTTGTTTTCAGCGGCAGTTAATTTTTTCTCGTCCTGCTCGGTTTCAATGGCCTTAAATTTGTGGCGCACATCGTTGTAGTCCACCTTGAACTTCAGTACCTTTTCATCGCGTATCGCATCGGTAATCACATAGGAATGCAGCTCGCGGCCAAACACGCTAGCGGTGGTTTCCGCGCCTAAAGCATTTTGCGGGAAGATGGGCGTGCCGGTAAAGCCAAACTGATAGAACCGTTTGAATTTCTTGTTCAGGTTTTTCTGAGCTTCACCAAACTGGCTGCGGTGGCATTCATCAAAAATAAACACCACCTGCTTGTTGTAGATGGGCAGATCGCCTTCGTTTTTCATCAGGTTGTTGAGCTTTTGAATGGTCGTGACGATGATCTTGTTATCGTCTTTATCCAGATTGCGCTTTAAACCTGCGGTACTGTCTGAGCCATTCACACTGTCGGGTGAAAAGCGTTGGTATTCTTTCATCGTCTGGTAGTCGAGGTCTTTTCTGTCGACCACAAAAAACACCTTGTCGACAAACTCCAGTTCTGTGGCCAAACGCGCCGCCTTAAAGCTGGTTAAGGTTTTACCAGAGCCTGTGGTATGCCAGATAAAACCGCCACTTTCCGGGTTGCTCCAGTTTTTTGCCTCATAAGAGCTTTTCACCTTCCACAAAATACGCTCAGTGGCAGCAATCTGGTAGGGGCGCATAACAAGTAATGTGTCACTCACATCAAACACCGAATAATGCAGCAGCACATTCAGCAGGGTATTTTTATGGAAGAAAGTGGCAGTAAAGTCTTTTAGATCCTTAATCAGGCTGTTATCGGCCTTCGCCCAGTTCATGCTGAAGTCGAAACTGTTTTTATTACGCGTTGTGGTGTTGGCAAAATAGCGGCTATCGGTGCCGTTAGAGATGACAAACAACTGTAAGTACTTATACAGCGAATCCTCACTGTTAAAACTCTCTTTGCTGTAACGATGCACCTGATTAAAGGCTTCACGAATGGCTACGCCACGCTTTTTAAGCTCGATCTGTACCAGCGGTAAGCCGTTCACCAGAATAGTCACATCATAGCGGTTGGCATGGCTGCCAGTTTGCTCAAACTGCTTGATCACCTGAACTTTGTTGCGGGCGATGTTGTTTTTATCCAGCAGATAAATGTTTTGAATGCGACCATCGTCAAAGACAAAGTCGTGAATATAGTCATCGTGGATTTTGCGGGTTTTATCCAGAATGGTGTCACTAGGCTTATCCAGATAAGTCTCCACAAAACGCCGCCACTCACCCTCGGCAAACTCCACGTTATTCAGCGTTTGCAACTGCTCACGCACATTGGCCAGCATGGCCTGCGGGTTATTCAGGCCGGGCAGATATTCATAGCCCTGGTTTTGCAAATCCTGAATAAACTCACGCTCTAACGCCTCTTCACTCTGGTAGCTCTCGGCCACTTTCCATTCTTTGTTGTATTTATCCAGAACGATAAAGTTGTTCGATTCGGCGATGGTTTTGTAGTCACTTACACTCATTCTTCTGCGTCCTTTTTTTGTAGCAGTTTTTTTACTTCCCTGTCAAAATCCGATTCTATGCGTTGTTGCTTGTTGAATTTTTCATATTCAGTAAAGGCTCTCTGTTCTGCCTGCTGACGTGATATTGTTCCGTAGCCTTCAAGAATTTTATACTCATTAAATGCAAGAAACTTATTCACGCTTTCGACAAAGCTCTCCATGGTGAAGGTATTGCGCCGCTCGATAATACCCTCGATATAATCAAAAAAAGCCGCAACAGCACGTTCCAGTTTTTTTATTTCATCTTCCTTTAAATAGTTTTTCGCCACTGTAGAATCCGACTTCAATACGCGGCCTTCCGGTGCATTTTTATAAGTACTCATACCCATCAAGGGCTTGCTGGCATCGGCTTTCAGCGAAATAATCTCTGCTGCGGTATGACCGGTAATGGCAAAATGAAACTTATCCTGCACATGGGCGTAGAATTGCTGGGTGGTTTTGGATTTCGGGTCATAATCGATGCTGCACTCAGCAAATATATCGGTGATCTGCTGGTAGATGCGTCGCTCGCTGGCGCGTATGGAGCGCACCCGCTCCAGCAGCTCTTTGAAATAGTCCTTGCCAAAATAGCGGCCATTTTTTAAGCGCTCATCATCCATGGCAAAGCCTTTAATGATGTACTCTTTAATTAGCTGCGTGGCCCAGATACGGAATTGGGTGGCTTGAGCCGAGTTGACTCTATAACCCACCGAAATCACTGCATCCAGATTATAATATTTCACCTTGCTGGTCTGGGTCTTGCCAGCAATAGCGCCGTGCTCATTGGTATGTTCCAAAATGGAACATACCACTTCTTCTTGCAACTCATTGCTTTCGAATATCTTTTTCAGGTGTTTGGTAATGGCTGGACGCTGTACGCCAAACAGCTCTGCCATGCGCTCCTGAGTTAGCCAAATGCTCTCATTGCTGAGCAGCACCTCCACTTTTATTGCGCCATTGGGTGCGGTGTAGAGCAGGAACTCCGTTGTCTGATCTTGCAGGCTTAATTGTTTGGACATAGGATCCCTTCCTTATGAGTGGCTTTTCGTGGCTCTCTGCTCATATCAGGCCGCTACCGCTGTATCAGGCTTGGGAAAGCTCAGCAGTAAGTCGCGATAATACTCGTATTGTTTTTGGCGCAACTCGATTTCTCGAGGGAGACCTTCATTGATTGATGTGGTTAGGGTGTCGAATTTATCTAGGATGGCAACTATACGGGCCTGATCAGTTAAAGAAGGAATCGGCACTAAATATGATTCAAACTCCTTAACTCTAACATGAGGAACGCCAGCTCCTTTCTTCATCCCGTGGATATGTTCTTGTTTGTTCTGAAGAAGATGAAAAACAAATTTAGTCATCAATATTGCGGAGTCGGGATGAACGCTAAAAGCATCTGTTAGAAATATTGGTTGGTTCCAATAACTAACATAGCCCGCATAAGCTCCTGATCTTGCAATAACGATAGTTTCGCCTTCTCTATTTATTTCTCCATGGAAATATGTCGGGGCAGGTCCATTCGCAACGACAGGAACATTTCCATTTGTAGTCTGCTTTTTAGTGATTGCAGTTCCTCGACGAAATTCTGCCACTTCCCCCAACGTCTTCCACTCCACTTCCCCTTCTTCAAAATTCAACAACTGGTCGCGATAGTAGTTGTATTGTTTTTTGCGGGCATTAAGCTCGGCGGTCAGCTCGGCGGTCAGCTCGGTGAAGGCGTCCAGAATGCGGACGATTTCAGCTTGGATTTCTAGCGTTTTTTTTGGGTTTTCTGGGCAGGGGATGGGGATTTTTATTTTCGCCATATCAGTTGCTGAAACATCAATAACTTTCGCCCCTTTAGCATATCTTCTTTTTTCTTTTGCAAAGACTTCTGTCTGAGTGAAGTAAGTAAAATATTTCCCTAAAATAATTTTACTTGGTTTAAAGATTGTCGCATGCCCTCCTGTAACCGCTTGTTGCTCGCCGAGATAGCACAATGCTTTTCCAACATCTTCAAGGTTTTCACTTGTATTTGTGATTACAACATCGCCCTTATCAACCTTTTTTAATTTCGTGGCAGTTTCGAGCGAAACAAAGGATTTTGTTGATACTGTTGATAATCCGTAGTGAGTATAAATTTGCCCGTAATGAATAGCTGGGACTCCTGATTCGGTAAAGTCTGCTTTCGGCAGACCATTTCCGCGAACTAATTCACCCACTTCAGCAATCGTCTTCCACTCTACCTCAACGCCATCCAGCAGCTTTTCCATATAACTCATACTGCTCATGCTTCAACCTCATCGCCTTCAATTTCTGCAACAATGACATCAATATCGGTACGAAGTTGGTCAATCTTAGCAACCGTAGTTTTTAGCTCCGTATTAAGCTCGCTAATATCCACCACTTTGCGGTTATCTTTAGCTTCCACATAGCTGCTCACCGACAGGTTGTAATCGCTAGCGGCGACCTGTTCAAGGGGTATGGATTTGGCGAGATGATCTACATTTTCTTTGTTATCAAACACCGCCATGATTTGCTTGATGTGGTCATCGGTGAGGGTGTTGGTGTTGGTGTCTTTTTTAAACAAACCACTGGCATCAATAAACTGGGTGGTGGTGTCGGTTTTGTGTTTGGAAAGTACCAGAATAGTCACCGCGATGGTGGTGCCAAAAAACAGGTTGGGTGCGAGTGAAATGACCGTTTCCACATAGTTGTTATCAACTAAATATTTACGAATTTTTTGCTCAGCACCGCCACGGTAAAAAATACCGGGGAAGCACACAATCGCCGCGCGGCCTTTACTGGATAGGTAACTCAGCGCATGCAGCACAAAGGCAAAGTCGGCTTTGGATTTGGGTGCTAATACGCCCGCTGGCGCAAAGCGATCATCGTTAATCAGGGTGGGATCATCACTACCTATCCACTTCACCGAATACGGCGGGTTGGAGACGATGGCATCAAAGGGTTTATCATCCAGAAAGTGCGGATCTGTTAAGGTATTGCCCAGCTGCATATTGAACTTATCGTAGTTGATATTGTGCAAAAACATGTTCATGCGGGCAAGGTTGTAAGTGGTGTGGTTGATCTCCTGACCGAAGAAGCCATCTTCAATGATGTGATTATCAAAGTGCTTTTTGGCTTGCAGCAGCAGCGAGCCGGAACCGGCAGCCGGATCATAAATTTTATTGACAGTGGTTTGCTTGTGCATGGCAAGCTGCGCAATCAGCTTTGAAACATGCTGAGGGGTGAAAAATTCACCACCGGATTTACCAGCATTGGCGGCATAGTTGGAGATCAGGAATTCGTAAGCATCGCCGAACAGGTCAATTTGAGCGGCATCACTCTTTCCATAAAAATCATGGCCAAAGTCCAAATCTGCCACGCCTTTTAAAACGGCCGCTAAACGCAAGTTTTTGTCTTTAACGGTATTACCGAGTCGGTTACTGGTGGTATCGAAATCGGCAAACAACCCCTTGATGTCACCTTCTGAGGGATAGCCGCTGGCCGAGGCTTCGATGGCGGAAAAAATGGCGGCCAAGTCGGTATTCAGGCTTTCGTTGTTGTTGGCGTTTTTAGCCACAATGGCAAACAGCTGGCTTGGGTAGATGAAGTAACCCTTGGTTTTAATGGCATCATCTTTGATGTCTGGCGTGATCACCTCATCGCTCAGCGCGGCGTAATGAATACTGTCGTCACCGGCCTCAAGATAGAGAGCAAAGTTTTCGCTGATGAAGCGATAAAACAGGGTGCCGAGGACATACTGTTTAAAATCCCAGCCGTCTACTGAGCCGCGCACATCGTTGGCAATGGCCCAAATTTGGCGTTGGAGGGCGGCACGTTGTTGGGAGCTTGTCATTGATAAATTCCTGTTTAAATACGTTTTAAATAGCCATAAGCTCATATCAGCTTGGCATTATACGAGCAAAGACGCTCCAATCTAATCACTTGTTGCAAACGTAATAGCCTAATACTTTGCGGACACTATTCAATTACCAAGATGAGCTCTTTCAAGAATGTATGACAGGTGATTATGTTACACGCACGAATATTGTGATATACGACTGTTTGTTCTCATATCCTCTCATGGTTTCTTGGCTCATCAATGACTCCAACTGGCACGAACAGGTCATTCCTGCCAGCCTGCAGGGAATGACAGCAATGGACTTTTTAGGTATTTCCCTGGTCTCTGAGTAACTTCGACGGGATTAACTATTTTTAATTATCTTCAACTGGCCAATTCTGGTGACTATGCAGCACATGAATAATATTCACGGGTGATTTATTTCCCTGGTAAACAAGTATAAATGGAGTTCCAGTTAATACTAATTCTCTTGTGCCTTTGACTCTGCCCTGTTTACCGAGCTCTGGTTGATCATCAAGGACATATGACCTTTGTTTAACATTATCGAATACTTTAAAAGCAGTAACTGGATCTTGTTGCGCATATCGTTGAATATTGAGAACCAGGGCATCAAGAGCTCGGGGAGTCCAGACGGGCATTAACTCATTGGCCTCGGTCCGTAAATTTCAACCAGGCGAGATTCAACCTCGGCCATAGCGATATCATGTGGAATTGATGGTTGTGGATCGTCGAGAGAGGTTTGTACCTGTTCTCTAAACCATTTGTCATGCTCAGCGGCTGCATGGACTCGTTTGAGGGCTTCTGACTTATCAGGTCGCTTCCGGGTTGATAGCTGATCCGGATCAAAATTTGTCGCATCAGTATCAAATTTCTGGATGCCAAGTTTCCTTAAATACTTAACCAGTGAGTCAAGTTTAGACCAGGTTCTGATTTGATGGCTATTGACTGACTGCAATGTTTTTTCCACGCTGCCGTAATGGACAACAAGCGCCCACCGGTTACCCAGTCCTACTGCGGTGGCCGTGCGGATCGCGCCAGCCTCCAGGAGGTGTGATAGTGTTCTGTGATCGATGGTTTCAGCATTCATTGGAGATTCCTGTTATAAATAACCGTAAGCACAGTATATTATAAATCGTGATATTTATTGGATATAAATAAGGGGTTATTTCTTTGCGTAATTGCCAATTGAGCTAAGGCTGAGCTAACAACCTATAGACACTGGCTTTTGATAATGAATACTTGGCCATCAGCTCGGATATTTTTACACCTTGTTCTCTTTCCTGTTTCAGTGTTCTAACCTGTTCTTCTGTTAATTTTGCTTTCCGTCCAAATTGAACACCTTTCTCCTTCGCTTTGGTTATCCCCTCCATTTGCCGTTCTTTCCTGATTTCAGTTTCAAACTCTGCAATCGACGCCAGCATATTGAATAACAGTTTACCTGTAGGGGTAGAGGTATCGATGTTCTGATCCAGTACTACCAGGTCTACTCCTTTTTGTTTGAGTTCTTCTGCTATCTGGGTCAGGTGAAAGGTAGACCGTGCTAATCGATCCAGTTTGGTGATGACCAGGCTATCCCCTCGACGAACATAGGTTCTGCATTCTTTGAGGGATGGCCGATCTGCTGTTGTTCCGCTGAGTTTATCTTTGAAGATTTCATTGCAACCGTATTCAGTGAGCTTGGATACTTGAACATCTAAACTCTGGCCCTGGGTGCTGACTCGTGCATATCCTACTTTTGCCATGCGGTCTTAAATTCTTTTAGAGATTGAAATAATTAAATTATAAGACATTATTTAAGACGGTCAATGAGCGCGTCTCGTAAAGTATACTCTTTAAGACAATATTTAGTGGAATAGAGGGATTGGTAGTTTACATACTAATTGTTAACTTCATGCTGATTATGACCGCTTATCAGTCCTTATTGACGGCTTCGTCAATAAGGACTAACATTAGTATAAGTAGATGTATACGGGATCGCGAAAGTGATGTTTACTTGCCGCCCAATAGGGTTCCAGGCGATCTGGCATAATCAAGAGCTCCCGAGTAATACTAAAGCCTCCTAATTAATTAGGAGGCTTTTTTATGTTTTCTACCTTCCCGCGGGTCTTCTCACTGATTCTCCTGCTAGTGTTTTTCTTGCCAGCATTGCAAATGCTGTACGATCCATGCGGCCTCGTCGATGTGGAATGTTTCCCCCTTTTGTTTTTCTGTAAGCACTCTCAATGAATATAAATAAACCATTCTCCATCCGCTTGTTTTTTCTTATAGTGAAATAAATATGAAAAGGAACTGAAGAGCTGTTATTTGACTCTATCTCAACAATCAACCAGTTATGTTTTCCAGTAAAAAGGCACTTTTTAGTGTGCATCTGTTGGACTATATTGGGTAAAAAAATAGACGTATCGTATCGGTCTAGGCTAAACCATCGGGGTCTATTATTATGGTCGGTTAAGTTATCAGGCTCTCCATGGATTCTGGGTTTTCCTTCCGAATAACAATGGTTTGAATATTCAATATTTATTAACAACTCTAATTCAGGGTTAGAATTATGAGCCTGAAGAACTAGCGTGAATTGCGATGCTTGAAGGTGAGCTAAACTATACTGCTCTCCATGATGCTCAAAGAACGGTGGATGTATCATTTTTGCAGTGTTTTTCTTTGGTGTGGTTGCGTATTTAAGATTATGATGTGATTACTCGCGTTACACCTATTTTAAAATCAAGGTTTTTCACTAAGTCATAGTCTCTCCGTTCTAAATACGGAAGAATTTTTTTAACGACCGTATCTGTTTCAGTATTTATCGAGGTCATTTTATATTTTTTTACGCTTAAAATTCATATGGATGGTTTCAATCTAGCCTAATTTTAATAAATTATGTACATACTAGGGGATTGAAGTCCAATGGTACGATTATGCGGTGCACTACATAATCGTACCATTGGACTTCAATCC
>JABGOQ010000001.1 GCA_018645405.1 Anaerolineae bacterium | reverse complement strand
TCCATTTTTCGCTTTGTAATTATCGATGAAATCAAACAGTCATGTCGCTAGAAAAAATATACAGGCGTAGATGTAAAACCAAATCAGCGAGCAATCTGGTTTTACTATCTCATCAGTCGTATTTTTGGCTTCACATTTGGCGTCAAATTGATGGAAAGCGGCGAGAAAAGCGCACAAGTTAACTACGCTGAAATTCGCGAATACGTCCCTGAAATTGATAATTGGATCGCAGACGAACGCAAGCATGAAAATGCCCTACTTGACATGCTTGACGAAGAACGCCTGCAATATGCCGGCTCAGTTGTACTGGGGCTAAACGATGCACTTGTCGAACTCACAGGCGCGCTCGCTGGGCTAACACTTGCCCTGCAAAATGTTGAGCTAATTGCGCTCTCAGGGCTAATTACCGGCATCGCCGCATCACTCTCAATGGCAGCCTCCGAATACCTCGCCACTCGCTCAGAGAAAACCGACAAACATCCCGTCCGCGCCGCAATTTATACGGGCATCGCCTATATTTTCACAGTCGCAATTCTCATCACTCCCTATCTGCTCTTCGATAATTATTTCCTTGATCTCGCACTCGCACTGACCTCCGGCGTAATCATCATCGCCGTTTTCAACTACTATATCTCCGTCGCACAAGACGAAACTTTCAAAGATCGCTTCTTAGAAATGGCGGGATTAAGTCTCAGCGTCGCGGCATTCAGCTTCGGGATCGGTTATCTAATTCGTATTTTCTTGGGCATTGAAGTCTAAATCATGTACCAAGGAAAAATAAAAACTCGGAGGTTGCTCTCCGAGTTTTTGATTTTCTTTTTTCTGTTTACTACTCTATAACCCAGAGCTTTGTGTCCGTAATTGCGCAACGCGTACCATAATCCCTATTTGTACCAGATAGAATCGAAAAACCTACTGTACCTGAAATTTCTGTACCTTCAGGAAAAGAGTACTCTCCAATAAATCTTTCATCAACAAAAACATAGGCTCTTTTCAAATCCTCATTTACTATGAGGGAAAAGTCCGCCTCAGCAGGGAGAGAAAATTTCACTCGCCCTGTTCCTTTTGTCGTACCAACAGAATAACCGCGTGGGTCCAAGAAGAGAATTCTGGATTGATCTAAAAATACGGCATAAGCAGAACCACCATCCACATCAATACTAAAAACAAAACCACATCCAGATATTTCAGGATTAGATAAAGCTGAAGACCATGAAAAATGTCCCTGCATCATAAAGGTGCTTACATCAAGGCTATCATCAAACCACCACCAGCGATACCAATCCATCTGCGCCCAGTCTTCCTTAAAGTCATCCATTTCAATATACTCCCCATTCAAAGAGGGTAAATACCCTTCATCATAATATTTTTGTACCTGTGCAAAAACCTTGTCATATTGTTCTGTTGCGACAAGATTAGGTGTTGCCGTTGGCTTTAAGGTACGCGTTGGCTTCGGCGTTTTGGTTGGCTGAGGTGTCTTAGTCTCAGTAGGCGCAGCTGTGGGCGTAGCCGGGCTGAGCGCAGATTCTCCCACAATGCAAGCTAAAGACATCACAATCAAAACAGCAATCAGGACCCACATATTAGATAATTTTTTAATATTCTGCATTCTTCTCT
>JABGOQ010000127.1 GCA_018645405.1 Anaerolineae bacterium | reverse complement strand
CCGATCCGCATCTCTCTTTGTAAATATTTATGAAACTGTCTGGTGGCTAGAAAAAGAATGGTAGTATAAAATAACATGCTCACCAAAACCGACCTCATCTGCATCCCCTACACCCCCGATCTCACCATCCGCGGCATCGCCTACGCCTCCCGCTCCCTGCGCCACACCTACAACCGCATGGGCGGCTCCAGCATCAAGCGGCTGCAACGGATAGTCAGCGGAATAGCGGTCGAGTTCGCCTTGCGGGATTATCTCCACGAGCATCAAATTCCATTCGACGTCAAAGGCGCAACCCCATTTACGGATCCAGATCGATACGATGTCTCCCTCGGTGGGCATCGTTGCGACGTTAAATCTTTCATGCTTTCCCACAAAAGTCAGATTAAGGGAATCAACCGTGATTTGGACTTGCTGATGGGGGCCTCAGCATTGATTCCCTCCGATCAGTTTGCCGCAAGCTCCCAACGTGAGAGCGATATCTACATCTTCGCCTTTTTAACGGGCTTGATGGCCTCCTCCCAAAAGGATATGGCAAAAGCGAGCGAAGCCGGGCAGCCGATTCATCTCATCCACACCATGCCCAAAGATTGGTCAAAACCCGAGCATTGGCATTCGCTCGGCAAGATTGCGCTCAAGAGCGACTGCGAGGAAACCCTCACCATCGAGTTGGGCGGGCAAGATGCTGAAAGGGGATTCATCTCGAAGAAGATTACGCTAAAGCCGAGAGAACGCCTGGAAACGGAAGCAAATTTCCACACGCTCGCTTACGCCCACGTCGACAAAATACCCAGCGCAAGAGTTGGAATCCATAGTCCAGAAAAAGATGAAACCTATCTCATTACATCCCACGATTGGAGTAATATATGGGTATACGGAATGAGTGTTGTGCTGGCTGGCTATCTCACGCGGGCAGAGTTTCGCAAAAAGGCGCAGGAGTTGCCTGTGGGCAGCCGAGTTTATCAATATAGCCGCACACGGACGAAAAATTTAAGCGTGCCGATAGCAGAGTTAAGACCACTGAAAAGTCTTTTTGAACAAGTTCAAAACTGGAAAAAACAATGACGAGAATTCTTTGTGCCGTACGCGGCGGTCCTGATAGTGAGCAGACGATAGAATATGCAGTTTCTTTGACTGAGAAGCAGAAAGGGCGATTGAGTAGGGTGACAGCACTATCGTCACCCGTATCGAAATCAAAGCGGGTTATTAAAAGACATATTCTGCTTGCAAATCCGCTCTAGTTTCGATACGGCGAAGAGCATCGCCTACTCAACTGCCGCTATCTCAATAACACAAATGGCAAGTTTTTTTTCCCTGTTCTTATGCTTATCGCGAATTACGCAAATGAGCGAATGGCAAAAATAAAAAACCTTAAAAATATTCGTGTAATTCGCGTTAAAAGAATGGAGAAGATAGGATATGAAAAAAAATAAAGAACTCACCCGCTGCCCCTGGCATACAAATGACCCGCTTTATATTCGTTACCACGATGAGGAGTGGGGCGTTCCCGTCCACGATGAGCGGAAACTGCTCGCCAAGCTCATTCTGGATGGCGCGCAAGCCGGGCTGAGTTGGATCACTATTTTAAAGAAACGCGAAAATTACTGGGCGGCTTTCGACAATTTTGACGCAGAGAAGATGGCGCGCTACGATGATGAAAAAATCGCCGAGCTGATGGGGAATGCTGGCATTGTACGTAATAGACAGAAAATCAACTCAGCGATCAAGAACGCACAGGCTTATTTGCGCTTGCGTGAAGAACTGGGTTCTTTCGATGAATATCTATGGGGATTTGTGGGCGGCAAGCCAATCGTCAACACAATTCAATCTGAAGAAGACTATATGGCGACTTCCCCAGAATCCCATGCGATGAGCAAAGATCTGAAAATACGCGGATTTAGCTTTGTGGGTCCCACAATCTGTTATGCTTTTATGCAAGCAGTTGGGATGGTGAACGACCATATGGTGAGTTGTTTTCGGTATGAGGAAGTAATGAAAAACATTCTAAATGAGTAGCACAAGTGCTGATTGAGTAGGGCGACCAAAAACATGTCGCCCATATCGAAATCAAACGATATTGCCTGGTTTCGATATGCCGAAAAGCATCGGCTACTCAACCAGCACCTAGAAACAAAAGGAGAAGAAAAGATGAAATTAACCGATGTCTGGAAATCACGTAGCAAGCCAACAATCTCATTTGAACTATTCCCCGCTCGCACAGAGAAAGCTGCCGCAAATTTAGAGAAAGCGATTGATAAACTCGCCACACTCAAACCCGATTTTGTCTCGGTCACTTTTGGTGCAGGCGGCTCAACACGAGAAGGCTCTCGGCAATTGATCAAGAAATTAAAAGAAGAAAAAGGGTTGGAAGTGATCGCCTACTTTGCGGGATTCGGTCTTGCCCCAAATGAGATCACCGCTGTAATTGATGATTACCAACCCCTCGGCGTGGAGAATATTCTCGTTGTGCGTGGGGATGAGCCTCGTGATAAGGATTTCACTCCGCACCCTGAGAGTTTTGCCTACGCATCCGATTTGATGGGATATATTCGTCCCCGCTATGATCTCTGTTTAGGGGTAGCAGGTTACCCGGAGAGCCATATCGATGCGGCTAGTCAGGCAAAAGATATGGAATATCTGAAGCTGAAGATTGAGCGCGGCGCAGAGTACATCATCTGTAATTATTTCTACGATAATCATTATTTCTTCGATTATGTTGAACGCTGCCGCGCGGCGGGGATCACTATTCCCATCATCCCCGGCGTGATGCCGATTTACAGCATCAAGATGATGCGGATGCTGGCAGGGATGTGCGGGGCGACAATCACCGAAGCCATTGAGACTGAAATTGCAACATTGCCTGAAGATGACAAAGAAGCCTTAAATGATTTCGGCATTGATTTTGCCGCGCAACAATGCGCAGAGCTGATCCGAGCGGGCGTGCCAGGTTTGCATATCTACACAATGGATCGGAGCAAATCAACGCTTGGTTTGGTCAATCGTTTACGGGAAGAAGGATTATTATGAATTCCCCAATTTTCGTAATCATCTCATCCTTTAATTGCAGATAATGCCGTCAAAATCTTCTCTCTCAAATCATCTACGCCCGCATATCTGAAAATCTCATCAGCGCAACCGAGCATCGAAGAAGAAATTTTCTTACCTTCTTTATGGCAAAGCCAAATTGGGGTGTGTCGTTCATATGCCATCCCAACTTCGATTAATCCGCCACGCAATTCGGGATGATAGACCACGATCATCAAATCGCAATCTGTTAGTTCATCGCGCACAAAAGGCATAAAATCCTTGGGGTCTGTTAAACCTGCGTGGGCAATTTCTTCTGTGGCTACAAAGGGAATATGTCCCGCCGTGCGGATGGCATCTTCAAACTGAAGAATAATTGCTTCAAGCTCCTCGTCTCCACGGGGGACTTTTAGGCTGAGAAAAATTTTCATAATGAGCAAGTCTATCACAAATACTTGACAACTTTCTCAAAAGATTTAGACTCTCCCTATGAAAAAAATCACCTTGCTTCCCCTTCTAATTCTTGCCCTTATCACCGCCTGCGCCCAACCTGCGCCCGCCCCCCTCATCCTCGCCACCACCACCAGCACCCAAGATTCGGGGCTGCTCGATTTGCTCGTGCCCATTTTTGAAGAGCAAAGTGGATATACAGTTCAAACCATCGCAGTCGGCACGGGTGCGGCACTCAAAATGGCAGAAGAAGGCAATGCAGATGTTCTTCTCGTCCACGCCCCATCTGCTGAAAAGGAATTAATGGATGCGGGATTCGGACGCGATCGCCTCCTCGTCATGCACAACGACTTCGTCTTTGTCGGCCCCTCCAACGACCCCGCATCGATTCGCTCGTTGACCTCGGCTGGCGAGGCGTTGGTCAACATCTCCTCATCCCAAACAGGATTCGTCTCCCGCGGCGATGGCTCGGGTACGCACAAAAAAGAACGTGCTATCTGGAGCAGTGTTGGTATTTCCCCTGCCTGGGATGGATATATAGAATCTGGTCAAGGTATGGGGGCCACCCTCATCATCGCCTCCGAAAAACAAGCCTACACAATGACCGACCGCGCCACCTACCTCGCGAACCAAGACAATCTCGATTTAGAGATTATGGTCGAAGGCGATGAAGTTCTGCTCAACGTTTATCATGTTATAACTGTCAACCCTGATAACTGGGAAAATATCAACTACAAAGGCGCGTTAGCCTTTGCCGAATTTATGACCAGCGATGAGACTCAAGCTCTCATCAAAGAATTCGGGATCGAAGAATATGGCCAACCATTATTCTTCTCTGATGCCCATAAAACGGATGCAGAACTTGGGGTAGAATAGAATCGTAAAAACATGAAACGTGATGCGTGAAAATTCACGTCTTCACGTTTCAATTCTGCATTCATCATTCAACATTCTGCCTTCCCATGACCTTCCCCCCCGAAGTCCTCCAAATTACCATCCTCTCCCTACAAATCTCCGCCCTCGCAACGGGGATTAGCCTTTTAATTGGGCTTCCGCTTGGCACACTTCTCGCGCTAGGAAAGTTTTGGGGACGCTCCTTCTTTTTGAGCATCGTCAATACAGGGATGGGGCTTCCCCCCGTTGTGGTCGGTCTTTTTGTGGCGATGATGCTATGGCGGTCGGGTCCCTTTGGGGATATGAATTTAATTTATACCCCGATGGCCATCATTATTGCCCAAACGGTGATTTCTGCGCCCGTTGTGATTGGGCTAACCGCCGCGGCATTGCAATCTCTTGACCCACGTTTGCGCTTGCAACTTTACGGGCTGGGCGCATCACGCTGGCAAATGATTTGGGCATTATGGCGCGAGGCGCGCCTTCCGCTTTTAGCGGCATTGATGGCGGGATTTGGCTCTGTCATCTCTGAAGTAGGCGCATCTATGATGGTCGGCGGGAATATCCGTCACCAAACCAGAGTTCTGACAACAGCAATTGTCTTGGAAACAGGTAAAGGAAATTTCGAGATCGCCATCGCACTCGGTATTCTCTTGTTGACGATTACATTTTTGGTCAATTGGGCGTTGACCTGGATTCAGCAAAGGGGGGAAGAGTGAAGAAAAGCTTAGCCACAAAGGACACGAAAAGCACGAAGAAAAAAGAAAGATCGAAAAAGGAAAACAAAAAAACAAATAGTAGAAGTGCATTGCATCTGCTTTTAGATGCATTGCATATCGGCATTACAAAAGGCCCGAAAGGTTTCAATCATGCTCTAGCCAGACTAGAATCTGCACATACAAAATCATCTTATAAAACATATACCTTAATAAAACCTTTCGGGTTTCTGTATCAGTGGGGAAGAAGATGAACAATAAAAACCTAATCACCATCAAAAACTTGCTCATCAAACGTGGCGAAAAGGATGTTTTGCACGTAGATGAGTTATCCATCAAACGCGGTGAAGTTCTTGCGGTGGTTGGTCCCAACGGTGCCGGGAAATCTACGCTACTGCTAACTTTGGCGCGATTACTTAAGCCCAACGCCGGGCAGATGCTCTTTAACGGCAAGCAAGCTCAAAACACGTCCGACACGGTCTATAGGCGTAGAATCGCGTTGGTGATGCAAGATCCGCTTTTATTTGATTTATCTGTTTATAAAAATGTCGCCCTGGGGTTAGAATTTCGTGGCGCTTCTAAATCTGAAATCCAAGAAAAAATTCCACTATGGTTAGAAAGGTTGGGCGTAGCGCATTTGGCAGAACGGCGCGCAAAAAAGCTTTCTGGGGGCGAGGCGCAACGCGTCTCATTGGCGCGGGCGTTGGTTTTGGAGCCAGAATTACTTTTGCTGGATGAATCTTTTTCTGCGCTAGACCCGCCTACACGCGCAAATCTTTTAGATGATTTAAAACCTTTGCTCGATAAATCTTCGACCACAACCCTTTTCGTAACACACGATTTGCATGAAGCAAAAAAACTCGCCACGCGCATGGCCGTAATTATAGAAAACCGCCTGCAGCAAGTGGGGAAACAAGAGGTTGTTTTTGCCCACCCTGCCAACGATCTTGTGGCACGTTTTCTGGGAAAAGAGTTTTAATTACAGCCAGATATTTTTGCACACCCATAATTTCATCTACGGGTAGACCGAGCCTCAACTTTAAGATATGATTGCGCCGATAACCCCATATTAGAAAGGACTCTCATGGACACTTTTTTCGAATTCTACAATTCCCTTCCCCCTATCGTACCTAATATTTTAATGGCTCTTCTTATCTTCCTCGGCAGCATATTCCTAGCACGCTTTCTGCGCCGCCTGCTTGATAAAATGCTCCTAGCTCGTGGCATAGACCCAGAGACCAGCATCTTGCTTGGGCAATTGCTCTACTGGAGTATCCTGGTTTTCGGTATCATCACCGCACTGCAGCGCTTCTTTGATGTTTCCGCATTTTTGGCAGGTCTCGGCATACTCGGTTTCACTATCGGTTTTGCGCTTCAGGAAATTATGCAAAACTTCGTCGCTGGGATGATTCTTCTTGTTCAGCAACCCTTTGATATAGGGAATTTTGTCACCACCTCCAACTATTCAGGAACAATTGTAGCCATTAACATGCGCACAACTGAACTAAAAACACTGGATGGCCGCCTCATCATCATTCCCAACGCGCAAGTCTTATCTAACCCAATTGAAAATTATAGCCGAGCAGATCTCCTCCGCGTTGACCTCCCCGTTGGCGTCAGCTACGATACCGACCTTGACCTCGCACGTGCTGCCATTATGGACGCATTGCCTGCGGTCAAAGGCTTCCTTGCCGACCCCGGCCCCAGCATCATTTATCACTCCTTTGGCGAATCTTCCATCGATATGACCATCCGCTTCTGGATTGATACCGCTAATAATAATCTCTTCGATGCAAGAGACGAAGCCGTCATCATCACCAAACGCGCGCTCGATGCCAAAGGCGTTGATATCCCCTTCCCCATCCGCACGGTTTATATGCAAAAATAAAGTTTGACCGCAGAAAATCAAAACGGGATTGGCTAAAACCAATCCCGTTTTTTATTGGATTAAGTACCGCATCGAACGCCTTTTAGGCTTGCTACCCTTTAATCAACGTTTTCTTCATCTTTGGGCAGAATCACCTTTAACCGACGAGAAAGCTCACGCCGCGTCAGCATCACACGTCGTCCGCAACCAAGACATTCAAGCCCAATATCCGCACCAAGACGAGTAACGTTCCACTCATAAGAGCCGCAGGGATGCGGTTTTTTCATCCGAATAATATCGTTTACTTCTAATTCTGTGAGCATGGAAGAGATTATACCGCGAAGGGTCGTGCTATAATTTCTGAAAGAAAATAGCTCGATTGATTTGTGGGTCAGATATAAAATAAGGAAATTATAAAAAATGGATGTTTTAAGAGAAAAAGCTTACTTACGCCTAAAAGAACTCCGTCAAGAAGTTGACAGAATAGCTAAGCTAGGACAACGTTCTAAAGAATTTAAGGTTTGGGAACGAAACACTGCAACGGCTTTAAATAAATTGTTTGGGCAAGAATCTCAGACATCAACAGATTTTGGCAATATTGGCTATCTCTCATTGTACTCGACGGGTGAAACAGAGCATCGATATTTTTTAGAACAGCTAGAATCTGCAAAAGCTATTGTCGATTCTGCTATTCAAGAAATTGAAGATTATGAGATAGATATTATTGCTAACAAAAAAACCGAGCCTACACGAGAGGGTAATCCATCGAACAATCAAGTATTTATCGTCCACGGACACGATAACGAATCAAAAGAAACTATTGCGAGATTCCTTGAAAAATTAGAGCTTACTCCCATCATCTTGCATGAACAACCGGATGGTGGTCAGACCATCATTGAGAAATTTGAGCGCAATTCTGATGTTGACTTTGCTATCGCTCTTCTAACACCAGATGATATAGGCGCATTAGCTGGGGAAACGAAAGATTTTAAACCCAGAGCTAGGCAAAATGTCATTTTTGAGCTTGGCTTTTTTGTAGGAAAACTAGGGCGCGCAAAAATTTGCGCAATGACAAAAGAAAATGTTGAAATTCTTTCAGACTACTCAGGAGTTGTATACATTTCTTTGGATGATAATAGCTGGAAAATCAAATTGCTTAGAGAATTAAAAGCAGCAGGCTTCAATGTTGATGCCAATCAAATTGTGTAATTGACAATAGGATAAATTTAACATCCAAATTAAGGACACTAAACACTATGCACATTCTCGTTACCAACGACGACGGCATTCACGCCCTCGGACTTCTCGCCCTTACACAAGCAATGCAATCTCTCGGAGATGTCACCGTGCTTGCTCCAAATAAAAATTGGTCAGCATCGGGTCATTCTAAAACTCTTGGTCGCCCCCTGCGTGTGGATGAAACAACCCTCACCGACGGCACCCCAGCCCTGAGCACGGATGGCGCGCCCTCCGATTGCGTCGCTCTCGCGATGCTCGGATTGATCGATCCCGTAAATTTGGTCGTGACGGGCATCAATCCGCACGCAAATATCGGCGATGATGTGACTTACTCGGGTACTGTCACCTCAGCAATGGAGGCAATCATCGGCGGCGTACCGGGATTAGCATTTTCCTTGGAAACAGACCGCAATCTCAAAGAACATGACTACGCTCCTGCGGGCGAAATTGCTCGGCGCGTTGCGAAAAAAGTCATCGAAGAAGGTTTGCAAAAAGATATATTACTCAGTACCAACATTCCTTATTTACCACTAGATGAAATCAAAGGCTTCAAGATCACAAAGCTGGGCGAGCGCATTTATCTGGATGAGCTTGTCTCCCGCGTAGACCCATTTGGTCGCCCCTATCATTGGATTGGCGGCGAACACCCCACCGGCAAAATGATTTCAGATACCGATTTTGGCGCAATCAACGAGGGCTATGTTTCGATCACACCGCTGCAATTAGATATGACCGCACGTGACGAGATGGCCCGATTAGAAAAGTGGGAATGGTAATCTCGATGGTGGATGGTAGATGGTAGACCGTCTTTTCCGTCCATTATCCACTATCTACGGTCAAGAAAATGCCCCAATTCACTTCACCCCCAAAAGTGCTCGATTACAACATCCAAGTCTGGGAAATTGTGCGCCAAATCCCAGTGGGAAAGGTCACGTCTTATGGGCGTATCGCCGTGCTGATTGCCGCGCCAACTGCTGAGAAAGCAAAGGCTTACAGAGCTTTTGGCGCACGTTGGGTGGGCGGCGCCATGGCAAAATGTCCCGATGATGTGCCCTGGTGGCGGGTCGTTAATGCACAGGGGAAAATTAGCCGGCGCCCGAACGCGCTGCGTCAACGTGAATTACTTGAAGATGAGGGGGTGATTTTCGATGAGCGCGAGAAGATTGATCTGAAAGTCTTTTTGTGGGAAGAGGAGAAAGAGAGTGATTCTTCACAGCCTACGTTGCTATAACGGTTTGCGTTATAACGGTTTGCGTTATTAGAATGTCCTTGTTTGGGACATGGCAAACGCGTATCCT
>JABGOQ010000153.1 GCA_018645405.1 Anaerolineae bacterium | reverse complement strand
GTGGAGAATTTATGCCGATCAACTGCTCTTTTCTTAAACTGTCAGGTGACTAGATCTTGATCACTTTAAAAAAATTAACGACACCTATGGACATGCGGCAGGAGATATCGTCTTGGAAAAAACAGCAGAACTTTGTAAAAAAATTCTCCGTACGCAAGATATTATTGGGCGTTATGGAGGGGAAGAGTTTGTCGTCCTACTCGCCGAAACAGACCTTGAGGCAGCGAAAATTGTAGCTGGGCGGTTAAGACAAGCTATTTGTGATTTAACTATTCCTACGAGAAAAGGAAATGTTCAATTGACTATTAGTGGAGGTCTTGCAGGGGATAATGTAGAAGAGATGAACCTAATTGAGATGATCGAATCTGCTGATAAAGCTCTTTATTCCGCAAAAGAAGCCGGGCGAAATAATATTCAAGTTCCTTCTCTCGAAGCTAAACAGTAGCGGTGATTGAGTAGGGTGACAGTATCAACGTCACCTATATCGAAATCAAAACGGGTTATCAAAAAAATATTCTTCTTGTAAATTCACTCTGGTTTACCCTGAAGGGCATAATAATCGATACGGCGAAGAGCATCGCCTACTCAACCGCCACTATCGTAATAATGTAAATGGACAAGTTATTAATGCTCATTTCTTACCCCTTCTTCTCCCAAACCTGATATAACCCCAAATTCCCAGTTGCCCCATCTGAGTAAAAGGTTTCAAGGATGCGAAATCCGCTTTTTTCGGCAAGATGAGATAGCTCCTCTTCGTTGTAGTGATGGGCATAGCGGAAGCCTTGCCCGCCGCGCCGCCAGTCGAGGAGATAGTCACCCTCGTCAACTTGGGCTTGCTTCAGACCAACCACATCCCAAGCCTGGATGCGGGCGCGCAGTTTTTCGCTATTCAGAAATTGCCAATTCGAGAAGATAAATTGTCCACGTGGGGCGAGATAATTATAGACATTTTTCAAAATTTGCAATCGCGTTTCTTCCCCGGGAATATGATGAAGGACAGCAAAAGCTGTGACTATCGAATACTGACCACTGATACCTGACCATTCTTTTTCAGTAATATCAAGGGCAAGGAATTTGGCGGGAAAATGCTCAGGGACGCGCATCGCGTTTTCGAGCAGAGGCAAGCTGAAATCCACGCCGAGATACGGGGCGGTGTGACCAGCATCTGCCAGTTGACGAGCAAACTCTCCGTTGCCGCATCCCAAATCCAGGATGGATTGATCCCGCCCTATCCTCTCTAATATTTTACGCACGCCAGATTGTATCCTCCCACGTGTGGCAGAAAACTGATTACCAAAACTCTGATAAAATTGACGATTAACTTCAATAATTTTTTCTATAGTTTCTTCATTCATCCCCTTATTATATCTTGAGAGTTGCCTTGTCTGAAAAAGAGCGTTGGTTAAAATCACGAAAAATCACTCCCGAAAAAATGCGGTTGGCGCGATTGGCGTTGACCGATGTTCGCGCGGGTACAGATGCTTTGACGGCGTTAAAACGATACCCAACCAAAACGGGCTATATCGGCAAATATGCGCTGGTTGCGGCCTATAACGAGATGGTCGATAAGGGCGAAATGGCGGCAGATGCAGAAATTTTGGCGCGAATTCGGATGAAGCCCGTTCGAACGCTTTCGGGCGTGACGACGGTAACAGTGCTAACGAAGCATTACCCTTGCCCTGGCAAGTGCATTTTTTGCCCCGATGATGTGCGCATGCCAAAATCCTATTTGCCCGATGAGCCTGGCGCAATGCGCGGATTGCATCATAAATTTGATCCCTATGAGCAGGTTGCTTCCCGGCTGGAGGCGTTGCAGGCTGTTGGGCACCCGACCGACAAAATAGAATTACTGATTTTGGGCGGCACGTGGAGCGCGTACAGACGCGATTATCAGGAATGGTTTGTGAAGCGTTGTTTTGATGCGCTCAATGATATCAATGAAGAAACAGAAATCTCTGGGATGAAGTCTGGGGATTTGCCAAAATCCCAGCAGATTAACGAAAGTGCACAGCATCGGAACGTGGGCTTGGTCGTCGAGACCCGCCCAGACGAAGTCACCCTCGACGAGTTGGCTTGGTTCCGTTATTTGGGCGTTACGAAGGTTCAAATGGGTGCCCAGAGTCTCGACGATGAGATTCTCGCGTTAAATAAACGGGGTCATACCGTAGGCGAACTGCGCCGCGCGATGGCCCTCCTACGTGCTGGCGGATTCAAGATTGTCTTGCATTGGATGCCAAATCTGCTCGGCGCGACGCTAGAATCTGACCGCGAAGATTTTTTACACCTATGGGATGGAATCGCTCCGGATGAATTAAAAGTCTATCCGACACAATTGCTTGAAAACACAGAATTGCATGAGTATTGGCAACGTGGTGAATATAAACCCTATACGACCGAAGAATTGATTGCGCTGCTTGCAGACGTAAAACCAAGCATCCCGCATTATTGCCGTGCCAATCGAGTGATCCGTGATATTCCCTCGCCAAATGTAGTGGAAGGGAATAAACGAACAAGCCTGCGTCAGGATGTGCATATTGAGATGAAAAAACGCGGCACAAAATGCAATTGCTTGCGTTGTCGCGAAGTACGTGGATCAAAAATTGAAGTTGAAAAGTTAAAGCTGGATGACCTAGTTTATCAAGCCGAAGATGCTGAAGAACACTTCATTTCATTCGTCACACCTGATGATAAAGTTGCTGGATTTTTGCGTTTATCGCTCCCCGACAAAAACGCACCCCAAACGGGAATCGCTGATCTCGAAGGTGCGGCGATAATTCGTGAAGTCCACGTTTATGGTCAGTCACTGGAAGTCGGTGCCGAGAAGCGAGGATCAGCACAGCACGCAGGTCTTGGCACGCGGCTAATGAAAGAAGCAGAGCAAATTTCGCTCACGCGTGGTTTTCGCCGACTGGCGGTCATTGCGGCGGTGGGGACTCGGGGGTATTATCTTGATCGTGGTTTTGAGCGTGGTGATTTATATTTATTCAAAGAGATTAAATGATGATTACAAATCCCCTTTTAATGATTGGTGCTGGATTGGTAACAGGTTTTTTGATTGGGCTAACCGGCATGGGTGGCGGGGCTTTAATGACGCCTTTCTTGCTGACGGTAATGAAGTTTGATCCCATCTTGGCGGTGGGAACCGATTTGGCTTTCGCAGCAATTACAAAAATTGTCGGAGGGGTTGGGCATCATCAGGAGAGTAAAATTTCGCTCAAACCTGTCTTATGGATGGCTGCCGGGAGCATCCCCGCATCCATATTGGGGTCACAGTTTATTCTAAGCCAAACCGATAACCGGCATCTTATTGATGAGTTTCTTCCGCAATTGTTGGGCTGGACTCTGGTCGTTGTTAGCATAATTATCATCGCACGCACCTTTCGCTTTTTGGGGCCCAAAAAAGAAAGAGAAGTTCGTTTTCCTTCCTCTTGGGCTTTGGTCGGGATTGGCGCGCTCGGCGGCGTATTGGTCGGGATGACTTCGATTGGTGGTGGGACAGTCATCATGGCATTATTGCTGCTCTTTTTTTCTATCCCACTTAACTATATGGTTGGCTTAGACGTAATGCATGGTGCGTTACTTGCCATTATTAGTGCGTTCAGCTATATCTTCGCCGGGCAAACAGGTTGGAGTTCGGTTGGCTTGCTGCTCCTCGGCTCACTACCCGGTGTTTGGCTTGGTGCGCGAACGGTGCATCGAATTAATCTTTTGCTGGTTCGCGGCATTTTAGGGTTGCTGGTTTTAGGAGCAGGAATTCAACTATTAATTGGGGGAGGACATTAAAATATGAGCTGTATCTTCTGTGAAATTTCTTCGGGGAATGCTCCTGCCAGCTTTGTTTACAATGATAAGCATGTCTATGCGATTATGAGTTTGGAGCAACCTAATCCTTATAAAGTTCTTGTAATCCCTCATGCTCATATCGAAAATATCTACGATCTTAATGATCAACTGGCAGCATCTATCTTTCAAGTTACAGCAAAGATTGCGCGCGCTATTCGTGATGCCTCTAGTTGTGATGGATTAAATATTGTCCAGTCCAACGGTGAAGCAGGGCAGCAAGATGTTTTTCATTTTCACCTTCATTTGGTACCGCGTTTTACCAACGATAAAATCACCTTTGCATGGGACAACACTCCATCAAGCAGGGATGTTTTGGATCAACTATCTAAAGAGATTGCAGAAAATTTGCACTAACCCGCTACATATTTCCTTTTTGGGAATAGGAAGTAGGAGTTTAATTATATGAAAAATAAAATATTATTAGTTACAAATGGATGTCGTAATAGCTGGGCAACTGTGCAATACGCGGCAGGAATGGCAGAAACAATGAAGATGCCACTTACTTTATTGGGCGTTGTAGAAAAGTTCGATGCAGAACATCCTGTTGAAGAGACCTTTAGCCGTGCGGTAACATTATTTCAAGAGAAAAACCTTGTCTACAATTTGCAAATTGTCAACGGGGATACAGAAGACGTTTTGGCAGAACTCGACTGGGATGAAAACACCTATCTTTTTGTAGGCCCGCTTGGGCGTTCACAATTCCGTCACTGGTTGGTTGGGCGTTCTCTCAGGAAAATACTTGAAAACGTCCCTAGCCCAATCTTTTATACACGTGAGGCACGTTTGCCAATAAAAAAGATTTTGATCTGTTTTGGCGGATTGGAATACACAGGCAGAGCAGAAGAAATCGGCCTTGAAATTGGGAAACGCGCAGGAGCAGAAGTAAAATTCCTGCATGTGATTCCCCCCGTAGAGTCAGATCATTTACCAATGCAGGAAATAAAAGAAGATTCAGAAGAATCTCTCGATGAAAATCCTGCGCGCACGCTGAAAAATGCCCAAAAACATGCAAAAAAACAGGGGATCAAACCCAATGTCATCGTACGGCAGGGAAATATTGTCCAACAGATATTGGCAGAATTAGATGCGCAACGCTATGATCTAATTTGTATGGGCTCATCCTTTAGTGACCCCAATAATTTACGCCGTCTATATGTCCCCAATGTGACCGCAGAAATTGCAGAGGCAGTTAATTGCCCTGTGCTAACAGCGCGTTCTCTTCCCGCTAACTAATTCGTCGTAGCATTTTTCTCCCACTCGGCAATCGCCTCGCGGATAATCTCCTGAATGGGTTCGTCGGGAATATCTTCAATCCACTCGTATTCGGTAAGCCCAATCTGGAAAAGAAGCCCGCCACTGATAGAAGCACGTAATTGAATACCGCGCTGCTCAAGCGGATGTCCACCCAGTTTTTTTTGTAAAATACGGTCAATCTGTTCAACCATGTTCAACTTTGCAAATTCCATTTGTTGGGCTACTTCATCTGTTTCAATCTCTACATCTGGAGGTGTTGTCGGGATTTTGGCTCCTGCAGGCAAGGGGGCAAGAGGCTTTTTCTCTTTCGCAGCATCCAACCAGGGGCGCAAGGAAACCACTAAGCTTAGCAGCCGTCCACGCTGCTTAGTAGTAATATCAGATTTATATTCAACTACCTCACCATCAAGACGGAGCTTTAGCGCGCCTGAAAGACGCTCGTAAATTACCAGAGCCTTTGAATCCAGCGTATCTGGTGCAAGCATTGAGGCTTCAGTTTCCTCCCCATCTTCCATGAGCACAACATCGTCGCCCTTTTCTTCTTTATTGCTATTTTTGATTGCCGATTCCAGCAACCCTAACAAATAACCCACAACCCAAACCGCAACAAGAATTCCCAGTGTTGTTAGATTAAATTCCATAATTAAACTCCGTCAATAATTTGGCATTGGGGGCAAAAATGCGTGCCGCGTTGCCCAACTGTCATTTTTTGGATGGGCGTCCCGCACTTGAAACAAGGCTCATTTGCTCGCCCATAAACTTTTAGATAATTTTGGAAGTCGCCACCGCGGTAGATCCAATCAATGGATGTGCCATTTCGGCGGATACCTTCCTTAAGAACATCGCGGATGCTTCGCCACAGGATTTCGGCTTGCTTCCGTTTAATTAAATCAGATTTGGTAAGAGGATGCAAGTCCGCTAAATGTAATGCTTCATCGGTATAGATATTACCCATCCCTGCCAAAAATTTCTGGTCAAGGAGCAGGGGTTTGATCTGGCGTTTATGCATTTGCAATCTCTCAAAGAGCATCTCAGCAGTAAAGTTATCATCAAGCGGCTCTGGCCCCAGCTTTCCCAAAACATCTTCAGGATTTGGGGTCAGCCAAACGCGCCCAAATTTACGCATATTGCTAAAGGCAAGATAATGCCCGTTGTCGAAGTGTAATATCAGTCGGTCATGCTTGTGGACAGGAGTGCTTTCATCGCGAACGAGAATATCACCGCTCATACGAAGGTGGATGAGAAGCGTATCCACGCTCAGGGTCAGGACAATGTATTTCGCGCGGCGGTTAACGGAATCTATTCTCTGCCCAACGATGTTCTTTTTGAAATGAGCAGGTTTTGGGGTCACGAGCGTTCGCTCCCAAAGCAAATCAGCCGATTCGATTTTGCGTCCGATCAAATCTGTATGCAAACGATTCACGATTGTTTGGACTTCTGGCAACTCAGGCATTTATGGGAGACCTCAGACTTCAGAAAAAACTAATACCTACTTTCGAAGAGCTTTTGCAAAGCCATAGAGCATTCGTTTGATTTCAATAATATCATTCTCGAACGAGGGATATTCTTCTGGTGAAATATAACCAAGTTCATGAGCAAGCAATAGCTGGTATTCAACCTCACTGGCTGAACCAGATGCGATATGAATAAAACGAGCAAATTCTTTTTGTGTTTCTCTACCAGCTCCTTCAGCAATATTTGTTGGGATGGATGCCATTGTGCGCCGTATTTGACTTACCAGCCCAAAACGTTCGTCAGAAGGAAAAGTGGCTGTGATTTTATAAATTTTCAAAGTTAGTTGATGCGCTTTTTGCCAAACTTGGATTTTCTTGAAATCTCACATTAGTGTTTCCCTTGTTCTGCTGAGGTCTGATGTCTAAGGTCTGAAGTCTCTATTCATCAAACAACTCCCCCACACTCCGCCCCTCGTGCGCGCGGAGAATGACCTCCGCCAGAAGTGGTGCAACGGTGCAAACTGTGAGCCTATTGCCAAAGAGAGCTTTTGATTCTTCAGGGATGGGAACGGTGTCGGTGGTAATAATTTCTGTAATATCCAGCGCGGCGAGTTTTTCTGCTGCATCTGAAGAAAAAACGGGATGAATAAAGGTAAGGTAGATATTGCGTGCGCCATTTTCGCGGGCTAAATTTATAGCTTGAGCAATTGAGCCACCTGTATCGACCTCATCATCTACGATAATCACATCGCGATCTTTTACATCGCCGATGATAGTTAGTGCTTTCGCTTTTGAATCGTTGGCAACGCGCCGTTTTTCGATAAAGGCAACGGGAATACCAAGTCCTTCGGAGAAATTACGTCCCTTTTTGGCAAAACCGAGGTCAACAGTCATCACAACAGGATTAGTGAGTTTATCTAGTAGATTATCTTTAATATACTCTTCTGTGATATATGATGCGGTTAGTACATCACCGGGAATAGAGAAGAAACCCTGTATTTGCCCAGCGTGAGGGTCAAGGGTCATATAGCGGTCTGCACCTGCTACTTCGATCATATCTGCAACAAGACGTGATGTGATGGGAACGCGCGGCTGGTCTTTTTTGTCGGAACGACTATAGCAAAGATAGGGGATAACTGCAGTTATGCGTGCTGCTGAATCAAGCCGTATGGTCTGGAGCGAAATGAGCAACTCCATCAGGTTTTGTTGCACAGGGCGTGAGGTGGTTTGGATGACATAAACATCTTGCCCACGCACGCTTCTATGTAATTTAACAAATAAATTATCGTTAGGAAAGAGAATAATATCTCGCCCGCAGAGTTTTGTCTTAAGATATTCTGCAATTTTATCGGCAAGTTCAGGTGAAGCGGTGCCAGCAAAAAGCCTGATTTCGCCATAGCCTTTTATTTCGTGTTTAGGACTGTTATTTTTCATCACTTATTCCTCTCCCACTCTGAGCGCAATATGCTCATAATGAGAATATCTTGATAGCTACCGTTTTTAAAAAGAGCCTGTCTTTTACGCCCCTCATGGATAAAACCAACTTTTTCATAGGTACGAGTTGCCCAAATATTAGCTTCATATACCAAGAGTTCGATCCGATTTAAGTTGAGCGTTTCAAAACCATGTTTTAACAAAAGGCGCATTACTTCTGTGCCATAGCCTTGATTCCAGATCGATTTATCGCCGAGCATGATGCCAACTTCAGCTGAGTGTGCAACAGAATCTATATTAAAAACACTCACGTTGCCAATCGCTCGCCAACCATCACCATCGGGGATATCCACAGTTAGCGGTCTTTCGGCTTGGGGGCGTTTTGCCAGCCCAGCGAACCATTCTTCCTCTTCCCACATGCCCATTGGCAAATAAAGCGTCAAACCTTCGGTTACGTCCGGGTTGTTAATCCACTCCATAAAGAGGGGAAGATCTTCTTTTTCTGCCCTGCGAAAGCGGATCCGTTCTCCGTAGATCATGGTTTTCTCCTGTCCAACAATTTCTCCGCCGCACTCCACGGCGATTCTTCTCTTTTCATTATTTGGGATAAGATGTCCTCGTATTGCTGTGGAGATAGCTTGTCCAAAAACCGATTAAAGAGACTCTCTCGAAGAAGCGAATCGAACGTGGCCTGGAGTTGGGTACGCTCACGAGAAAACCACTCTCCACTCTCGCGGAGAAATGCAACGTGATTTTCGATCGCCTCAACCAACTCGGTGATTCCTATCCCATCCTTAGCAACGGTGCGTTTTACGACCGGAAACCAAAGAGGGTTCTCACCTTTGGGCATCTCTGGTACTTTTAGAACCATCTGCCGCCCATGATGTTGAAAGACACGTTGTGTTGGGTGGGCGAGTTCGAGCATCCCCTTAAGGGCGCGCTCGGTATTCTCCACACCAGAGCGATCCGCTTTGTTGACGACGAGAATATCGGCTATTTCGAGAATCCCTGCTTTGATGGCTTGAATATCGTCGCCGAGGCCAGGAGCTTCCACAACGAGAGTTGTGTGGGCGAGTTTGGCAATATCCACTTCAGCTTGTCCTGCGCCAACGGTCTCGATCAAGATGAGGTCGAAGTTTGCCGCATCAAAAACTTGTACCATCGCAGATGTTGACTGCGCAAGCCCGCCCAAGGATCCGCGCGTCGCCATTGAACGAATGAAGACCTTAGAATCACCAGAGAGATCACGCATCCGCACGCGGTCGCCCAAAACCGCGCCTCCCGTAAAAGGGCTGGAAGGATCAACCGCAAGAATCGCAATGCGATAATCTTTCTCTTTTCGATAATGGAGGGCGAGTTGATTAACGAGAGTCGATTTCCCCGTGCCCGGCGCGCCAGTGACTCCGATCAGGTGAGCTTTTCCGGTATGCGGAAAAATCTCATTAAGCACAGCGCGCCCTTTTTCGCTATTATTTTCGACGTGGGTAAGGGTACGAGAAAGCGCAAGCCTATTTTGATTCAAAAGAGCCTGAGATAACTTCATATAAGTATC
>JABGOQ010000164.1 GCA_018645405.1 Anaerolineae bacterium | reverse complement strand
TCATAAGGTTTCGTAAAAAAGCATCCGAATAAAACCTTTCGGGTCTTTTATATTTAGAAAAAGGAAAATATTATGAAAAAAGCAATTCGTATCCTTAATGATATCCGCTTGGCATTTTTCCCCATCGCTTACGGATTAAGCGGCGCGCTGATTGGCGGCACGCTCAACCGAATCATGATCGCCGAAATGGAAATGCCCGCTTCATTAGTGGGGCTTTTCTTTGCCATCCCGCTATTGGTCTCCCCAGCGCGCGTTTGGTTCGGCTACCGCTCAGACGGATTTATGCTCTTCGGCAAGCGCCGTGAGCCTTATATCGTTTTGGGCGCGTTGTTAATTGGCTTAGGCATCATTTCTATCGCTACGCTCTCAATCAATCTTGCAGGGAGCGCAATGCTCACCATTGGCGTATTGATTGCCTTCCTGATTTACGGCGTTGGGCGCAATTTGGGACACAACACCTTCCAAGCCTTGGTCGCAGATCGCTTCACGGGCGAAGCTGAGCGTGGGCGTGCAGTCACGATGTATGAGGTTGCAACGCTACTGGGACTCATTGCTGGTGCAGGCGGATTAGGGAAAGCACTCGAAAATTATGACCCTGCGAGTCTGACGCAGGTCGCCATTGGCGTGGCTGTCATTGTTCTTGTCTTGGCAACTTTCGCCGCCGTCAAACAAGAGCCTCACGGTGATGATGTGAATGTAGCAGTCGCATCAGCGAGCAAAATGCCCTTCAAACAGGTTTTACAAGAAGTGGTCTTGCCCGATAAGCAAATCCGCTCCTTTTTTATTCTCGTGCTTTTCACTTTTCTCGGCACCCTTGCCCAAGACGTTCTCCTCGAGCCCTACGGTGCACTTGTTCTTGGTATGCCTGTTGGCGATACGACCCGTCTGACCATGTTTTGGGGCATTGGCGTAATGCTCGCCATGATTCTCTCTGGCACCGTCTTCATCAAATGGCTTGGCTATATGAAGGTGATGCGAATCGGTATGGTCTCTAGCGCGTTGGTTTTTGTTGCGCTTATTTTGCTCGGCATGAGCGGTAACGCTGGTGCATTCAAGAGCATTGTTTTCGTGATGGGTTTCGGCACAGGATTGGCTGGCGCAGGGATGCTGACCGGCATCATCTCCTTCACAACCCCCATCCGCGCGGGGATGCTTATGGGTGTTTGGGGCATGGCAAATATGATCGGCCACGCTCTTGGCAGTCTCATTGGTGGTGGCATTGTAGATATTGTCCGCTTCTGGATGGGTGGCAGCGCATTTGCCGCTTACTCCACCGTCTTCGGGATGGAAGTTGTCATGCTCTCCATCGCCTTTTGGATTTCGACAAGAATAGATCTTTCCGCATCCAAAGCCAAACTCGAAGCTGAAGAAGTTTTACCCGCCTAGATTTCCTGCCACGCCCGTGATTTAGGCTTGCTGCGCGCGTGGATACGTTTTTTCTACCCAAACTTATAAGACTTCCGAATTCTCAAAGAATTCGGAAGTCTTTTCTTTTAAATATTGCCTTGACATTAACGCTACGTCATACTTTATACTCTTTTCACTATGTACACTGTAAAAGAAGTCTCCACCCTCGCTGGTGTTAGCGTGCGCACGCTGCACTATTACGATCAAATTGGCCTGCTGACTCCAATACGAAAAGCAGAGAATGACTATAGACAATATGACGATGCCGCTCTCTTCGCCTTCAGCAAATTCTCTTTTATAGAGAATTAGATTTCAAGTTGTTGGATATTCGCGCTTTGCTGGATGACCCTAATTTTGATCAGATTTCCGCGCTCGAAGAACATGGTGATGCGCTCACAGCACGCCTTCTTCGTGTAGAGGGTTTAATCGAAATGGTGGAGAACACTATTAAATATTTGAAAAGAGAAAAAACAATGAGTAAAAAAGAGTTATTCAAAGCCTTTAGTGAAGAAGAACAAGCGGAATATGCAAAAGAAGCTGAAAAGAAATATGACGCTGAAATAGTATGCGCCTCTAACGAAAAATGGAAAAGATATTCTGCCGAGAAGCAGCAAGCGATTTTAGATGAGGGCAACCAAGTCTACGTAGATATGATTGCTGTGATGCCCAAAGGTGTAGATTCGCCAGAAACACAAGCCATTATTGGGCGTTGGCGCAAGCATATAGACTATTTCTGGAGACCAAATCTCGACCAATTATTTGGGCTGGCAAGGATGTATGGAGAATCTCCAGATTTCAAAACTAAATTTGATGCCATGCACCCAGAGCTAGCGGTTTTCTTTCGCGAAGCGGTTGAGATTTATGTGGATAATCAGAAAGAGTAAGTGGAGTCTCTTGGCTTGACGAAAGCCTTCTCTGGGGCTAAAATACGCCTGTCTTTAGAAAAGTCGCCTCCTTGATGGAGGCGCATTTTTTGTCTATAGCCTTGTAAAGGAAATATCTGATGAGCGAAGAGAATCTAACTCCCGAAGAAGATCTTTTAGAAATGCAAGAAGAAGGTGCGGATACTATCCAAGCTGAAAAGATCAATATGAATCAGTCTGGGGCAAACAGTATCTTTGCAGAAGAAATTTCTATGAAACAAAGTGGCGCTGTTGGCCTAAAAGCACATACGGTTTCTATGCAAGAATCTGGTGCTGTTGCACTTGAGGCAGATGATGTCAGCATAATCAATGGCGGTGCTCTTCTTTTACAAGCAGAAAACGCTCAAGTGCAAGGAAGTGTTGGGGTTGTTTTGGCAAATAACGCCGAACTCCAGGAAGCTGCTGTTTTAGCGGT
Source organism: Anaerolineae bacterium (assembly GCA_018645405.1). Lineage (GTDB taxonomy): Bacteria > Chloroflexota > Anaerolineae > Anaerolineales > Villigracilaceae > Desulfolinea. The sequence goes on along the minus strand of JABGOQ010000164.1, from coordinate 7,062 downwards.
AGCAAGCCAAAATTTGCGCGCGGAGCGAATCCAGACAAAAATCCTATTAGCAGGAAGCGTTGAAGGCGAAGTCCACACTGTGGTTGATACACGCGAAGCAGTCCTGATTGGCTTGGTTGGCGGTATTATTTCGGGAATAATTCTCTTGATGGGAAGATTTCTCCTTGGGCGCAGAAAATAATTAAAACCCCTCGGTATACTCGAGGATAATCAATAGAGCATGGTAATCTCGATAAGTTTCGAGGTGAGAGGTGTTCGAGGAACGTACGATGGATAAAATTTTAGTAGATGCAGAACAACGTGAAGTGACTGGCAAAAAAGTTCGCTTTTTGCGCCGTGAAGGAAAATTGCCTGCTGTAATTTATGGATATGGTGTTGAGCCTATGGCGATTACTTTAGAGCATAGAGCCACCAGCCGTATTTTGGCAAAGGCAGAATCATCTAGTTTGATAACTGTAAGTTTAGATGGCGAAGAATACCCAACTTTGGTGCGTGAAAAACAATGGGACTATATCAAACGCTCCTTATTGCATGTCGATTTCCAAGTCGTTTCGATGACCGAGAAGATTGCTGCTATGGTTCGTGTTGAGCTTGTTGGCACAGCGCCGGCAATATCTGCTTTCGGCGCAATTTTGATTTCTGGTATGAATGAGATCGAGATTGAAGCCTTGCCTACAGATTTACCAGAAAGCCTTGAAGTGGATATCTCTGGGCTTGAAAAAATTGGTGATACTGTTTTGATCCGTGATCTTGAACTTCCGGATAATTTGACTGTACTTAATGATCCGAACTCGATGCTTGCTGTAACCAGCGCAATCGAAGAAGAGATTGTTGAAGAAGTCGATGTTGATGAAGTCCTTGAAGGTGAAGAAGGTCTCGAAGGCGAAGAGGGCGAAGAAGGCGCAGAAGGCGAAGATACCGAAGAATCCGCAGAATAATTTTAGTTTCAAGAATCAAAAGAGCGAGGCATTTGCCTCGCTCTTTTTTTTTAATAAGACTAAAGACTTTAGACTTAAGACATCAGACTTAAAAAAACCAAAAGCTTAGTCTTAGGCCTTCAAAACTGTTTTCAAAAAGTTAACCGTGATCCGCGCGGTTGCGCCCCAGAGCAATTCGCCATCGTAGGGTTGGTAGGCAATGGTAGGGTGCGTTGCTTTGGGATGTTGAAATTGCCAATAATTTTTAGGGTCAGCTAGCCAATTCAAGGGCATAGTGAATACACGCGCAACTTCTATGGTCGAGACAAAAAAGGCATACGCCCAAGGGAAAACGCCAACAACAGGCGTGATACGGTAATTTGTGACCGTGCGCACTTCGTTTATTCTTCCCAAAATCTGAATATCTTTTGCTTTCAACCCAATCTCTTCATCTGCTTCGCGCAAAGCCGTTTCTTCAAGCGTCTCATCTTCAGCGTCACAATGCCCTCCAGGAAAAGCAACTTGCCCACTGTGATCATTTAGCGTATCGGCGCGTCGAGTAAAAAGAAGATGCCATTCATCGGCGTAAAAAGTTAATGGGATAAGAACCGCTGCACATTTAAGCGGATTTACAGTCTGCTCGGCGGGACGACCAACGTAGCCATCCGTTGAGGGCAAAGTATCCGCGTGATAACTTTGGCGGAGACGCTCCGTGATTTGGGCTTGCGTGATGGTCAAAATCTTAACCTTCCCCCCGAACAGGATTGCCACAAAAGAGACATTCGGCAGTGGATTCGTCTATCCACGTCACTTCATCTGAGCGGATGGGTGCACCGCAACTTTTACATTGTGTTGGCAGCATGGCGGGAGATTTGTCTCGCGCAGTTTCCATTTTCTCCCCATCTGGTAATCTTTTCTCTAACAGGTCGGCAATTACTTGAGATTCTTTCTCTAACCCCAGCTCTTTCAACTCATCTGCAGTGCGTTGACCGAAGCGGTGTAGCGGCTCCCATTGTTTTTTTGCGGCGAGCATCGTTAATCCGCGAGTGAGATGGGGCATCCCCTTTTCTATATTTTCGGCGAGAATATAAGCCCGCCCTGCACGAAGGTGAAAAATGGGCGCACGTGCGCCGCGTCTTCTTTCTGCGCCTTGTGCGATTTTCTCGAAAGCTCTCGCGGCCTCTGCATAATTTTCGTTTTGCATAAGCTCATTTGCACGCCGCAAAGCGGGTGGAACGCGATGAGGCCTTGATCGTTTAAATGGATGGCGGAGGGGACGTCTTCTTCTCATTCTTTTTCCTTATTCCGCCTTATTGAATTCGATCAATTCCATTGTCTCATCTGAGGCAATGGGGAAGGTCATGCTTTGATATTGCACATTAGTCGAATCAACGGTCATTTTGACCATGCCGAGATAAGGTTCAAACCAATGTGTGCTTTCGAGAATCAAAGTGCTATCGACCATCATAACCCCCATATCCATTGAAATTTCCATAGACATTTCACGCTTTACTTCGACGATGTTCGTAAAAATCCCAGCCGGGACAGTGATGGTTTGGCCAGTGGAAATTACGGACCAGTTCATCACGACAGGGGAATCATTGATAACGATGTTTGTTGTCTCGCCTTCAGCAGAGAAGGTCATTTCGCCGTTCATAATATATTCTGATACCCAGGCCATATTCCAATTATTGCTCACGAGCGTTTCTTCAGCGGGAGCAATCACTCCTGAGACATAATCCATATTAAGCGTTCCACTGACCATATCGCCAAAAATGGTATCCATCGTAACAAGCGGATATTGCTTAATCGCACCCGCGTCGCAGGAAATAGTGGATTGAGTGATAAAGCCGGTGCTAATATCCAGCATATCAACGGTGGCCTCTGAGCCATCTACGCTGGCGACAGTTATCCCAATTTGACTTTCGCCCTCGGGCGTGTCGGTTTTGTAAACAAGTTGGCTACCTGGTACGAGCGGATAAAAGACATTATTGCAGGGGTTATCACTGGGACCGCCAACAGGCACGCTTTTTGAAGTGGATTCGGCTGGCGCTTCTTCAGGGGGAGCAGCTTCACTGTCGCTGAGAATTTCGGGATTAAATAAGCTGCAAGCGAGGGTGAAAATAATAAGAATAACAACTAGAGGAAATAGATATTTTTTCTTCATAAATTCTCCAATTTCTAAAAACCGATTACTGATTCGTGGTCTCTTCTTCTCTATCTGGTTTCTCAATCTTTTCCACACGCCGAGCAAAAATTAGAAATCCCGTATGTGCGATCATCCTGTCGGTAGGGCGCAAGCGTGATGATTGGGGTTTGTAATAACGCAACATGATCTCACAAACTTCTATAAAGGCAAATTCACTTCTGTTCAAGGCTAAAAGTAGCTCTTCAACTTGATTGAAAGTTGGCACAAGGCTGGCAAAATATCCACCCGGTTTGAGTGCGGCACGGGCTTGCGCTAAATAATCATGAGGATTTCTCACATCGAGAAAAAGCACGTCCACGTCGGTTTCGTCGAAGCCTTCTTCGATGTCACGGACTTTGAAGTCGACATATTCTTCTAACCCTAATCGCCGTAGATTTTTTTGAGCGAGTTTCGACATTTTCTCACGACCTTCGTAGGAGAAAACTTGTCCATGCGCTCCAACGGAATGTGCCAGGGCTGTGGTCATTGCCCCTGAACCGGTACCCGCTTCAATCACGCGCGAACCGGGTCCAATTCCGGTTGTTAGTAAAATGAATCCAATATCCTTTGGGTAAAGAATTTGCGTATTGCGGGGCATCTCCCGTAAAACATCCGCTAAAGAAGGAGAGAAAAGATAAAAGGGAGCATCTGTGTGGCTATAAACCTGTGTGCCCCAAGCTAAGCCAATCAGATCGTCGTGCTTCAAAATACCGCGATGGGTGTGAAAATCCATGCCTGCTTTGAGGGTGATAATAAAGTGTTTATGCCGCTGCCCGACGAGTAAAATGAGATCGCCATCTTGAGCGTGTGTGGTGTGTTTATTCCATGTCATGCGGTTATCTTACCACGATGCCGAGATAGAGTTGATAGGCACCAAAGATGGATAATGCGATGGTCGCGACGAGCAATAGGATGCGACGAAAGCGACCGTGTTTTTGGCTTGCTTGCCCTAAAATAACGATGAGCGCGAGATTGAGCGATATCATCGTCCCGTAGAACGCTAACATGAAGCTGATACCGAGCGAGGGGCTTTCTGCCAGTCCCTGCAAAAAGATGGGCCCACTCACGAGGCTCCAAAAAATATAAGGACCCGGGCTGAGAAAATTCATCGCAGCCGCTTTCCATATACTTTGCTCTTTTGATTCTTGAAGAGCGTTTTCGTTAAAATTCTTCCATTCTTTATAGGAAGACCACGCTAAAAAAAGAATAAAAATCCCGCCTGCAATATAAAGCCCGCTTTGTAGTCCTTCGGGCATTTGTTTAAGCACAAATATGGCCAGAATGATAATAGGCCCATCGCTCACCAAAGGTGCAAAGGCGGCGATGAGCGTCTTGCGCCAGCCATTCGCCAGTGTTTGGGTAATGAGGTAGGTTTGGAATGGTCCCGGCTGTGCGCCGGCGGCGAATCCAAGGGTGAGACCTGAAATGATATAAGGGAGCATAGGACCTCTGTGATGGAGAAAGTAGATTCTCTTTGAAAAAGGATAGTGAGAGCGAAAGAATGTAGTTATACAGTAGTTTTGTAGAATGAACAACATTGTGAGGAAAGAGGGTGAAGGGTTGCATGTGATTCAAAAGAGAGAAAACCCTTTGTTTCTCATGGGTTAAAATCGTCCATAAATAAGAATTTGTTGTTTGAATATGAAGTTCCACATGCTATAATGTTTTGATGGATTCCCTTGTTGTCATCAGTGTAGCAATTATCCTGATAATCATTGTTTTTTTTCTGAATCTAAGAGCGGGTATCCGAGCTATTCAGGCGGGTCGTCATCTGGATAACTGGTCTTTTAGACATAAAGAAATGAATAAGGCGCGGCGTTTCTTCAGCGTCGCGGCAATGTTTGGTATCCTTGCTCTTTCTCTCATTATTTTTGGTATACCTGTAGCGAGGGATAGAAGCGTTCCTTTGGAGAGTGTCTCTGTAGAAAAAAACGAAGTTGTTGTGCCAACCAATACGCTTTTTGCGCGAGCTACAGAAATACGAATTGTTGTAAATACGCCCCAAGGAATAAAATCCCCGACTCCGGCTATATCTCCTACTGGCATATTTCTGTCAGAAACACCTTCTTCTCAGGCAACTAAAACTTTAGTTCTAGCTTCACCCTCTGCTCAGATTCCACCATCAAAAACACCTCCTCCAGCAAGTACAAGCACAAAGACTGCGATTCCTACGCCAACCCTCGCTATACCGGCACCCGTTGCAAATCTTTTTCGAGGCACCTTAACGCCTGAAGCTGGTGTATTTATTAGCTCCCTAAATTTCTCGGCTGAGATGAAAAATCAGCGCGCAGTATTCCCCAGCAATTCTTTTTATAATCCAATAAAACGTATGTTTGCTGTGTTTTCATATAAGGATATGACTCCAGGCGTACAATGGACAGCTCTTTGGTACCATAATGGGGTTTTGGTACATTCTGTAACGGAACCATGGTATCAGGATTCTGTAGGTCTGGGTTTTACTGAATGGAATCCATCTCCAACTGAGTGGTTACCCGGCATCTACGAGGTTCAGATTTTTGTGGGATTGGAATTACAGTCAGTTGGTCAATTTAGTTTACGAGGCGATCCATCAACATTGACTCCAACTGCTACAAAAACATTTACCCCAACGCCGACTAATACACTAACGCAAACGCCAACAGCTACCGCAACACACACGACAACTCCAACTCCAAGTAATACCCCAACGCGGACTCCATCGCCGACTGCGACCTATACGAAGACCCCGACACCGACCAACACGCCAACGCATATGCCAACAGCCACCGCAACACATACGACAACTCCAACCCCAAGTAATACCCCAACGCGGACTTCATCGCCGACTGCGACCTATACGAAGACCCCGACACCGACCAACACGCCAACGCATACGCCAACAGCCACCGCGACACATACGACAACTCCAACCCCAAGTAATACCCCAACGCGGACTCCATCACCTACCGCGACCTATTCGATAACTCCAACCCCAAGCAATACGCCAACGCGGACGCCAACCGCTACTGTAACTTATACGCCAACTCCAACCCCAAGCAATACACCAACGTGGACACCAACGGCTACTGCGACCTATACAAAGACTTTGACTCCGACCAATACGCCAACGCGAACGCCAACGGCTACCGCGACCTATACGAAGACGTCAACGCCGACCAATACCCCAACGCGAACGCCAACTTCTACTAATACCCCGACGCGGACATCGTCTCCAACCGCAACGTATACCAAGACGTCTACTCCTACCCCAACTCTTTCTATACCAGCCAAGGTTGTCACTCTTTTTAAAGGTACATTAACGCCTGATGCCAATGTATCTATGGGTTCGTTGAACTTCTCTCAAGAGATAAATAACCAGCAAGCGGTGTATCCCAGTATTTCTTTTTATAATCCAATTAGGCATATGTACGCTGTGTTTTCATACAAAAATATGGCTCTAAATGTGCAATGGACAGCTCTTTGGTATCGTGATGGAGTCTTGGTGCATTCTGTAACAGAGCCGTGGTATCAGTATCCTTCTGGTTTAAGTTTTACTGAATGGAATCCATCTCCGGATAAATGGTTACCCGGCGTTTATGAGGTTCAGGTTTTTGCGGGATATGAATTACAAACAATTGGTCAATTTAAAGTGCGAGGCAACCCACCGACATTGACGCCAATTCCTACAATTACGCCTACCCCAACACGAACACCGTCACCAACCGTGACCTATACGAATACGCCGTCGCCTACCGCAACCTATACAAAGACGCCGACTCCGACCAATACGTCAACGAGAACGCCAACGGCTACTGCGACCTTTACAAAGACCCCGACTCCTACTAATACGCCAACGCGAACACCGTCGCCAACTGCAACCAACACAAAGACCTCGACGCCGACCAACACGCCAACACGGATACCAACGGCTACCGCGACCTATACAAAGACCTCGACTCCGACCAATACACCAACGCA
>JABGOQ010000145.1 GCA_018645405.1 Anaerolineae bacterium | reverse complement strand
TATGAAAAAACACCCTTTTTGGGATATTTTTCGGTTTCTTAGGACGCGGGGTTATTAGAATAAAGAGCAGTGGGGCGTGGCAGGATTGTGCTACCCTTTGTTTGATCGACGCTGGGAGCGCAAATCTGGGGCATGAGTGCTTGGGTCGGCCGACGCTGCCTATGGGACACTCTTCGGTTTCACTCTGAGTGAGCCCGTCGGGTTATTTGGCCGCCCAGCGAACTTTCTAGTCTGGGACCCCACTTGGGTGTGGGAGAACCCGTATCGGTAGATGTATCTCTTGACCCAAAATTCCACGCCCCACAACTAGACAAGGAGTGTAGCATGAAAATCGTTCCTGAATCAATCCCCTTTGGGCGTTTCGTTGCGCTTGACATTCATAAACACTATGTTTTGGTAGGTGGGATGAACTCCCTCAAGGAGTGGGTTCTGCGCCCACGTAAAGTGCGCATGTCGCGCTTTCCTGAGTGGGTTCAGAAAAATCTGAAGTCAACAGATGTCGTGGTGCTTGAATCCACATCTAATGCTTGGGATGTTTATGATCTGGTCTCTCCACTGGTCGCCAAGGCCCTTGTTGCTAATCCTTTGAAAGTTGGGCAAATCGCTGGAGCCAAGGTCAAGACCGACAAACTCGACATTGAAAGGTTGCTCATTCTGCTCATCGCTGACATCGTTCCCGAAGTTTGGGTGCCACCTGATCATGTTCGAGACTTGCGAGCTTTGATTTCTCATCGTTGGCGTATCCATAAACAGATTGCAATGACGAAGAACCGCCTGCACAGTTTCATTCATCGCTTCAATTTAATTCCTCCAGAAGGCCCGCTTTTCTCAGAAAAGAATCTTGCTTGGTGGCAGGAGCAGGAATTCTCGTCTATGGTATCTCTTCAAATTGAACAGGATCTTCTCATCCTTGAACATCTCACTGCTCATAAAGAAGCCATTCACCAGGAACTGGCTTGCTTGAGCAATCGTGATCCTTGGTCTAAGGATATGGTCTTTCTGATGCAGATACCTGGTCTGGGAGTAGTTCTCTCGATGACGGTTCTCTCTGCCATCGGCGACATCTCTCGCTTCGAAAACGCAAAAAAACTAGTTGGCTATGCCGGTCTGGGCGCTGGTGTTCACGATAGTGGATTGAAGCATCAGGGCAAGGGCATCACCAAGTCTGGACGTAAAGAACTTCGCTGGGCTATGGTTGAAGCCGCGTGGGGAGCGGTTCGTAGTGACACTCATTGGAAAGCTCAATTTGAGCATCTCAAGGATCGCGGCAAACATTCCAATGCAGCTATTGTCGCTATTGCTCGTAAACTGCTGGTGTCTATTTGGCACATGCTTTCTAAATCTGAACCCCATCGCTACTCCACTGAGGAAGATTTAGCCTACAAGATCTTGATTTGGTCTCAGCGTATGGATGAAGAGGCTCTTCGAGGCATGACGCGCCAGCAGTTTGCCAAGTACGGTCTCTTGCGTTTGGGCAAAGGTCTTGAGCTTACCCGCATAGTTCGTAATGGTTTACCCAGACATATTGCTCCAACTAACGAAGTTCTAGCTCTCTTACCCGAACTGAATTTGCTTGAATAGTCTTTTCCTACCGCTCTCTTTATATCGCTTTTTAGCCCCGTTTTCTTCAATGGGGATTTTGTGGTTGGGATGGCGTTGAATTACCCTCTCGCTTTTCTCTTTTTGGCTCTGAATGGTCTATGGAAAAGTGGACAAGAAATGCTTCTTGTCCACTTTTCCATAGACTCTACTGCTGGTACGGCGTTTTTTCTATCGTTTCTTCTTGTTCTTGACAACTGCACTCATCGGTAGTGCGCTTTTTAATTTTAATATGCTCTGACACCATATTTCAATAGCATTCTTGGCAATACATCATCTAAATTTTGAACTTCTTTATCTGTCAATTCTATCAGGTTGAATCCATATTTCTTGTATAAATTAATCTTCTTCTTTTTCCGATTTTGATATTTTATATCGTTATCATAACCCCAATACTCAATATAAATCTTTCCTGCTGGAATATAAAAATCTGAATATACGGCTTCTTCTATTGGTAATTTTCTTTCGTACGCGTGAACAATTTCTGCCATATATAGCCAATTATCTATCAACATTTCAGCTTTTGAACGTACAAAATGACCATCGGTTGTACGATGCTTTGCTTCAAATTTTTTCCGAAAGTTCATTTCTTCTGTATTAATGCTTTCTTTTGCGTTTTCGCTTTTCCTACCCTGAAAGTGTTCAATCGTTTCTCTCAAAACTTTTGACTGCCGTATTTGGTCTGGCCAACGAACATACGGAACTCCTGATTTTCGCTCTTCTGCCTGTATACCGCCTTGTTTTTTTCCTTGCTCTGACAAAATCCAACCCTTTACGCCCCCTTTTGATATCCATCCAATTTCTGACAAAATGTGATTGATTTTAACGGCAGATAAGCCAAATTCTTTGCCAATTGCCGTTGCTGTAATTAATTGAGCATTCTTTACGGTTTTCTGTCCACCCACGACTAGATTTTCTGGCCAAACAATGTATTTTCCGTATTGCTTGCTTTCTTTATATTCTCCACCCCGTTTTTTTCCTGAATCTGTCAATTCCCAGCCATTATCAGTTTTTACAATCAAACCCGTTTCCATCAATTTTACAAACATTTCACTTGTTTGTTGTTGATTCTTTTTTGATAATGCTGTCGTTGACATTAATTTCATTTTTCTATTCTCCTACCTCTTCAAAGTTAAGCGCACTAATTAGGTGATAGGCAGAGAAAACCTCCGCCTAATACTATGTATACGGCAAAAAACGAATCTAAATCTTTGATTCTTAGTATTAGACAGCGCAAAGTGCTGCATAATGTTAAAAGTGCAGTATTATGCGGCACTTTTTACCACCTAAATGACTATCTACGTCAAAAGGAAGCTATCTCAGATAGATCGGATTGCTAAAGATCCAGCCGCGTTTCCTGCCTAAATAGCGTTTATAGGCTTCAATGCGATATACACCCGGTTCGCTGGTGATATGGGTGCAGATCTTTTTCTTTTTCCATTCTTTAATTACTTCACCATCTTTGATCAGGCGAATATCTGCTAATGAAGGGAGGTGGGCTTGGAGGGTCACGCCGCCTTTGGCGGGGAGCTCGTCACCTATCGAAACGGAATCAAGTTTACCCTGCGCAGTGAATCGGAATCCTTTTGTCGGGGCGGGGATATCGTAGCCGATGAAATTATGTCCAGAGCGGAGGGCGGTCAGGGTCATCCTTTTATCCAAAACAGGATCACCGCTTAGTTCTTCAGGAAGCATAAGGTGGTTATTGATGCCCTTGAAATGGGTTTCATAGGGGAAAAGAGTGCGTTTGAGTGGCCCCATGCTGGCGTGTATCGCGTGAGCGTCTGAGCCACAAACCGCAACGATGCGCTTGCCTGTGCTGAGAAGTTCATCCCATTTTTGGAGGGTTTCTTGACGAGGAGCGAGGGTGGTAAAGTTAGGGAGGTAGGCAAAGAAAAGCGCCTGGAGTTTTGTATGGATGCGCCCTTTGAATTCACTTAGCCCATTCCAGATTTCGAGACCTGTGAAGCCGTTTATTTCCCAGTCTACCCATTCATAGCCTAGGTCGTTAATGAAAGGTTGCGGGGGGTCGTTGGGATGCGCGATAAAAGAGAGACCTTCGGCTTTGTTGACTGCGTTGATAAGCTTTTGTGGCTCATCTGCATACTGTGCGAGTTCCTGATCTGCGCCCATAACAAGAAGGTGGTTTTTTTGTGGTTCTCTATCTTGGTCGTGAATCTCTTCGCCGATGATGACGAGCACGCGTTTCTTCCCCTCCTTATAATAGCCTTCGGGTCCCTGCACCCAAACATTATGGTCGGTAACGATGACTGCATCGAGATTGGCGTGCAGGGCGGCTTGGGCAATATCGGCGTGTGAACCGGTGCCATCGGAATAACGGGTGTGCATGTGGAGATTTAGGGTGATTTCATTCATTTTAAAATTTTAGACCTTAGACTTCAGACTTTAGATTTTTAAACTTGCCATTTTCTACTTAGAATTGGTTGAAACAAAAGAAAAAGATATTCAGAAAATTACCCGATCAGCCTCCCTGCCCATTTTGAAGGAATGTTGCGCCCCTTCCCTAAATTCGACAGCTTTTCCGTCGCATTTGGAGGAGGCTGGGCGGGGGCTGTTTGTAGCAAAATAAGTTTCAACGAGTTCTTCCTCAACTTTCAACATTAAACCTGCAAACCTTAAACTCAAAACTCGTTTGACCTTTTTACCGCATCACAGGTATAATGCCTTCGCTAAATTTTTAGGAGGTTCGTCCATGATTGTATATATTGATATTGCTCTAATTATAACGTCTATTACGTTGATCATCAGCGTAATTTTACAAAGCAAAGGTGCTGGGCTGGGAGGCTTGGCCGGCGGCGATACTGGCGGTGTTTTCACTGCACGTCGTGGCGTTGAGAAAACGCTCTTCCGCGCAACCATTGTTTTGAGCGTTATTTTCTTTGCATTGGCAATAGCCGCTGTCTTAGTTACTAAGTAAAGCGCGCAGTTAAGAAGGTCTTTTCTTGGTGTTGGATAATTTAATTCAACCACAGGAAAAGACCTTTCTTTTTTATTAAGCCTTTTCACGTTTTAGATTTTCACCCTTCCTTATGAAAAAACTTCGTTGGCAAATTTTAGTCGTCGTCATTACCCTGATTTTGGTCGGGGTCTTATTGCTTTCTCAGCAACCCAATGCTGGCGTTCAGACGATTTTTACCCAGCCGACTAGCGGAGGCGTTTACACCGAAGCATTGATCGGCTCAATGAGTCGCTTTAACCCGCTACTGGATCGAAATAACGCAGCCGACCGTGACGTGAACAGGCTTCTCTTTAGTGGCTTGATTCGTTTTGATTCACGCGGGATGCCTCTCCCCGATCTTGCAGAGGCGTGGGGAACTTCGCAGGATGGCACCATCTATAACTTCTCCATCCGACCGAATGCAGTTTGGCACGATGGCACAGGGGTCACGACCGATGATGTGATCTTCACCATTGATTTGATAAAAAATGACATCTCTTTTTACCCTGCAGATGTCAAATCTCTCTGGGATGAAGTTGAAATCAAACGCCTGGACGAGAAAACAATGCAATTCCGTTTGCCTGAGCCTTTTGTTCCTTTTCTTGATTATCTGACCTTTGGCGTGCTTCCGCAACATCTGTTGGGGGCGATTCCTGCTGACCAAATTGCGAATGCAGATTTTAACTTGAATCCGATCGGGAGTGGGCCCTATCAATTTGATCATCTTCTCGTCGAAGATGGGCAAATTACAGGCGTAGTTTTGACCGCCTTTGATAAATATCATGGTCAGCAGCCTTATATCCCGCAGATGGTTTTTCGATATTATCCCTCCTCCGCCAGTGCGTTAGACGCGTATCGACAAGGCGAGGTGCTGGGGATCAGCCAAATCACATCCAATGTCTTGGATGATGCGCTTCTTGAAGAGAAGCTTTCTCTATACACCAGCCGCCGCCCAGAGTTGAGTCTGATTTTCTTCAATCTCGACAACGGAGAAGTTCCATTTTTCCAAGACTTCCCGATACGGCAGGCTTTGTTAATGGGCCTCAACCGTCAGCGGATGATCAATGACCTTTTACGAGGGCAAGCCATACCTGCGGACGGTCCGATCCTTCCCAGTTCTTGGGCCTATTATGATGGCATTGAACACCTTGATTATGATTCTGATGCGGCTATTTCCGCCCTGAAAAAAGAAGGATATGTTATCCCCGCCGAGGGAGGCGAAGTTCGTGCCAAAGAAGGGCAATTTTTAGCTTTCACACTTTTGCATCCCGACGACGCTTTGCACACTGCATTAGCAGAATACGTTCAGCGAGATTGGGCAAAACTCGGCGTGCGCGTGACATTGCTTGCGCTCCCTTATGAGCAATTAATTCACGAAAATCTTGATACTCGCCAATACCAAGCAGCACTGGTTGATCTAAATTTGAGTTATACCCCCGACCCCGATCCCTATCCATTTTGGCATCAAGCCGAAGCAACAGGTGGGCAAAACTACGCTCAATGGGATAGCCGTGCCGCGAGCGAATATCTTGAACGCGCACGTATCACTGCCAATTTGAACGAACGAGCGCGTTTGTATCGCAATTTCCAGGTTATTTTTGCGCAAGAATTGCCCGCGCTCCCGCTCTATTTTCCGACCTATACTTTTGCGGTTGATGCCCAGGTTAATGGTGTGCAGGCTGCGCCTCTCTACGATACCAGCGACCGCCTAAACAGCATCTCCAATTGGCATTTGCTCACCCGTCGCGCGCTTGAAGCAACAGCAACCCCTGAAACACCCTAATAATAGCCATCATGCCGACCCCCAAACAAGACCAAAACTACATAGAAAAATCCATCCCCGAACTCAAAAATTATCTTCTCTCGGATATTCTTTTTTATCCGATGGGACAATTGCCGCGCCTCACCATTGGCGGATTACTCCTGACACAAAAACGTCTAAAGGCTGGGAATCTCGGTACGCACTTGACCCCAAAACTTGCTACCATTAAAAGAAAATGGTATGCGGCGTGGACAAAAAAATCCGCCACCGAATTAGACGCACGCCTCAGACTCTGGCGTAGCTATCTCAACGATTATCGCAATAAGCCAGAAGATTACGCCGCCGATTATAAGCACGAAGTTCGCCTGCGCGTTATGCTCGAATTGCTTGCAGACGAAACGGATCAAATGCCCGCTGAATTGATAGCTCTTGACGAGCTTTTGCGTGCAAAATTCATCACCGGAGAATTTCTTTGGGATGAAGATTTACAAAGCGAATTTAACCAAGATAAATTTTGGTTTTTATACGGGAAAATAAAATAAAACGAAGCTGAAAAGAACGACGCGATATTGCGTAAAAACATGAAATACGCATTAGGTACTTAGAAGGAGCAAGGAATGTCCAATCGAGAAAAAGCACTAAGCTACGCTCAAGAAAATAAAGAAAAATTCTTAGACGAACTCAAAGAAGTTTTACGTATCCCTTCCGTCTCCACTGATTCTGCACGCAAGGATGATATGCTCCGCGTTGCTGAATGGTTGGTTGAAAAATTGGAAGTATTGGGGATGGAAAATGTCGAAATCTTCCCCACCGCCAAACATCCGGTTGTTTACGCCGATTGGCTTCACGCCAAAGATGCCCCGACAGTCTTGATTTATGGGCATTACGACGTTCAGCCTGAAGACCCGCTAGATCTATGGGAAACACCACCCTTTGAGCCAACTCAGCGCGGTGATAGCCTCCACGCGCGCGGCGCATCGGATATGAAAGGGCAGGTTGTTGCGACATTGAAAGCCGTCGAAGCTATTGTCAAAAATGGTGAGCTTCCATGTAATATTAAATTCATGATCGAAGGTGAAGAAGAAATTGGCTCGCCTAACCTGCTCGATTTTATGGAGATGCATAAAGAACTTCTTGCTGCCGATTTCTGCCTTAATCCCGATGCAGGGATGTTAGGTAAAGAACTCCCCAGCATCACTTATGCTCTGCGTGGATTGGCTTATTTTGAAATCCACGTTACAGGCCCCAGTCATGATTTGCACTCTGGTCTTTTTGGTGGTGCGGTACGAAACCCTGCGAACACTTTGATGACTCTTATAGCAGGCATGAAAGATGAAAATGGTCATATCACCTTGCCGGGTTTTTACGATAAAGTCCGCGCGATTGATGCAGAAGAACGCGCCGAGTTAGCGAAGTTACCGGTAAACGAAGAATTTCTTTTGAAACAAACGGGCTCTCCTTCATTATGGGGAGAAAAAGGATATACCCCTGTTGAACAAATCGGCGCACGCCCGACGCTTGATGTAAACGGAATGCTTTCTGGCTTCACGGGTGAAGGTGCGAAAACCGTCCTCCCCGCAAAGGCGATGGCGAAAATTTCCATGCGTCTTGTCCCCGATCAAACGCCAGACGAAGTTTACGAGCAACTCGTGCAATATATGGAAGAGAACGCTCCTGATGGCGTAAAATGGGATATTAAAGTTGAGCATGGAGGCAACCCATCCATCTCAGAGCTTGGTGGTGTGGGTGTGAAAGCGATGTCAGATGCCATGTCAACTGTTTGGGGAACGCCACCCCTCTTCAAACGCGAGGGTGGTTCAATTCCCGTTGTTGGGGATATGCAAAAAGCCCTCGGCATCGAATCCGTATTAACCGGTTTCGGGCTGCCTGATGATCGTATCCACTCTCCTAACGAAAAACAGGATTTGCCCACTTGGTATCGCGGCATTGATGCACTGATCCACTTTTTCTACAATTTAGCATAATTTTGGCTCGCGCAAAGATATTAGAAAAATTTTTGAAAACTCGTATTTTTGCGTGAGAATTTTTAAAGGTAAATAATTATGGAAGACAAATTGATCTCCTACGGTGGACAAGCCGTAATCGAAGGCGTGATGATGCGCGGAAAAAATGCTTTTGCCATCGCCATGCGTAACCCTGAAGGCAAAGTTGAAATACATGTTGAGAAACTCGCCAAAATCTATAAATCCCGCTTGGCAAAAACACCCTTTGTACGCGGCTTGATTTTACTCTGGGATGCAATGGGGCTGGGCATGCGCGCGCTCACCATCTCGGCAAATCTTCAAAGTGGAGAAGATGAACAGCTTGAAGGTCCCGCTCTCTACCTGACTTTGGCATTTTCCTTACTCCTAAGCATCGGTTTATTTTTCATGCTTCCCGCTACCGCTGGCGGGCTGGTTGAGCGTTATCTCGAATGGAACGCGTGGTGGGGTAATTTACTCGAGGGAATTGTTCGTATTCTTTTATTGATCGGGTACGTTTGGGCAGTTGGGCTAATGCCAGAAATTCAACGAGTTTATTCCTATCACGGCGCAGAGCATAAAACGATCAACGCCTTTGAAGATGGCGCAGAATTAACCCCCGAAACTGTCGCAACCTATTCTCGTGAACACGCTCGTTGTGGTACAGCTTTTTTACTCACACTGGTCCTTATGTCCATCATTGTCTATTCGATGCTAGGTCCTATGTCTCTTGGTTTGCGATTGCTCAGCCGTTTGGTGTTGATTCCTGTTATCGCTGGAATGGCTTATGAATATATCAAGTGGACAGCCGCACATCTTGATTCTCCAATTGTCCAAGCGCTCGTGCGCCCAAATATGGCATTACAACTTCTCACCACCCATGAACCAGATTTGGAAATGCTTGAAGTTTCTATTGCCTCCTTCAACGCCATGCGAGAAGCCGAAGAAGAATTTTCTCTGTAATCGTCAGTTGAAGTTTCTTGAAAAATACCGTAACTTTTATTATAGGTTACGGTATTTTTTATCTCATCAAAAGGAGCAAGGGTGAAAATTGAATTAGAGTCTATAGGCTATATTGAAAATGACCGTAGAAAAATTAAGGATGATAATTGGGGAAGCGTCACCTCGAAAATAATCCTGAGAGATTCTTTCCCTGCTGAGAGCCTCGCGGGTTTAGAAGAATTTTCTCACGTTGAAATCATCTTCTATTTTCATCAAGTACAGGATCAGAAAATCGTTCGCGGAGCACGCTACCCAAGAAATAATCCTGATTGGGGTAAAGTGGGGATTTTCGCCCAACGCGGCAAAAACCGTCCATATCGGATCGGATTAACTATCGCACGCGTTCTAAAAAGAGAAGGGAATGAGCTAATTGTGCAGGGTTTGGATGCAATCAACGGGACGCCCGTGCTGGATATAAAGCCGGTCTTTCGACAATTTCTGCCAACGGAACTTGTTCGGCAACCCGCGTGGGTGGACGAGTTGATGGAAAAATATTGGGAGAATACCTAGCGAACTCTTCTCCGCCTGAGCTTTGCAGATATGATAGTTACTATTCAGGTTTGAAATGGTGACTTATATTACGTAATGTATAATTGTTGTACAATGAACAATACCTTCGCCAAAAAAAGCGTGAATGAATAGGGTTTCCTGTAGTACA
>JABGOQ010000082.1 GCA_018645405.1 Anaerolineae bacterium | reverse complement strand
GTATTTTTTCTTCTCGTCATTTTAGGAGGTCCTCACAAAAAATCGATTCTCGTTGTGCATCTACGATTATGCCGACAAATTCTAGTCATTCATTTTCTTTTTTCCATATTCCCCATTAATATAGCTACAGGTCTTTCCCGTATAGTTCAATCTCTGCATCATCTTCAGGGAATTCAAGCAGCATACGTTCAAATTCCAGCCCAAGTTTTTTAAGCAATTTAATAGACGTAGAATTCTCCGCATCAGTAAAAGCCAAGATACGTTTCATACCAAGTTCTTTTTTCCCGTAAGTAATGAGAGCATATGTTGCTTCAAAGGCATATCCTTTTCCCCTGAACTCTGGCAAGAAGGCAAAACCAATATCAAGATGATCCAAGTAATCTCTTTTTAGCAACCCACAAGTACCGACAGGAAATTCTCCATCTTTTAGTTTTACCAAGAGCATCCCAAAGCCAAGCTCTTCCATGCTTTTCTGCAATTTATTCACGATATAGTCGCGAGCATCACTAAGGGTCTTAACGCCCCTATCTCCGATAAATTTTATCCATGCGGGGTCGTTGAGCATTTCTAAAATAAAAGGGGCATCAGCTTCGATAAATTCAGCAAGAATTAATCGTTCCGTTTTTATTGGATTCATGATTTATTTACCATAAAGGCACAAAAGACTCACAAAGAAAAGCTTGATGCTCTTCGTGTCTTCGTGGTGCAAAATTAGCGAGGTCCCGTCCGCCCAAATTGCTTTTCGAGCATATCAACTGAGAGATGGATCATTGTCGGTCTACCGTGCGGGCAGGTGCGCGGGGATTCGCAATTCTCTAAATCGCGCAGGAGTGATTCTTGCTCGGCGGTAGAGAGTGTTTGCCCGCCCTTGACCGCCATCCGTTTGCAGACGCGCGCAGCGATTTTGTCTTCAAGTTTTTCTTGTAAGGGAGTCTCATCCCCTTCGAAGTCTTCGACTAGAACGCGCAGCGCAGCGGCAGGATTAGCCCCCGTAAAGAGCGTCGGGATGGCGCGTACTTGAAAAGCGTTGGGGCCGAAAGCCTCCACTTCAAATCCGAATTTCTGCAAAATGGCAAGTTGTCCTTCAAGTAGCGTTGCCTGCGCGGGCGGGAGGTGAACAACTTCTGGTTCTAATAATTTTTGTGATGAAATAGTATTCGCTTCACGCTGTGCCAAGAGCCGCTCAAATAAAACCCGCTCGTGAGCGGCATGTTGGTCTATTAGGTATAGCCCATCGGGTCCTTCGGCGATGATGTAGACAGAGCCGATTTGCCCCACTAATCTTAAAAGCGGGATGGTTGGGATGCTATTTAAGGTTTCGGGAGTGTCTTGACCGTTGACGGTCGACCGTCCACCGTCTGTCTCTTGCGCAAATTGCCACGCCGCGTCAACGCCGCTGCTTTGTCGTGCGGGTTTCTCCGTCCACAACGCGGGCGGGGCGATTCCCATTTGCGGGACGGGGGTATAGGCGAGAATCGCTTTTCGGACAGAACGCTGTACAAAGCTGAACATCTGACTGGGGTCACGGAACCGCACCTCCGCCTTTGTGGGGTGAACGTTTACATCAACGGAAGCAGGCTCAAGGTCAAGAAAGAGCGCCGCGAGTGGGTATCGTCCCACCATCAGCAGGGTGTGATAGGCTTTGATTGTGGCGGTGCTGAGGGAAATATCCTGTACCCATCTGCCGTTAATAAAAAAGGTGATTTCACGCCGATTAGAGCGCGTTAGCGAAGTCGGGCTGATAAATCCTGTTAAACGGATATCATCTTCGGCAGCGTTGACTTCGAGAAAATCTTTTGCCACATCTACGCCATAAAGGGTGGCGAGGATGGCGCGGCGGTCACCGTTGCCGCTGGTTTGCAATTTTGCCTGCCCATTTTGGACGAGCTTGAAGCGTACACCGGGGTAGGCGAGAGCGTAGCGGGTGAGGAGGGCGTCAATGCGACGGCGTTCGGTCGTATCAGCTTTGAGAAATTTAAGCCGCGCGGGGACATTATAAAAAAGATTCTCGACTCGGACGACTGTTCCGCTCGGTGCTCCAACTTGTTGAGGGGGCGTGGAGATTCCGCCTTCAACGATCATTCGTGTCGCGGCTTCATCATCTTCTGTGCGGGATGTGAGCGTGAACCGCGCCACTGAGCCAATTGAAGCAAGAGCTTCGCCGCGAAAACCAAGCGTGCCGATAGAAAAAAGCTCATCAGCTGAGTGAAGTTTGCTGGTTGCATGGCGTTCAACTGCGAGTACCACCTCATCTGCAGGGATTCCGTAACCATCATCCGCAACTTCGATAACGCGACGACCAGCTTCTTCAATAATCACACTAACACTGGTCGCACCAGCGTCGAGAGAATTTTCAACCAATTCTTTGACCACAGATGCAGGTCTTTCGACCACTTCACCAGCGGCAATTTGGGAGGCAAGTTCGGGGGAGAGTATTTTTATGGGCATGGGGAGTATTATATGCGATTTTTTTGATTCTTAACCGCCAAGACGCCAAGTTTAAAAACTTGGCGTCTTGGCGGTTTTATTCTCTTTTTCCCGTTATAATCCAAGCCATGACCTACACAACCATCTTTTTCGACCTAGATGATACTCTCTACCCTCACGAATCTGGGCTTTGGCAAGGCATCAAAGACCGCATTAGTCTTTATATGCACGAAAAGCTAGGATTTTCGTGGGATGAAATCCCCGCCCAGCGTGAAGAATATTTTCTCAAACACGGCACAACGCTCCGCGGGATTCAGGCAAATTTTGATGTGGATGAAAGCGCCTATCACGCCTATGTACATCAACTCCCATTAGATGCGTATATCGCTCCTGACCCAAACTTGCGTGCCCTTCTTGAGCATCTTCCCCAAAAGAGGATCATCTTCACCAGCGCAGATGCCAAACATGCGCAACGCGTGCTGGCTCATTTGCAAATCAGCGACTATTTCGAGCAGATTCTTGACATCTACGCCATCGCCCCACACGCAAAACCCCAACCCGAAGCCTTTGCACGTGCCATGGAAATTGTCAGAGAAAGCGATCCTCATAACTGTGTGATGATAGACGACCTCCCACGCACAACGCGCGCCGCGAAAGATTTTGGCTTCTTTAGTATTCTAAAAGGGGATAAAGGAAATGCTAACGATGCCGATGCAAGACTAGAAAATTGGAAAGATTTGCCTTATATACTCAATGGGAAAAAGCCATGAACATATATCTTGTTGTCCTCCTCCTCATTATCATCATCGTCTTTGCCAATCTGCTCATGTTCGCAGCGGTACGCGGCTCAAAAGGCATGAAATTTGACTGGCTCAACACCAGCAAAACCAACCTCGGCCAACCTTTCAAAAAAGAAGACGATCAGCTTAATGAGCTACGTCGGCGAGTAAAAGAGTTAGATGACCAGCCAGACCAGTCAGACTAAAAACTGCATATATTCTTCATATACTGAATTCATCGTTTTTTAATCCCCACATGGTATGCTCATCATCAAACTAACTATCGGAGCTAATTAAATGAACAAACCCCTTCGCTATATTATTACCGGTATGATTGCCGGCGTATTATTAATATCCGTCTTCACGGGCGGATTCGCAGCTGGCTATTTGATCAAAGAAGAACTACCCGCAGATTTTCTCTCTGCACCAACAGCCCCAACACCCTCTCCAGAAACAGCCGAAGCAACACCTGATGAGTTGGACACCCTCTTCGCCCCCTTCTGGGAATCCTGGCAAATTGTGCACGATAGCTATGTAGACCAACCTGTAGATGACCTAAAACTCATGCAAGGTGCCATCAGCGGGATGCTCGATTCGCTTGGCGATCAGCATACCTCCTATATGGATCCACATCAATACACGCAAGCCAACAGCAGCATCGAAGGCTCCTATGACGGGATCGGTGCCTGGGTCGATTCGACGGGCGATTATCTTGCCATCGTCAGCCCAATGCCTGGCTCACCTGCCGAAGAAGCAGGGCTGAAACCTGGCGATCTTGTCATCGCGATTGACGGCGAAGATATGACCGGCATCGACGGCGATCTCGTCATCCGCAGAGTCTTGGGGCCAGCGGGTTCAACGGTACACCTCACAATTCACAGAGACGGTGAATCGGAGCCTCTCGAGTTCGATGTCACGCGCGCCCACATCACCATCCCCAGTGTAGAAAGTGAATTGCTAGAGAATAATATCGGCTATATCCACATCTTCACATTTAGCACCAAAACCACCCCAGAGTTGCGCGCTGCTCTTGAAGACCTTCTTGAACAGGGTGCAGAAGGCTTTATCGTCGATTTTCGAAATAATGGCGGCGGACTTCTCAACACAGCCATCGAAGTTGCTTCTGAATTTATCCCCGAAGGCGAAGTGGTTCTTTACGAACAATACGGGGATGGAAGACGGGATATCCACGAGGCGCTTCAGGGTGGACAAGCAACCGACCTGCCGATCATCGTACTTATCAATGAGGGATCAGCCTCCGCGTCCGAAGTAGTTGCTGGCGCAATTCAAGATCTCGAGCGTGGACAATTGCTCGGCGTCACATCTTTTGGCAAAGGCTCTGTCCAAAACTGGATTCCGCTTAATAATGACCAAGGTGCAGTGCGCGTTACTATCGCCAAATGGCTCACTCCCAGTGAGCGTACCATCCATAAAATTGGCTTAGAGCCAGACATAGTCGTTGAAATCACCGAAGAAGATATCGAAGCCGAGCGCGACTCACAGCTAGATAAAGCCGTAGATATATTAACGGACTTGATTGATCAAGAATAAATATCGCATAAAGCAAATAGCATGAATTTTGTAGTTATGACGCATTACGTCATAACTACAAAAAACATTCATCTTATTCGAAAAATTTGTGTAATTTGTGATAAAAGGAAAAACATATGTATTTCTCACCAACTTATTGGCTCTATATGGCTCCCGGCATGTTATTGGTCATGTTCACATCATGGTATGTAAAATCAGCCTATAAGAAATGGAGCAAAGTCCCCGCCCGTAGTCGCATTAGCGGACACGAAGCCGCGCAACGCTTAATCACGCGCGCGGGTCTTTACGGCGTGCAAATTGAAGCTGTTCGTGGAAAAATGACCGATCATTACGATCCACGCTCGAAAACTTTACGTCTCTCACAGGGCGTTGCTCAGGGCGCATCAGTCGCTTCGCTGGCGATTGCTGCCCACGAGCTGGGGCACGCTATGCAAGATTCCGAAGATTATCTACCCCTAAAAATGCGCGCCGCGATGGTGCCAATGGTCAATATTGGATCCTACCTCGGCTGGATTTTAATTATGGCTGGGCTTTTCTTCAACTTCATCAATATCGCATGGCTGGGCGTCGCTTTTTTTGCAGGTGGTGCCCTCTTTGCCCTAATGACCCTCCCCGTCGAATTTGATGCTTCTGCGCGTGCCAA
The DNA here is from genome assembly GCA_018645405.1 of Anaerolineae bacterium. Classification (GTDB taxonomy): domain Bacteria; phylum Chloroflexota; class Anaerolineae; order Anaerolineales; family Villigracilaceae; genus Desulfolinea. The sequence continues at coordinate 4,572 of JABGOQ010000082.1, read as the reverse complement.
AAAATTACTCGCAGAAACAGGAATCATCCAAACTGAAGAAGAGCAACGTGGTGTAAATAAAGTCCTCAACGCCGCTGCACTGACCTATGTCGCGGCATTGGTTACAGCGGTTTTGCAATTGCTCTATTATGCAAGCCTGCTCAGTGGGCGACGAAGATAGATTGCACGGTAAAAGTCTCTCGTAGTTCAACGAGAGACTTTTTTATTCTGATTGCTTCGTAAGGAGTATCGACTGTTTTACGTCTGTCTATGACAGATAATATCAACTTTCATTTCAGGAGATTTCCAAAATGACTAACGCAAAAAACACAGTACGTCCCTTTATTGCCAATCGTCGTAGCCCACGCGCTTTTGATAGGGATCTCTCAGTAGATTCAGAAATTCTATCCAGTTTATTAGAAGCTGCTCGTTGGGCACCTTCTGCCAACAATATCCAGCCATGGCGATTTATTGTCGGGCAAAAGGGTGATGCAACACATAAAAAAATCGCATCCACACTTTCAGAAGGCAATCGAATTTGGGCAGAACACGCCCCGCTATTAATCCTGAACGTAACACAAGAAGTAGGCGAACGCGGCAAACAAAGCTATGCCTGGCATGATCTGGGTTTGGCAACCACACAGATGATTTTGCAAGCTTCATCAATGGAACTCTATACACATGTCATGGCAGGTTTTTCCAAAGACGAAGCGCGCTCAGCCTTTGATATCCCTATCGAATATATGCCCCTAACAGTAATTGCAATCGGCTATTTGGGAGATGCAAGCAACCTCCCAGAGAAACTACAGAAGCGCGAAAATGCGCCTCGTCTCCGAAAACCGCTAGAAGAAATCACCTTTCAAAATACTTGGGGAGAGTCTTTAGCCTAGACGCAGATTTTTTTATTCTTTATACGGGTTCAATACCCCGCCGCTTGCGGCGTAAGTATTTAGCACTTTTAGATTGATACCCCGTCCGCTTGCGGCGGTGTAATTCATTAGATGAAGGTCTCTCGTGAAAATCGGGAGGCCTTTTTTCTATCACGAATGGGGCGAATTTATCGAATAACACGAATAATTCGTGATACTATTCCGTCCATGAAATCACAAGAAATCTATCCCGTTATCATCTCCATCCTGATCATTATTGCAGTAGCTTTCCTGCAAAGGCAGAGCAAACTTGCAGCCGCGATAATCTCCACAACCCCCATCCGTGCCGCTCTTGCAATTTGGGTTATCTATGCCGCAGTAAATGGCAACAAAGAAGCCGTTGTCAAATTTAACCAGAGCGTTGCTCTTTCCCTTATCCCCACTTTTCTTTTTGCCGTCGGCGCATGGTACGCCGCACGAGCAGATATGAAAATCGGAGGCATTCTACTCTCAGGCTATGGCGTTTGGGCAGTAGCGACGGGGATTTTATATCTCTTCCGCCAATCTTTGGGAATAGGATAATCTGTCGCGATGTCTTTTGACAATCTCCTCTCCCGCTGGCGCGCGGATCTCGAAACTGCTCCCAATATATCAACGTGGCGCGTTACCCCGGCGCGTCCCGCCAAAACAGCCCCCATCCCCAACGATTTGCCGCGCGCCCTAGCAGATGCCCTCCGTCAGCGCGGCATCACATCTCTCTACACCCACCAATCCACCGCGTGGATGCACGCGCGTGCGGGCAAAAACATTGTCCTCGCCACCAGCACCGCATCTGGCAAAACCCTCGCTTACAACCTCCCCGTTTTAGCCGAATTGTCCCAAAACCCAGATTCACGCGCTATTTATCTTTTCCCCACTAAAGCCCTCACCCAAGACCAACTTAATAACCTTTCAACCTTCCAACTTTCCAACCTTAAACCTTCAACCTACGACGGCGACACCCCAAAACCCAAACGCCCCGCCATCCGCAAAAACGCCCGTATCCTACTCACGAACCCAGATATGCTCCACACCGGGATTTTGCCCCACCACACCAAATGGGAAGAATTCTTCAGCAACCTGCGATTCGTTGTTATTGACGAGATGCACACTTATCGCGGCGTTTTTGGCTCGCATGTTGCCAATGTGATTCGCCGTCTTATACGCGTAGCGGCTTTTTATGGGGCAAGCCCGCAATTTATTCTTACCTCCGCGACAATTGGCAATCCTGCTGAATTAGCAGAAAATCTGATCGAAGCCCCCGTCGAGTTGATTGATAAAGATGGCTCCGCTCATGGTGAACGTCATTTCCTGATCTACAATCCGCCCGTCATAGACGAAGCACTAGGGCTACGCAAAAATTCCTTAATCGAATCTGTTCGACTTGCAGGGGATTTGTTGGCGAATGATATGCAGTCTGTGGTTTTTGCGAAGTCTAGGAGAAGCGTAGAGATTATTTTGACACATTTGCGCGAAAGAGACCCGAAAGGTTTCAATCGCGCCACAATTAAATCCGAATCTTTTCCTTCAAATTCATTATCTGAAAAACGCGCCCAAATAAAACCTTTCGGGTCTAAAACTATTCGCGGTTATCGTTCGGGATATTTACCTTCTCAGCGAAGAGAAATCGAAAAAGGTCTTCGAGATGGCGATGTTTCCCTCGTTGTAGCGACAAACGCCCTTGAACTCGGCATCGACATTGGCGGGTTAGGGGCGGCATTATTGGTCGGGTATCCGGGCGGGATCGCGTCCACGTGGCAGCAAGCCGGAAGAGCGGGGCGGGGCGATACTCCAGCCACGGCGATCTTTGTTGCTTCGCCCAATCCGCTCGATCAGTTCCTTGCCCATCATCCCGAGTATTTCTTTTCCCGCTCGCCGGAGCAAGCCCTCATCAACCCCGATCATTTGCTGATATTGCTCAATCATCTGCGCTGTGCTGCCTTTGAACTGCCTTTCAAAGAGGGGCAGGGATTTGGCAATTTGTCGGCAGAGAGTCTTTCGGAGTTTCTCGCGTTCCTCGCCGAGGGGGGCGAGTTGCACGCGTCCAAGCAGGCATATTTTTGGATGGCAGATGCGTATCCGGCAGCGAGCGTCTCGCTTCGTTCTGCATCCCCAGAGAATATCGTTTTGCAAATCCACGATGGTGAAAAGCCGCGCGCGCTTGGCGAAGTCGATCTTGGTTCCGCCCCCTGGATGGTGCATCCGCGCGCTGTTTATTTGCATGAGGGGCAGCAATATTTTGTGCAAGAACTGAACCTTGAGCAAAATATCGCCGCGCTGATTCCCGTTGCGCTAGATTATTACACCCAGCCCCAGCGTCAGACCGAAATCACGCTTTTATCAACGCTGGCGAGTTCCCCTCTCCCTGAGGGAGAGCACTCTTCGAGTATTACAGGGTTAGGGGTGAGGGCAGAGACTGCGTATGGTGAGTTGCTCGTCTCTGAGCAGGTGACGGGTTTCCGCAAGCGCAGTTGGGAGACGGGCGAAAATCTGGGCGATGAGCCGCTCGATTTGCCACCGAACGAGTTTCAGACCACCGGCTACTGGCTCTCTCTTGCAGATGAAACGACAGAAAAACTGCGCGCTGCTGGGGCGTGGTCGAATGATACGAATAAGTATGGTGCAAATTGGCAACGCACCCGAGATGCCGCCCGTGCCCGAGATAGCTACCGTTGCAGCGTCTGTGGATTGGTTGAAGAAAGCCGCCAGCACGATGTGCATCACAAAATTCCTTTTAGAAATTTTTCAAATCGGGATGATGCGAATCGGCTGGATAATCTCGTCACGCTCTGCCCAAGCTGTCATCGCCAGGCGGAACAAAATGTGCGGATGCGCTCCGGATTGGCAGGCTTGGCCTCGTTGCTCGGACATCTAGCTCCCCTATACTTGATGACCGATAACCGCGACTTGGGCGTTTTCGCCGACCCAGCCTGGGCAGCCGCCGATGGAATGCCCTCCGTCGTGCTCTACGACCAAGTCCCGGCAGGGATCGGTTTTAGCCAGAAATTATTCGAGATGCAAGGAACCCTGCTCGCCAGCGCGCTCCAACTTGTGCAGGAATGCGGCTGTAAAGATGGCTGCCCCTCCTGCGTTGGCCCCGGTGGGGAGAATGGAAGCGGGGGGAAGAGGGAGACTATCGCTATTTTGGAGGAGTTGGTATGACAAAAACCTATGAATTATTAGAGCATATGTTTCCTGAAGAGGAATTAAGAGAAACATTTCCCACACCACAATATAGCAATTATCTGTATCACTATACAGATTTAGATGCTATCTCGTCAATCATAAAGAATCGAGAAATTTGGCTTTTTGACGCTGCAAACCTAAATGACACATCCGAAGGGATGGTGCTGTACAAAAAACTAATTGAAATTGCTGATAGCAAACAGGTTAGGAATAATATAATTGAAGCTCATACCTTGCTAACTCAAAACACCTACATTAGTTCATTCTCAATATTTGGTAATCTACTAACACTATGGAGAGGTTATGGGGATATTTCAATAGGATTTGATTATTGGGAATTACAATCTTCAAATATCATTGAAGATAAGAATGGCAATGATTTTGTGTCTTCAGGTCTAGCAACGCCTCACTGTACATATGCTAAACATGAAATTGAAAAATATGCTAGCCACCAGACAGTTTCATAAATATTTACAAAGAGAGATGCGGATCGGCAATT
>JABGOQ010000148.1 GCA_018645405.1 Anaerolineae bacterium | reverse complement strand
GTTTTACCTGTCGATCAACCTATTCATTTGTTAAACTGTCTGGTGGCTAGATTTTTTTCAACTCAAATTATTTGGCAAAATCTTCAACTCTAAGAATACAAATAAAAGACTCCCCCTTAAACGAAAAACCCCGTGAAGACTACGGGGTTTTTCAAACCAACTCACAAGGAGGAGAAAAAAGACGTCTATTACCTTATGAAAAAAAGTATAAAAGAGGTCTGACCTTTGCGCTAGTGACAGGCATCATTTTCGAAGATGACAAAATGCTATTCTCATCTTTTCTTTAAAAGAAAAACCGATTCTGTTGCAAAATCTGCAAGGTAGATATTACCAGCCTCGTCCTGACCAAAACTAGCGATCAAGAAATCTGTCTCCATCAATACCTGCTCTTTCCAAAGGCCGTCCACTTGCAGCAAGCCCCAAATCCTTCCTGTACAAAAATCGCCATAAAGATAAACGCCCTGCCATTCGGGCAACGCATCGCCGCGATAAACCAAACCACCCGTCACGGAACAGCCTAAGTTATGCTCATATTCTGCCACTGGCGCAACCAGACTCAACTCGGCAGATGGCTCACCAGAGAATGGATGCAGCCCCTCCATATAGTTCCAGCCAAAATTTGCACCGCCCTTCGTGCCAGCAGGCAAAAAGTCGATTTCTTCCCAGAGATTCTGCCCAACATCGGCAATATATAAATCGCCTGTCAAACTGTCGAAGCTAAAACGCCATGGGTTTCGCAAACCATATGCCCAAATTTCGGGCAAAGCTTCGCCCTGCAAAAAGGGATTATCCGAGGGGATGACGTAAGTTTCACCGCCATCCACATCGATGCGGAGGAGTTTACCGAGATAAGTGTTCAGGTTCTGGCCATTGCCATGCGGATCATCGCCAGAGCCGCCGTCACCAAGCCCGATATACAGGAATCCGTCTGGGCCGAAAGCGATCCCGCCGCCATTATGATTGCCATAAGGCTGTGCGGTGTGGAGGAGTACCGATTCGCTCGTGATTTTGGCTTGGTCGGCGTTTTCCGAAACTTGGTAGCGGGCAATGATAGTGTTTCCGTTAAGGTCTGTATAATTTACAAAGAAGAAACCATTTTCAGCATAGTTAGGATGAAAAGCCAGCCCCAATAAGCCTTGCTCCGATTTATTGTCAGTGAGCCTGTCCGAAATATCGAGGAAAGGCTCGTCTGAAAGAACCCCATTTTCAAGGATAAAAATTTTGCCGATCCGTTCGACGAGAAAAACGCGCCCCGAGCCATCACCAGCATGTTGGATGTCTAGAGGCTGGTCAAGACCACTCGCCACCATTTTCCATTCGACTTGTGTCGCATCAGGGAAGGTCCTTACCGAGAGCGGTATTTCAGGTGCAGGCTCAGTTGTGGGTGCAGATTCAACTGTCGGGTCTGGGGAGGCGGTATCTGCTGGGGCTGGGGATATTGTTGCGATAAGGGGAGCAGGTTGAGGGGTTGGTTCGGGCACGATGGCGCAGGCTGTTAGGGCGAGAATCCCTATCAATCCCATAAGTAGATTTTTCATCGCGTTACCTTAATCGTCCAGATCAACAATTTCGGCATCCACAATATCACCATCTGTAGAAGAGACACTTTGCCCTGTGAGCGCGATGATATGCTCATCAACAACGTCAGTGGGGCAAAGCTCGAGGAAGAGGGTGAAGCCAAACCACATGATGGCGACGTCATCTGCCGCACCGATGACGGTCATTAACCCGCCGGGAATGAAATCGAAGGGTAAGAGGAGGTATGCTAGCGACCCCCAGGGGAGGAGCTTGGTCAACCCGCTGACACGTCTGTCGCCCATCAGGCGGGTTATTAGCTTGAAGCGCAAAACCATGTCTTTTATAAAGTTACCATCTACCGTTGTGATTTTTTTACTATTATATTCGTCTGTCATTATATTCTCCTGTTTGGGTGAAGAGATAGGATTATAACCGTCATTCTCTTATTTACGAAAAAAGAGCTTTAAAGTTTTTAGGGCTTTTGTAAAGCCTATAGCATAGCGCTAAAGGTGTGCAAAAGCGACATAAATGTCGCGCTACGCTCCAGATTCATCTTGCCTTTTTCGCGGTGAAAGAAAAATCGTTTTGTAACTTTTTTGTCCTAGTTTCATCTAAAGATTGTTGTAAATAACTATCACTTTAGGAGCTTATCAGAATGGAAATGATCATAGACTTCCCTGGCGGCGCACGTGTAGATGCGCATTTCGCCGATTTTACTGTCAAAACTGACCAACCCCCAATGGGCGGCGGCGAAGGTTCTGCCCCAACCCCGTTTGCTGTTTTCTTATCTTCTCTCGGCACTTGCGCCGGGATTTACGTTCTCGGCTTCTGCCGTCAGCGCGGACTCTCAACCGAGGGGATTCGAATCGTTCAACGTATGCGCAGCAACCCGATGACAGGCTTGGTCGGCAAATTTGAACTTGAGATCCAAGTCCCGCCTGAGTTCCCTGAAAAATATCGCCCAGCGTTAATCCGCTCCGCTGATCAATGCGCTGTGAAGAAACATTTTGAGCATCCACCCGAGTTTGAGGTCACGACAAAAGAAGTAGCAATGGCGTAGAGTTCGTATTGCGTATTGCGTAATGTTCACTTACGCAATACGCAATACGATGCCTTTGCTTTTCATAGAGGGGTACAATAACGCCATGCCTTATATTGTTGACGGACATAACCTAATTCCCCGTGTGGGATTACGCCTCGATGCACTCGACGATGAAATGGAATTGGTCGAGATGCTGCGTGAGTTTTCGCGCGTAAAGAAAAAACGGGTCGAAATCTATTTCGATGGCGCACCTCCTGGACAAAACGGGACGCGCAAATTTGGCTATGTGACCGCGCATTTCGTTCGCAGAGGGCGAACGGCGGATGATGCTATTCGTGCTCGTTTAGAAAAGATGAGTAAATCTGCCAAAAATTGGATAGTGGTCTCATCTGATAGAGAAGTCTTAAATAGCGCCAGATCTGCCCAAGCGAGCCGTATCTCATCTGATGAATTTGCCCAGCAAATCGAAAATGCCCAATATATCGCGCAGAGCGATCCCGGCGAAGATAAAGCAGTCTCCAAGCAAGAAGTGGATGAGTGGCTCAAGCTCTTTTCCTCCGACGAATAAAAAACTAACTCTTAACTAGTTTTAAGGTAAAAGAGACTAATTTAGTGTATATTATCCTTAATGACACTTACGTCCCCTTTTACTGGTATCAAGTAAGTGTTAATCACCTAGCATGCTTCCCCCATGCTAAAAAATGGTGATGTCCCTCCCCCCCTTGGTCGCCAAGTTCTGATACTTGGCGACCTTTTTTTAAACCTTGTATAATAGGGGCATGAAAACCCTATATAGTCTCGTTCGCTCCCCTAGCCATCACTATGACGGACATCCAGAATCACCAGATCGATTTAGCTTGCTAGATGAAACCCTCGCAAATCTCTCGGGGATTAAAGAGCTCAACGCCACCCCCGCAACGCTGGATGAAATTAGCCGAGTCCACACGCCAAGCATGATCCAGGCCTTGGAAATGGCATCTCCGGGATTAATAGACCACGCCCCCACTTATGTGACAAAAACATCGTTTGATGACGCGCTGCTCGCTGCGGGCGCGACCTTAGCTTGCTCCCGCGCTGTTTGGGATGGTGCGGCGAGAAGTGCGTTTGCTCTCGTCCGCCCGCCGGGACACCACGCCGAACCCGATAAGGCAATGGGATTCTGCCTCTTCAACAATATCGCCATCGCAGCCAAAGATGTATTGGAGAGCGGGGCAAAACGAACGTTGATTATTGATTATGACGCTCATCATGGCAACGGGACGCAAGCGGCGTTTCTGAACGATGAGCGTGTGGCTTATCTCTCCACACATCAGGGCGGCATATATCCCGGCACAGGGCGCATTGATGATGCTCCCCATGCCCGTGGAAGAATTGTCAATCTTCCCTTACCAGGCTTCAGCGGGGATGCGGTATTTCGACAGATTGCGAAGCAGATCATCGCTCCCTTTGTGCAGCGTTTTCAGCCAGAGATCATTCTCGTCTCGGCGGGGTTTGATTCGCATTGGAGTGATCCGCTGACACAGTTGGGGCTATCCACAAGAGGGTTCTTTGAATTATCAAGATATTTGGTTGAGTTGGCAGATGAGTATTGCGAGGGTAAAATCATCTTTGTGTTGGAAGGCGGCTACGATGCCAGAAACGTTGCCAAAGGTGTAGAAGCTGTCTTTTTAGCGATAGCAAACCAAAAATCCACGAGCGAAGCGGGCGACGAGTCGCCCTATCCAGAACAAAATATAGAAGAGCGCATTCAGGCTGTGCGTGAATTGCACAAGTTTTCCTAAGGAGATCTGATGGCAAAGCGATCAAGCAAATTTATACAATTGGAATGGGAATGCCCGGGGTGCGATGCGCGAAACCCTGGTCCTGAACAAAGCTGCCTGAGTTGTGGCGCGCCCCAACCTGATAACGTGGAATTCGTTGCGCCCGCCGACCGGAAATTTGTAACCGACGAAAAATCACTCAAGCGCGCCAAAGCGGGTGCCGATATTTACTGCGCTTTTTGCGAAACACGAAACCTTGCAACTGCAACAGATTGTATTCAGTGCGGCGCAGATTTGGCAGAAGGCAAACGGCGTAAAGCAGGCGGGGAAGTTCGTCAGCGCGCTACTGAAAAGATGGTTCTTTGTCCTAATTGCGATGCTAAAAATGTTTCGTCCAATAATACCTGTGGGGAATGTGGTGCGCCATTGGCGCGGGAGAAAGTTGCCTCAGCACAATTGGGTGCCGAAAGAATTTCATCTGCCAAAACCAAAAACACGCCCGCACCGAAAAAACGAAAATGGATTGTTGGCGCGATACTCGCTTTTATTGCTCTTTGCGTAGCAGGTTTGCTCTTTCTCTTTGCGCCGAGTAAAAGTGTGGATGGAACTGTCAGCCAAGTCTACTGGCAGACGAGTCTTCCCCTTCAGGAAGAGCGGGAGGCACAATATAGCAATGAACGCGGCAGCCCGCCATCAGATGCCTATGATGTCTCCTGCCATACCGAAACTGAAGAAATCTGCACGGAGGAGGAGGTGGATCAAGGAAATGGTTTTGCCGAAGTGGTGGAAACTTGCGAGACACGCAGCGAAGAATATTGCTCTTATAGTGTGCTTGAATGGCAAACCGTTGAGACTTTGACCTTAGCGGGGAATGATTATGATCCGCGCTATGCTAGCCCTTCTTTGAGTGCCGATCAGCGTTTGGGCAGCGAGAGCGTGGAATATAATGTCACCTTTAGTGCTGAGGGAGAAATGCTTGATTACTCGCCAGATAACTTGAACGAATACCGCCAATTCCAAATTGGGAGTCAGTGGGTCTTGAAGATGAACAGGCTCGGCGGGATCGTATCTGTGGAGCGATAAAATGACATTCTCACTACTATTACAAGGCATCGTAATCGGGTTTTCGATTGCCGCTCCGGTGGGACCGATTGGGGTACTCTGCATCCGTCGAACGCTTGCCAAAGGACGTATAGCAGGTCTGATTTCAGGCTTGGGTGCAGCAACGGCAGATGCCGTTTATGGTTGTATTGCCGGTTTCGGACTAACTTTTATCTCTCAATTTTTGGTCGATCAACAAAACTTATTACGTCTTGTTGGTGGGGCTTTTCTGCTATATTTGGGAATTAAAACTTTCTTTTCAAAAGATTCGGAAAAGAAAATTGAAAATAATGATAAAGGATTATCGAGTGCGTACTTAACGACATTTTTTCTAACGCTTACAAATCCGCTGACGATTTTATCTTTTGTCGCCATTTTTGCCGGGATGGGAATTGTCAATACGACTGGCAACTACGCCTCCGCGCTGATGCTCGTCTTGGGCGTTTTCATCGGCTCAATGCTCTGGTGGTCGCTTTTGAGTGGTGGGGCGAGTTTCTTCCAGAAAAAGATTGATGCACAAGGCTTGACATGGATCAATAAAATCTCTGGGGTTATTATCACAGGTTTTGGGGTGGTGGCACTTTTGGGTTTTTTGACAGCTACTTGATGATATGAACTAATTGAATATCTTTTATTGCAGTCTCAGTTATAACCAACAAAAATGTCAGGTTGTGTGATTTCTTTATTCAAAAGAATGAATCCTATCTGCTATAATTCAGCCAGAAAATCACTATTATTAGGAAAGGGCTATGATAGCCAAAAAAGGAAAGGCACGCATTGGGGGCGTTTTTCTTTTCCTGTTAAGCTGGTTTGCAGCCATGCTCAACACGGGAAAGGCATTAGCCGCGCCTGATCCTCCTCCCGGCCCCGATCGTTATACATCTATCACTGTAGAATACACAAGCTACGAATGGTGGCTCTTGCGCTGGGAAGATAGTGAAATTGTTTGTGAGATTAATATAGAGCATGAAGACTTACCCACTCTGGACGAGGTTTATGTTGATTGCGGCGAAGACCTTTACACCGCTTGGGTTGAACAAAACGCATGCCCTCTTGAAATCCTTAGCAAAACCCCATCAGATTGCCCTGGCTACTATCTTCATTTCGCATCCAGTATGCCCAAAGAGCGAGAAGTTTCGATCGCGTTGCCTCCTCCCGTTGTTTGGATAGAGCTGGCAGGCTGCATTACAGAATCGACGACAAACCGTTGCGAACTTCCCCCGATACTTGTTTTGCGTGGCGATGAGCCTCTTTCTGGAGAGAAAATTCTACGCATTACAGGTGAGCTTGATGGGGAATCTTTCTCATGTAATAGCGCAATCTGTGAACTGCCCCTTACCGAAACAGAGGAAGAAGGAATCACGCTTACGGTTTGGGTTAATTCAAGCTATGGCGATAGCAGCCTTGTTTTCGATGCCCGTTTACGCATAAGCCTTGCAGAAGACGAAGATAGCGGGGATCATTTTTGGTATGTAGATATCCTTAGTTCTCAGTGGCGCGGTGAAGCGAATGCAAGTTGTGCCGAAAGTTGGGATGCCTTTCCTCCCATTGGTGGTGTTCCAGAGTGGCTTTCCACGCCCGAAGACGTTTCTGAACTCGAATCCGATTTTTCCTACACCTATCTCGCAGGGAATTTGATCTCTGCCGGGATCGTAGATGCCAGCCAATGCCCAAGCTATGGGCTTGATATTAGCGGGCAAGCTACAACTTGTGGTATCGAAATTGCCCAACCAGCCATGATTGAATGGCAAAATCGCTTTGACAGACTCATTATGGATGCATCAGAAGAGACCAGTATCCCAGCAACGCTTATCAAACGCCTCTTTGCCCGTGAGAGCCAATTTTGGCCCGGCGTTTTCAATGCGGGAGAAGATATTGGTTTAGGGCAATTAACAGAAAATGGCGCAGATATTGCCCTCTTATGGAATCCTGTTTTTTTTGAAGAATTTTGCCCCATCGTCTTTGAAGGTGAAGAATGCGATGGTGGCTACCTCGATTTAGATGTAGAGCAACAAGAAAGAATACGCGGAGCATTGGTCTACAGTGTCAACGCTTTGCGAGATGATGCGCCTCTGGGGCTTGATTTGGCGCAAGCCGATTTCAGCGTAAGTATCTTTGCTAATACTCTTTTAGGCAGTTGTGAACAGACGGGTCGTGTTGTTTATAATAATACAGACCAAAAACCAGGTGCAACGACTAATTATGAAAACCTGTGGAAGTTTACGCTCGTGGATTACAATGCCGGTGCTGGATGTCTTTCTCTCGCCATAGGTAAAACCTTGGATAAAAACCAAGACTTGGACTGGGAAAACCTCTCCACAAACTTGACTGCCGTTTGTATGGGGACAAAAGATTACGTCGAAGATATTAGCAAGTAGACCCCATTCTATTTCTCTATGGATAAACGCATTCTGCCCCACGAGTTTTATGATCGTCCCACGTTAACCGTTGCCCAAGAATTGCTCGGTGCGACTTTGGTGCGTGTAGAGAAAGATGTTCAGATTGCAGGAATAATCGTCGAAACGGAAGCCTACGTCGGAGAGAGCGATCTCGGCTGCCATGCCAAAGCGGGGAAAACGCCAAGGACAGCTATCATGTACGGGATGCCAGGCCGTGCCTACGTCTACTTCACTTACGGAATGCACTGGATGCTGAATGCGGTCACCGAGGCAGAGGGATTCCCGGCAGCGGTGCTGATCCGCGCTATCCATCCTACCGAGGGAGTTGAAATTATCGCATCCCGACGAGGAAAGCAGCCTCGCACGTACTGGACAGATGGTCCCGCCAAATTGACGCAGGCTTTGGCGATTGACAAATCCTTTAATGGCATTGATCTATGCAACTCCGAATCCGGATTGTGGATCGAATCAGGGAAAAGGGTTTTAGAAAAAAACGTCACTACTAGCGCGCGAGTGGGTTTATATACTGTGCCAGAGCCGTGGAAGTCGAAGCCTTGGCGATTTCAAATAAGCACTCTGTAATTTATAGCTTTATTGCAACGCAGAGCGTTGCAATCAGAAAAAAAGTATTTCATAATTTGCATTATTCATTTTTTTAGAGGAGATAAAAATGGGTCTTTTAGAAGGAAAAACCGCCCTGGTTTTTGGGCTTGCCAATAAAAACTCGATTGCTTGGGGAGTCACTCAGGCTTTTCACCGTGAGGGAGCGACCCTTGGAGTAAGCTATGCCGGCGAGATTTTGAAACGGCGTGTAGACCCGTTGGCAGAATCTGTTGGTTGTGATTTTGTCGAGGAATGTGATGTTAGCAAAGATGAGGATATAGCAGCGGTTGTGGAAAAAGCGGCAGAGCGTTTCGGTAAAATTGATATTCTCGTTCACTCGATTGGCTTTGCAAATCGAGACGAATTGAAGGGACCCTTTTACAATACCAGCCGCGAAGGTTTCCACTTGGCAATGGATATTAGCGTTTACTCCTTTGTTGCATTAGCGCGCGCATTTCAGCCTTTGATGAATCCTGGTGGTGCAATGCTCACAATGACCTATCATGGTTCGACCAAGGTTATTCCAAATTATAATGTAATGGGTGTTGCCAAAGCCGCATTGGAGGCATCCACCCGGTATCTTGCTAGCGATCTCGGACCACAAGGGGTGCGTGTTAATGCCATATCTGCAGGGCCGATCCGCACCTTGGCGGCAGCAGGTGTAGGCGGCTTCAAATCGCTCTATAAACTTTTTGCAGAAATGTCACCCATGCGAGAAAATGTGACGATCGAAGATGTTGCCAATACGGCAGTTTTCCTTGGTTCAAACTTATCCGCACGTACGACGGGTGAAGTTCTTTATGTCGATTCTGGTTATAGTATTATGGGCGTTCCAAACGTGAGCGAAAAATAATTACAAGTATAAAGCGAATACGAAAAAGGGCTGTAGCGCAATCTACAGCCCTTTTTCGATTCTGATAAAGAATGATAGAATACTAGCCTCTTACCGTTCCTGGGTGAATAAACTATGACAAACGACGAGAATAATTTTACACAAGCAAACGCCTTCCACCAACCAGAGCCTGTCCCTACTCAGCCTAGTGGAAAGAATGGAGCAGAAAATGTTGCTGTACGCACAGTGATGACAATCATCAGTTCAGCAACTTTAGGGCTTGCTCTTTTTAGTGGCGCGATGGTAGCCATTGCTCTTTTGGCAGAGAAGTTTGTTGATATTGAAAATCCAATAGATAGAAGCACGCTTATCTACAAGGCTGTTCCGATTGGCATAACCTATCTCATCGGCTGGATTATTGCGTTGGTCAGTATTCGCAAGCTGAATAATATCGTTTTACCCATTCTGATTAATATTTATGCTTGGCTCACAATATCTGGTATCAGCCTTTTATATATTGCAATAATTTTCAAGTTATATGGGCAAAAACATGATAGCACCAGCTTTACCAAATATATGGTGATGATGGCGATATTATTTGCTGCCTTCATTGGCTTACATTTATTACTCAAGGATCATAGCCTGCTCTTCTTTTCCATCCCATTACTTGTTATTAATTTAGGGCACTTATTTACAATTGTTTACCATTATGTCTATTCAAGACAAGTGATCAATGAATTTCTCTGGAGCGATTCTAGCCACCAGACAGTTTCATAAATATTTACAAAGAGAGATGCGGATCGGCAA
>JABGOQ010000063.1 GCA_018645405.1 Anaerolineae bacterium | reverse complement strand
AGTTTTTTCGAAAAAACTCTTGCAGAACGTGTGGTTTCAGAAGACGAAGTAGATATTCGGAGTCGATCTCTACGTCTTCATACTAGAATTTCCGAATTACTTCAAATTGCTATGAAAGAATAATCTCCAATACAATCTTTTGTAGTTCAGTATTATTTGAATCCTACCCAACTAGATCATACTCTCTTTCACCTTCATAAAAGGAGTGCTAAGTGGACAAAAATATTATCACCTCTTATCTGCGATTCAGATGGGTCAACATTGGCATGACGAGATTATGGATATGTAGCACGGAGAATTAATCTCCAAGCGAAGATGATTTGCAAAACACAAAAAACTCTCCTGTTTGGGAGAGTTTTTTGTGTTTTACTTGCACGTAAACGAAAAATTCATCGAATTGCTTCTGTTCCCCGCAAAATCATAGATTGTTGCCTGCAGAGTAACATCTTGCTGTCCATCGCACCAGATATAAATTTTTATTGCGCCATTATTCCAATTGCCTGAATCGAGTTTCGGGGCATTATCCGTGCCACCGCCAAAATTGATCGAGCTGACTACATCGTAGGTAATATATTGAATATCGCCATCAATATCTGTGAAGTAGAGCAATCCGATCATCGTGGATTTATTACCGGGAATTTCTTTGGGGAAATTGATCCCCGTGATGACAGGTGGTTTGGGGGCTTGAGCCGTTTGCGTTAATGCTTTCAGTTGAGCATCATAAGTGAGCATATCTGCTTGGTGGGTCAATATCTTGGCGTTTTCGGTTGCTTGCCATGCTGTAGCAGTTTTATAATTGTAGAGCTTGGCTTCTGCTGTGTAGGTCATCCGCCATTGCGTATCAATAGCGAAAGATGTTGCTGTGCGATCATCGTTGAGTTGCATGACGAATAATTCCCCGATCATACAATTGGTAATAAGCAAAAAGCCTCCCACAAGCAAAATTCCACCCCAGAACCAGGACCGAGTAGATTTAGGTTGAGCGTTCATTTTTTATATCTCTTAGGGAGAAATCCTTACTCTCAGTATATAGAAAATCAAACCTTTTTTCAAATATCCTTACAAAAAACACCTGAAATTAGTAGCAGGCAGAATATGGGTTCAAATTGAAAAAACACCCCACATGTTACAATCCTCCTCCAAGGAGTACTAAAATGAAATCCTCACAACTACGTGCTCGATACCGCAAAATCATCTTCTTTTTCGCTCGCGCAACCGCCAATATCTTCTTCTGGGATATTTTCCTGTCACGGCTGGGGCTGCGTCCGCTTGCTCGTAAAACGCGCTCGAAACGTTTGCAAAAACTCGCTGTCCAATTTCGTGCCCTCGCCATCGAGATGGGCGGCGTCATGATCAAAGTCGGGCAATTTCTCTCATCCCGTCAAGATGTGCTCCCCCCTGAAATCGTCAAGGAGCTCTCCGGCTTGCAGGACGAAGTCCCGCCCGAAGATTTTGACGCCATCCGCGAAAAAGCAGAACGAGAGCTTGGCGGCTCTCTAGACGATATCTTCGCCTCCTTTGATGCCGAGCCAATGGCGGCTGCCTCGCTTGGGCAGGTTCACCGTGCCCGCTTGCGTGAAGCTGAATCCTTCAGCGAGATCGTCGTCAAGGTGCAGCGTCCGCACATCGAAAAAATCATTGATGTAGACCTTTCAGCCCTGCGGCGTGTCGGCGGCTGGCTCGAGCGTTATCCCCCTGTTCGTAAACGCGCCGATGTGCATGGCTTGATCGATGAATTTGCAACCACCATCTACGAAGAAATCGACTATCTCGCAGAAGGTGAAAATATCGAAGTTTTTCAGGAGAATTTCCTCGATGATTCGCGTGTTCATGTTCCGCACGTTGTCTGGAATTTTACAACAAAACGTGTATTAACTATGGAAGATGTCTTCGCCATCAAAATTACGGATTACGATGGAATCACAGCCGCGGGAATTGATAGAGCGGAGGTCGCGCGTATTTTGCTTGATACCTATCTCAAACAGATTTTTGAAGATGGCTTTTTCCACGCTGATCCGCACCCGGGCAATCTCTTCGTAACCCCTCTTCCCAATCCCAACGAAGATGGCGCAGTAAACTGGAAACTCACCTTCATCGACTTCGGCATGGTCGGCCGCGTCCCCGATAATTTGCGCGCAGGCCTACGTGAGCTGGTCATCGCCGTCGGCACGCGCGATGCAAAAAGGATGGTACGCGCCTATCAACAGCTCGGTATCCTTTTACCGGGAGCCAATCTAAAACTAATCGAAGAAGCCGAGTCACAAGTCTTCGACCAGTTCTGGGGCAAAAGTATGAGCGAATTACGCGATATTAGTTTGGATGAGATGCGTCAATTTGCCAAGCAGTTCCGCGAACTGATGTACGAGATGCCCTTCCAAATTCCGCATAATCTTCTTTTACTAGGGCGCACAGTCGCAATTCTTTCGGGAATGTGTACCGGTCTTCACGTAGATTTTAATCTTTGGGATCAACTTGTCCCCTATGCAAAAAAACTGATTAGCGAAGAAGCCACGTCAAATACGGGTATTTGGCTAAACGAGTTAGGCGATCTCGCAAAAGCGATGATTGCGCTCCCCACACAACTCGGGCGCGTACTAGATAAAATGGAAAGTGGTAATTTAGAGGTCCACATGCCGCGCATCGCTCAACAGAATTCCTACCTTGAACAAGCGGTTTATAGACTAGCTGGCACCCTGATTTTTGGCTCTCTATTTATCGGAGGCATTATCCTTCGGAATACCGAGAGCATCATGATAGGAAACCTCCTGCTAGCCACTTCTCTAGGAACTCTATTCTGGACGATATTCTTCGCTCGCGGACATTCCGTAAAATAAAATGACCTAAAGAAAAACGGCTCCGTTTAATCGGAGCCGTTTTTGATTCCTTACTTGTAGATGTGCATTGCATCTCGCGTAGCAGATTCGTTGCACATCGGGTCTTGTAAATCTTTGCTGTCTGAACTGCAATATCATGCCCTTGTGGTACGCACTTTTCAAGTGCAATGCAGTTTTGTAAGAACTTATTATTTCGCTTTCTCGTGCTTTTCCGTGCGCTCAATAGCAGAGTCGAGCACACTGCGCCATGCCATCAAAACTTCTTTGCGCGCTTTGCGTCGATGCGCCACAAACTCAGGTGGAAGCAAAGCCTTTACGCTCTTTCGCATCTCTTTTCGTGCGGCGCGAGCATGTTTGCGGGTTTCGTCAGTAATCAGGTTTTCAAAAGGTTTATTGCAACGGTCAGTTTTCTTAGACATATTATTTGCTCCTATAGGTAAAAAGATTATAGCTTAAAAGTTGTACTGATTTCAACTAGAATTTTATAGAGGACGCAAATCAGGGGTGCGTTTTAACGGGATTTGATTGATCTTTGAGATTCTGCTATTTAAATGGAAGCAAGCCAAAAACGCGTGTGACCCGATTCCTGCATCCGTTTAAATAGCTTTGTTCTTCATTTGAGATTATCTGTTAATCTTCTTTCTTTCACTTTGCTGAGGTAATATAGTGAGCTAAAGATGAAGAGAGAAGGTATCCAAAATGAAAACCCGTGCCCCCTTTTTATATCAAGTTGCCGAATTTATTTCTAGCGCAAAATTTACCGACTTTGGCGCAGATGTAATTCATCAGGCAAATCGAGTCATCGCAGACACGGTGGGGGCGGCGTATAGTGGCGTTAGAACCGATGCTTTTCAACGTGCGCTAAAAAGCAAAAATGAGATCTTTGGTGATGGCGTTTTTGAGATTTGGGGCACAGATCAAAGCTCGGTCTTATCAGGGGCGATATTTTATAATGCGCTTGCGATCAGCTCGACAGACTTTGACGAAGGGCATCGCAAGGCTGTCGGGCACCCAGCAAGTTTGGTTGTACCAACGGCGTTAGTCTTGGGGAAATCTTTGGGATTGCCTTCTCTTGAAATACGAAAAGCAGTCATTATTGGCTATGAAGTTGCGACCCGTTTTAGTAACGCGAGATATAAAGAGAAAATCACAAATTACGCGAGTGGACGCTGGGGCGCGATTGGTACAGCTGCGACAGCTGTCTATTTGCTGGGCTTGGATATAGAGCAGACCATGCATGCTTTGAGTAATGCGTCAGTATTATCCCCGACAATGCTTGGCGGCACAACAGATGTGAGCACTGGTGCGATGTCGAAAGAAGGTGTAGCGTGGGCGACTCTTACGGGTTTACAAAGCGCGTTATTGGCAAAAAATGGATTTGTAGGACCCTTTCTCTTTGTTGATGAGCATGACGATTACGAAAAAGAAAAGTTAGTTGAGAGTTGGGGAGAAACGTGGCTGATCAGCAGCAATTATTTTAAACCTTATGCTTGTTGCCGCTGGTTGCATTCGACAATTGATGCAGGATTAACTATCATCCGTGAAAATCAGATTATCTCTGAAGAGACTGATAAAGTTGAAATTTATATCTTTGAGCGGGCTTTGAAATTGGTCGGCAATAAATACCCAGAGAATTTTGTACAGGCTCAATTTCATTTACCCTATAGTCTAGCTTGTGCCTTGATATACGGTGACGTACTCCCAATTTGCTTTTCTGCTGAATATTTGAAAAAGATGGAAATACGAAATTTGATTGATAAAATAGACATCAAGCCAGATGATGATTACACAGCATTGTTTCCTGGTGAATTGCCTTCCAGAGTAAAAATTATCTTGAAGGATGGCAAAGCCTATTTAAAAGAAGTCTTATCTGCTCCTTGGGACGCTGGAGCACATCCTTCTGACGAAGAGCTATATCAGAAGTTTGAGAAGCAAGTCGGGGAGCAAGGTGAAGTTTTGTGGGATCAGATTTTTTCATAGAACGCGGATTCGGCGGATTTAACTGATTCTCACGGATTTAAAAACTTTTTTTGTTTTTCCGCTTACAATGCTTTGCGTTACAACATCCAAAAAAGCTTTATCCGTGAATATCTGCCAAATCCGTAGAATCCGTGTTCCAATCTTCTCAACAAATCTAAAAGGATAAAAAAACATGAATCAAAAAAAACTATATAAAGCCGCTGCTTTTGGCGGTGAAGGCTGGTCTCCGCGTACCGCTCATTTAAGTGAAGAGTTGGGCAATGTTTGGGGGCATTGCGGCATCAATACGGAATGGTCTCGTTTGAAATCTGTGCTATTGCATCGCCCCGGGCCAGAGTTGGTAGCCTCATCTGATCCCAACGCGGTGCAGATGTTGGAATCCATTGATTTAGAGCGGGCGCAAATTCAGCATGATGCCATCGCACAAGGGTATCGTGATGTGGGCGTGAGCGTGCATTATGTGAAGCCAGATGGGCAACCTACGCCTAATCAGATATTTGTCGCTGATCTGGTTTTTATGACTCCCGAAGGTGCGATTTTAGCTCGACCAGCCTCCACTGTTCGGGCTGGGGAAGAGCGTTGGGTAGCACGTCGATTAGCTGAGTTGGGGATTCCAATTATTCGCAGTGTGCGTGGTACGGGCACATTTGAAGGCGCAGATGCTATGTGGCTCAATCCGCAAACGGTTATCATTGGACGTGGTTTGCGTACTAATAATGAAGGTGTTGAGCAAGTTGCGAGCACACTCACCGAAATGGGCGTCACTGTAATCGAGGTCGATTTGCCCTTTGGCTCAATGCACCTGATGGGCATGTTGCGCATTGTAGATCACGATCTCGCCATTGCCTGGCCCAAACGCCTCGTGCATCGCGGCGTGGAAGCTTTGAAAGAGTGCGGTTTTCAAATTGCCTTTATCCCTGATGAAACGGAAGCGGAGCTTAATAAAGCACTCAATTTTGTCACGCTTAGCCCACGTCAAGTTTTGATGGTAGATGGCAATCCCGTCACGCAGGCATTTTATGAAAGTCTTGGGATTACCTGTCACACCGTTGAGGTGGATGAGTTAGGCAAAGCGGCCGGTGCAATTGGATGTTTAACGGGGGTTTTAGAGCGGGGCGATTAAGAATCAAAAAAATCTGGGAGGGGGATTCCTTCCCAGATTCGCTCGTGACCTTAGATTTGCTCCCGTTTAATTAGCGAGATTTTGAAGAGGAGCGGGTTTCGTTAACTTTGAGTATTGAACTGCGTTTTGGTTAAATGTGTAAATCAAGCCCATCTAAATCTTCGTGTTTTTCTCTACGACGGATGAGTTGGTAGCTATCTCCATCTACCAATACCTCGGCAGGAAGTGGACGAGCGTTATAGTGCGATGCCATGCTGTAGCCATAGGCACCTGTGGTCATCACTGCCAATTTATCATTGCGGCTAAGTTCAGGGAGTTGGCGATCTCGTGCAAGATAATCAGTCGATTCGCAGACGGGACCGGCTAGGTGTGTTGGATAAGTGTCTTTATTCGTTTCTTGGAGTGGCAAAACGTGGTGATGGGCATCATAAAGTGCTGGGCGCAGAAGAGTATTCATACCGCCATCGACGATGACTGTCTGATAGGCGCCGGTTTCCTTGGAAGCTTGTACGGTAAGGAGCAAAGCACCTGTATCAGCAATTAAGCTGCGTCCGGGTTCAATGATCAAGTTGAGGGGGCGGGGGAACCGAGCAAGCCGATTGGCGGCAACCTTGGCAAAGTCGGCAAAACTGTTTACGACACGTTCGTTCTCGTATCCCACGGGGAATCCGCCACCCATATCAAGCGTATCCCAGCTGGGTGGGCAGGCTTCCAGAAATCCCAAGACGATATCCAATGTGGCAGAGATCGATGTAGGGTCGGGGATTTGTGAGCCGATATGAAAATGCACGCCGCATAGATCGAGGTTTTTCCAATCATGCTTGCGCAACTCATGGGCAACATCTAGTGAAATTCCGAATTTGCTTTCAGCATTTCCTGTGAGAATATGCCGATGTGTATCGGGCGCGACATCGGGATTTAGGCGTAATAAAACAGAGGGGCGATGGTTAAGTTCGCCGGCTAGGCGGTCGAGGGCATATAGCTCATCGGCTGATTCGACACTGATTTTGTTGATCTTTTCTTGTAGAGCCAGTATTAATTCGGCATCAGTTTTGCCTACGCCTGCAAAAACAATTCGATTTGGATTTGCCCCGGCGCGCCGGGCGCGATGTAGCTCGCCACCAGAAACGACATCAAAACCCAAGCCCTTTTCGTTGAAAATTTGCAGCAAAGCAAGATTTTCATTAGCTTTGACGGCATAGCAAATGAGGGGATTGAGTTTTGCATAGGCGGCTTGCACATGAGTCACGTTTTCTCGTAAGCGTTCGGCTGAGTAAACGTAGAGCGGCGTGCCAAATTCAGAAGCCAGGTCGTCGAGCGGGATTTGGTCACAGAAAAGTTTGCCTTTGATGTATTGGAATGTGTTCATTTTTATCGTTGTACCTAATGTTGAATGTTCTTGATTTCACCTACGAGCTATAAAGTCGTTGGAGAGATGGGGTTTCATATTTTCAATTTATCAGCGTGATTTCCCAATCCAATTCATCTATGTTGATTTTTGTACTGCTTCCAGGCCAATATAGATGGGTGATATAACTAGAACCACGAAGTGTGGAGGGATTGCGCCCTGTTGTAATGATGATATGGTCGGGGGAGTAATGGGCAAAATAATGATCACGATAGTTTCTGTCTCTGCCCAGTGTCGGGTCGGCAGCAACCCAGCCAACGCCGGGCAAGTATATATCCAGCCAGGCATGTTGTTTATTTGCCAAGTTGGTTGTTTGATTATCGAGATAAAGAAGCCCTTCAAAATAACGCGCAGGGATTTCTTCGGCACGGTTTAAGGCAATTACTAATGAGGCAAATTCTGTGCAATCTGACCCCATAAATCCCAGTGTAGCTTGCGCGCCCCAGCTGTTGCGGTTGTAGGTGTAAGTAAGATTATCGCCAGCGTAATCATAAAAGGCACGCGCCTGTTCACAAGGATTCTTTCTTTTTGATAAGTCTTCAGCAATCTGCACAATCTGTGAATTTGCAGACTCTATATGAAGCTCAGGCGCAATATACTCGTTAAGTAATTCCCCTTTGCAAAGAGATAAATCGTAAACGAGTTCGTTGACCGCGATTTCGTAATCAATCTCAACCGTGATTTGCGTGCCGGGGGAGTGCGCAGAAAAATCGAATTCTGCATATTCATTGCCATATTCATCCGTGATCAGGTCATAATTTGGGGGGTTGATTTTGATCGAGTGTACCTCCTGATAAGGCGCAAAATCACGAATTAATGCCACCCACAAATTTTGTTGCTCTGGTTGCCTCTTTCCGCGATTGACCAAAAGAATTTCCTGATGGATATGATATTGGCGTGTTGACAGAATTTCTGCCTGAGACGAAGCCGTATTGGTTTGTGGTGGTGCACAAGAAGAAATCGTCGCAAGCAAAAGAATAAGGAGGATAGATTTTCTAATCATCTATTGCCCCGATAGTGCTGGATGCGCTCGATTGCTATATTAAACTCGATTTGGAGAAGCTCGATTCGCGCGCGGATTTTGGCTTGCTTGGCGTTATCTTCACATCCAGCCAGCTGATTCTTTAAATCCGCTATTTGGCGCAACAGATCGACTTCTAATGGTTTTACCCCGGCATTCTTTAGCACCGAAGAAGCCAAGCGCATCTCTTTGGGCGTGTTGAAATAATCCGTCAAGTCGATTTTCTTGCCTTTGTTGGAGAGATTATCAAACTCTCCACGCGCAACAGCTTCTTGCAGAATCGCTTCTACGCTCTTATTAAAAATAGACATGCTAAGAATTCATTTCCTCGCGTGTAATGATGATATTTCTTTTCTTTAACTCGGCAATAAATTTCTCAAAAGGAATATCACTCGTTGGCGTGAGCAAACCACGCTTCTCAATATCTCCGCGTAAAAGCATATGCGCGCCAATACTGGCTGTGTAGCCAACGGTACGCTGCATTGCGAGTAAACCCGTCTCTAAATCACGGCGGTCAATCATTTGATAAATGATACGTTTGCTTTTGCCATCTTTCAATCCGCGTACATCAATGCGGATTCCTGCCACATCACGCTCGTCGGGCGCATAGTGAATTTGCGGCTCAATTAGATCATGTACAAATTGACGTGGCGAAATTTTTGTCCCATTCACTAAAATAGGCTCTTCCTTTAAGAAGCCTAATTCAACCATCTTTTTCCAGTAAGCGGCATGACCCAACCAGCGCAATGAATAGCGCCCCGTGCTGATGGTTGTGTTGGCGATCCCAAAAATGTCGAGATATTTGACAGCATCGCCGTTATAGTAGGCTTCCATCTCACCGAGCGTATCAAGCGTGACCTTGTGCATATTCTCGGGAGAAAACATTTCGCTTGGCGTAAGGTGAATTATCTCGCCATCTTTGAGCATTTTCGCAGGTCGCTGGTACGCGCTGAGCACACCTGCAAATGTCCATGATACTTTGTAATTTATCGCGTTATCTGCTGCTTCAGGTTCAGGAACACCCGTCCCGTAGGCGTGAAGCTCGTGAACTTCATCTAATTCACGGACGGCTTGCCCAGCGAGAACCAAGTCGATGCCGGGGTCGAGACCACATTCGGGCAGAATCGATATTCCCTTCGCCTCAGCAAGTTGACCCAGGTGCGCATACTCAGGTAAGGCGTAAGAGGTTTCGATAAAGTGAATCCCGTTTTCGATGGCGAGATTCAAAACATCCAGCCGAAATCCTTGTGGAAGGAGGACGATAACGGCATCCACTTTTTTCATTTGGATGGATAAAGCGGTACGATCTTGGACATCTAACTTGATGGGCGTTATTTTAGCGTTATCCAGATGATTAACTATTTTTTGCAAATCGTCAAAATTGGCATCTGCCGCGATAACGTGAGTAACTTCTGGGCTATTGGCAAGATCGTGGAGGGCGGCTTTTCCTTGCATCCCGACTCCAAGTAGTAGAATTTTCATTTTTTTCTCCTCTTCATAAGTATGTTGAAAGATGCAGGTTTGTTTATACTCTTGCTTTGATTTTCTCGCAAGAGAAAAAAGTGGTTCAATCTGAATTAACGTGATAGATGTTATTTTTTACAGCAGAGCTCAGAGAGATAGACAGCGTTTTTGAGCAAAAAGAGAGAAAAACAAAAATATAAAAAAAGCAATTCTTGCTTCTCATTCTTCTCTCTTTATAAAGTTTTTTCTCAGTGAATTCTGCGCCCTCTGTGGTGAAATTCATCACGTTAATTCACGAAGAGTTAAAAAAGTTACTAGCGACATGACTGTTTGATTTCATCGATAATTACAAAGCGAAAAATGGAA
>JABGOQ010000053.1 GCA_018645405.1 Anaerolineae bacterium | reverse complement strand
AAATAAAATAGCAACCACTGCGGCCATAAACCCTATTATCATCCTTGATACACGCTACCACATTCTTGATATCAACCAAGCCACCGAAAAACTACTTGGATGCAGCAAGCAAGATGTATTAGACATGGATATTCACCATGTCCCTTTGCTTGCCAATCACCCATGGGACGCCCTTCTTACCGACCACGGCTCGCAAACACAAATGACACTACCAAAAGATGGAACTCTGCAGCAATTCATCTTACAGATATTCACTCTGGATAATTGGCTCGCTCGCACCTCAGGATATATTATTTCGTTCCACAACATCACCCAATCTGAGATTTTAGCAGATACACTGCAAAGCAAATCACTTGAACTGCAATACAACTACGATTTACAAAGTGCCCTCTCTCAGGCTGTAACCCAAATGGGGAGCTCTACTAGCCCACAGAAGGCTCTAGAAATTATGGCAACTCACCTCCATCAACTGGGATTGGAGTTCGTGCTTGGCATTTTAGATAAGCATCACAAGAAAATACTTGTAGAATTCATTTCATTGGACCCCAAATTTTTGCAAAAAGCTGAAAAACTCACTCGTATTCCAGTAGTTGGTTACAAATTTTCAGCATCCATCTGGCCCTTCCCAGATCTTTTTCAAAGCAAAGATATTATTTTCAGCGACAGTACATTTACTCTTGTCCACCAACTCTTACCCCAGATTCCTGAACTGGTTCTAAAAAAATCCTATGCCATCGTTAAGGTGCCGATTGACGAGCCAGTGATGTACATACCGTTATACACAGAAGAAAATCCCATCGGGGCAATTGCTATTTGGGGATATCGCCTGCAAAATGTCAGTCAAGATATTTTGCGTCTTTTTGCCAATCAGACTGCGGTCACACTCGATAATGCGCACCGTTATGAACTTGAACAAAAGACAAATGCAGAGCTAGCTCGCTCAAAAGCCTTCACTTCTGCTCTCAGCACAGTCGCTGCGGAGATTGGAAAGACAAAGGATTTAGATCATGTCCTTGAGGTCCTAGAGGAAGAGCTAAGAAAGCTAGGCTTTGGCAACCTACTTGCTCGGCTCAGTGATGACGGAGAAACTGCAACAATTGATTATATTTCTACTTCACCAGAGGCTCTGCAAACAATTAAAAAGTTTACCGGCATCAATCTAGAAAGATATTCACTCAAACGCAAATACTGGCAGAAGATCGCCGAAGATTATTTTTATCAGGGAAAAGCCCTCTTTATTGACAATCCATTCGAATTCACCAGTCTTGTCATCCCGAAAATACCGAGCAAAATGCTTGCCAAAGCTGTCAGGCTAAGTGAAGGACACACACAAGATAAAGCAATTTATTTACCGCTTATCGAAGAGAAACATGCTTACGGCATCCTAGGCATCTGGGGAACTGACTTACGCGAAAAAGACATACCTGCACTCTCCGTTTTTGCCAGCCAAGTCTCTTCGACAATGAGAAGCGCAGAGAAAATAGAAAGCGAACGAGAAGAAACCAGTAAAGTGACGCGTGCCAATAAGTTCATCACGACCCTAAATCAGGTCGCACTAAAGTTAGCAAATATTTCTAATCCTGAGCAAATACTGGACATTTTGTCTGATGAACTAAATGGTCACAAAATATTTTTTATGATCGCCCAATTAGAAGAAGAAAGCTCCTCACTCATTTTAAGCTATATTTCTATGCCGAATATAGGGCTCAAAATGCTCGATGATTTAATCAAAGGCAAAGCAATAGGAACCCCCATCCATAAGAAAGATGTCCCCTTCTGGGAGGAAATCATCAATGACCAGAAATCAAAGGTTTTTGAAGACAGCTTTCAGACAGCTCTCGATGGAATTGCCTCTGTTAGCAAAATCCCGGCAAAAAAAATAGAGACAGGGTTAAAAGTCTTGTTCAAGCAAGCGGGCTGGAACAGTGTTTCCATTTGGCATCCCCTCATAGCAAAAGGTAAAGTTATAGGCATAATCAATTTCTGGGGAAAAAACCTTCTTGGAGAAAATAGCTCCACACTAGCCATCTTTGCGAATCAAGTAGCTAGCGCCCTAGAAAACGCTCGGCTATATACAGCTGAAAAAGAGCATACAGAAACTCTTACCGCATCACTTAAAGAAACTCAACACCTTGCAATCACAGATTCTCTTACGCAACTACACAATCGACGCCATCTCTACACACTTGGAAAGCTTGAATTTAAGCGAGCGCAACGCCATGCTACGCCATTGAGCCTCCTAATGATTGATATAGATCATTTCAAAAAAATCAACGACTCTTACAGTCATGCAACTGGAGACCAGGTGCTTGTTGATTTTGCGCAAGAACTTCGTAAAAAAACCCGCGATATAGATATTATAGGACGCTATGGTGGTGAAGAATTTGTCGTTATTCTCCCTAGTACACCCCAAAAAGATGCCGCCGAACTTGCCGAACGCCTGCGCCACCAAATAGAAGAAAAAATTACACCTGCAACAGCAGATGAAAAGATGATGATAACCGTAAGCATAGGCGTCGCATCTCTTGACGAAGAAATCCATTCACTTGAATCTTTACTTGATACAGCAGATACTGCTCTCTATGAAGCCAAACGGTCCGGTAGAAACAGGGTTTTCTCCCTATAAAATGAAAAATATAAAGAACACAGCAAAATTCACCCTCAACCTCCCCTCTCCCGCAAAACGCTACTATTGCCATGGCTGGCAAAGCTGGTCACTCACCACATGGCAGGATATAAACCAACAAATCTACCCACCAAAACCGAAGATTTTGCATCCACTTCAAACTGATCCATGTTATGTGAATGAAATCTGCCCGCACGGTTCATGGATTGGCGCGGTTGAAATGAAAAACGGCAAGTTTTTTCTCCTTGGCGCACTTGGCCTTGATGCCCATGTCTTTCTCGAAGAAAACACTCTCGTTGGAAAATATGAAAATGAAGCAGGAGATTGGCTCGTTGCCGAGGGGAGCAAAGAAGACGTTTTTGCAGCATATGTTACCGCACTACAAGAAACCGAATTTTTTGAAAAAACTCGGTTTCTCCGCGCAAAAACCCCAAAAATCTGGTGCTCATGGTACAGCTTCTATACCCATATTTCCAAGCAAAATCTCAGCGAAATTCTCCACGACTTAGGCGACCTTCCCTTCGACGTTTTTCAGGTGGATGACGGCTGGCAGCGCAATATCGGAGACTGGATTCCAAACGACAAATTCAGTACAGGCATGGACGCATTCGCCGCGCAAATCCGCCGTACGGGACGAACGCCGGGAATCTGGCTTGCCCCCTTCATCGTTACCCCATCATCAACACTATTCCGCCAACACCCCGATTGGCTTCTCCGCGACGAAAAACAGAATCTCGTCTCAGCCGGGTTCAACTGGGACGAGTCGCTTTATGCTCTCGATACAACTATTCCCGCTGCGCTTGAGTGGCTATCCGCACTGATGCAAAAAGTCCGCGCGTGGGGATACGACTATGTCAAACTCGATTTCCTCTATGCGGGCGCACTGCCCGGGGACAGGCAGATGTCGATGACACGAGAGCAAGCCTACCGTCAAGGGTTGGAAACGATGAGAAACGCGCTCGGGGACGCGTATCTGCTCACTTGCGGCGCACCCATCCTCCCCTCCCTCGGCCTCTGCGACGGCATCCGAATCGGCCCCGATGTTGCATCCCACTGGGACAGCCACCGAGATGATGTTCTCCTCAGCAATTTCGCCATCCCCGGCACGAGAAATGCGATCCGAACAACGGTCAATCGACTTTGGCTAAAACCGCTCATCCACACCGACCCAGATGTAGCATATTTTGCATCTGCCAGAAATACGCTGACAGATGAGCAAGCCCAAATGCTGCAAGATTTAGCCTTGGTCTGCGACTACAAAGCCACCTCAGACAACCCATCTTGGCTGCACGCAGAAGAGTGCGAGATACTAGAGACTTTTCTCAATGCCAAAAGTAAATCGCTTGCAGAAGTAGATTTTTCTGATGCAATGGAAATCCCAAACCCAAATTGGGGAGAAAAAATGCTTGGTCATTTGCTCGGTTGGTTAGGCAGTATCCCGATCGTGATGAAGTTCTTCCGATGGTTGGACGAAAAAAATATTCAAGCAAAACTGGATGATTAAAGCAAAAATCCCCGCTCAATGAGCGGGGATTTTCTGAATTTCGTCTGAACTAAAAACGTCCATAAGCGACAAAAGCAGCCATGGCAAAAAGCATCATATTCATAGCGCCCATTGGCACCATTTCTTTACGACGTAGATGTGTCATAAATGCGCCGACCATCGTGAGTGCAAGCCCGACAGCCGCCAGCGGAGTCAGAATGGGCATAATGCCCGTCACCATAGGCAAGATAAGCCCAAGCGCACCCATCACTTCTACAATGCCAATGCTACGAATTTGCCCTTGAGAAAAATCTTCAACCCAGGGCATTTTTTCAGCCATCTCTTCTTTGGCTTGTTTGATTTTCATCATTCCCGCCATTAAAAACATCATTGCCAATATACCTTGTACGATCCATAAAACTGTATTCATTTGATTCTCCTATAGCTAATAAAAAAATAATCTATATAACAGATAGCAAAGGAAGACTTTATCTTACATTATTCAGCAGTACTCACATCCCCCACCCGCGCTCGCGTCAATTTAATCAAATCGTTCACTCCTAATCGGATATTCAAACCGCGTTGCCCGCCCGAAATATGGATTTGCTCATGCGCACGCGTGTTGGAATCTAAAATCATGTCGAAACCTTTATTTATCAACGCTAAAGGAGAAATCCCGCCTGTTTCTAATTTCGTCATTTTTTCAGCCTCATCTTGTTTTACCAGAAATATCTTTTTCTCCCCTAAGAATTTAGCGACTTTCTTCAAATCGACTTCGCTATCTCCTGCCACAATGGCTAAAATAGATTTTCCACGTTGACGTTTAAGCACAATCGTTTTATAAACTAACTCAGGCGAAACACCCAGCAATGCCACTGTCCCCTCTGTGCCCAATTTCTCAGAAGGAAGCTCAAAAGCCTCATAGGCAATCTTCTTGGCATTCAACAAACGGATAATATTATTTTTAGGAGCCACATTCTTTCCTTTCATCTAACTTTATTTTTATTTATGAATTCATTTTACCGCACTCACAGGAGTTCCTCTTGACCGAAGAAAAACCATCATTAACTCGTCTTCTCATCGCGATCAGCATCGCCATTCTGGCTGTCTCCACTTCTTCTATTTTTATTCGTTTCGCCCAAGAAGAAGCCTCCTCGCTGGCAATTGCTGCCTCACGTCTTCTCCTCGCCAGCCTCTTCCTCGCCCCGCCCGCTCTCATAAAACATCGCGCCGAACTCCGCAACCTTTCTCGCAAAGATCTCGCACTCGGCCTGCTTTCGGGCATCTTTCTCGCCATCCATTTCGCCACCTGGATCACATCCCTCGAATTCACCACCATCACCAACTCGGTCGTCCTCGTCAGCACCTCCCCGCTCTGGGTTGCGATTCTTGCACCGATATTTCTCAAAGAGAAACTCACTAAAAGCATTATTTTTGGGATGATTTTGACTCTCGCCGGTGGCACAATTATCGGATTCAGCGAGGGATGCATCTGGAACTCAGGCATCGTCTGCGCGTCTCGCTCCGGATTTGAACTTGCTGAGGCTTCGAGAGGCAATTTTCTCGCTCTGGCAGGGGCGTGGGCAATCGCGGGCTATCTCCTCATTGGCAGAAATTTACGTGCCAAGATGGCACTAATCCCCTACATCTTCCTCGTCTACGGGATGAGTGCAATCGCCATGCTCGTCATTTTATTTTTCTCTGGAGAAACACTCTTTGGCTATTCCCCCATCACTTATCTCTGGCTTCTGCTTATCGCCATCTTCCCTCAACTCATCGGACACTCGACGTATAACTGGGCATTGCGCTATCTCCCCGTTGCATTAGTCGCTGTCACAACCCTCGGTGAACCGATCGGTTCGAGCATTTTGGCTTTTGTGATCCTAAAAGAAATCCCCACGACCTTACAAATCATCGGGGGGATATTGATATTAGCGGGGATTTATGTGACTTCAAGAAAAGAATGAAAAACATTACGAAATGTCTTTTACGCAATACGCCCCGCCCTCTCATTTATTTTTTTCAACTTCCCCAACAACGCATCACTCATCTCATCTTCTTTCATGCGCCATCCCCAATTTCCGCCAAGCCGACCAGGGTAATTCATCCGCGCTTCTGTGCCTAAACTGAGTAAATCTTGCATGGGGGCAAGAACGAAGTTTGCACGAGAGTGCCAAAGCGAGCGAATCAAATCCCAAGCAAAGTCACTACCATCCACGCTCAGATAGCGACGAGCAAAATCTTTCTCATACTCACTTGCGGATTCATACCAGCCGCGCGCGGTGTCGTTGTCGTGTGTGCCAGTATAGGCAACGCAATTTTCAGGATAGTGATGGGGCAAAAAGGGATTGTTCTCGTCTGAGAAAGCGAATTGAAAAATCTTCATCCCGGGCAGATTGAATTGGTCGCGTAACTCAAAAACATCTGGTGTGATTTCGCCCAAATCTTCAGCGATGATGGGGAGTCCGCCTAATTCATCTTTGAGCCTCTCAAATATATCTGCACCAGGCCCAGGAACCCAACGCCCGTTGACGGCGGTCAACTCCTTGGCAGGGACTTCCCAATAGCCTGCAAAGCCACGAAAATGATCAAGGCGCACAACATCAACCATGTTGAGAACAGCACTCATCCGTTTGACCCACCACACATAGTTTTCTGCTTTATGTTTTTTCCACTTATAGAGCGGATTGCCCCATAATTGCCCTGTTTCTGAAAAATAATCGGGGGGAACGCCCGCTACAACTGTGGGGAGTTTTTTCTCGTCGATAAAAAAGAGTTCGGGATTTGCCCAAACATCGGAGCTATCGTAAGAGACGAAGATGGGAATATCGCCGATGATTTGAATATTTTTTTCTTTGGCGTACATGCGGAGCGCGTCCCACTGGCGGAAAAACAAGAATTGATAGAAGGTGAAACGATCAATAGCGGGCTTTAGTTCTTCTCTTGCTTTAGCAAGGGCTGCTTTTTCTCGGTTGCGGAGGCTTTCATCCCAGCCAATCCATGAGCCGCCACCATTGGCTTCTTTAAGTGCCATGAAGAGGGCGTAATCTTCGAGCCAATCGCTGTTTTTCTCACGGAAGATGTCAAGGTTCCGGCGACCAAGTTTCGGGTCACGTTCGAAGCGGATAAATGCTCTTTCGAGGAGATTCAACTTCCAGCTGATGACACGCCCGTAATCCACGAGATCGTTATCGAAATCCAATTCTTCTTTTAAATCATTGGGGTGAAGAAGGTCTTCTTCGAGAAGTAAATCGGGGCTAATTAGATAGGGGTTTCCTGCAAAAGTGGAAAAAGATTGGTAAGGAGAATCGCCATAACCGGTGGGGCCGAGAGGAAGGGTTTGCCAAAGTTTGCAGCCTGAATTGTGGAGAAAGTCAATAAATTTGTAGGCCGATTTGCCAAGATCACCGATGCCGTAACGGTTGGGGAGGCTGGTAGGATGGAGGAGAATGCCAGATGAGCGGGGAAGGTTCATTTTATTGCACGACAGAGATACAAAGGGTACAAAGTTTTTCTTTGTTTAAAAAAACATCTTCGTGAACCTTGTGCCCTTGTGGTGTTTTTTAGAGTGATTTATATAAATCTGCGTATTGTTTTGCGGAGTTTTTCCACGAAAAATCTTGCGCCATAGCATTGCGCTGGAGGCTTTGCCAATGATCGTTATTTTCGTAGGCTTCGAGAGTCTCACGCATAGATTTGAGCAAGGCTTTTGCATCTTCCTTCTCAAAAAGGAAACCTGTTTCGCCATGCTTGATCGTATCTTTTAAACCACCCGTAGCGCGAGTAATGGGAATACAGCCATAGCGCATGGCGATCATTTGCGAAAGCCCGCAAGGTTCGTAGCGCGAGGGCATCAAGAAAATATCACTGCCAGCGTAAATTTTGCGGGCAAAGCCTTCATCGTAGCGAATTTCAACTTTTACGCGGTCAGGGAAGAGTTTTTCAAGTCGTTTTGCCTGTTTTTCTATTGTCGGATCACCTGTGCCCAAGATAACGGCCTGCCAGTTTTTTCTTTTTAGTCTAGAGATGGCAGAAAGAGCTAAGTCAATCCCTTTTTGA
The DNA here is from genome assembly GCA_018645405.1 of Anaerolineae bacterium. Taxonomy (GTDB): domain Bacteria; phylum Chloroflexota; class Anaerolineae; order Anaerolineales; family Villigracilaceae; genus Desulfolinea. The sequence goes on along the minus strand of JABGOQ010000053.1, from coordinate 2,266 downwards.
TCCGTCATGCGAGAAACAATTCCAAAAATCGGAATGGTTGAGTCAATTTCCAACCCTGCAAGTTGTTGCAGGGCGGCTTTATTCCATGAGCGTTCTTTGAGCGTTTCAGCAGAAAATCGAGCCGGGATGGCTTTGTCTGTTTCGGGATTGAAACTCTCAGCGTCTATCCCGTTAACAATGCCCATGAGTTTATCTTTATGAATTGTCAGGTAATTTTCTAAACCTGCCCCCAATTTTTTTGTCAACATTTCTTCAGCATAGGTCGGGGAAACAGCAACATTCTTTTTTGATGCCCACAAGCCCAAAGGCAAGGGTTGGGCGTGCGCCCATTCTGGCAAATCCGTTTGTGAAAGCGGCAAACCGTAAGCGGCCAAACGCCCTGTTAAGTCTGGGCCCAAAAATGGTAAGTTATGCACAGTGAGCAATGCTTTTGTATCTTGCATCTTTCCGTTCCACTGTTCAATTTGTAATGCATAAGCTGTCAGAGCCGTATGCCAATCATTTGCGTGGATAATATCAGGCTCCCAATCAAGGTGTTTGGTCATTTCGAGAGCTGCGAGCGAAAAGAAGGTATACTTTTCGCCGTCTAAGGCTGCGTTGGCAGAATACACGGATGCACTCGTGGTGATTGGTTCGCCAGCAATAAAATAAACGGGCATATCGCCCGAACTCATTTCGTAAACCTGTGCACCAATATCAACGCCAGAGCGTTTAACCGCAAAGCTGGCAATCGGGCGCAATGTCGCCGCTTCAGTGCGGATGACCATATGCAAGGGAAGCACCAAGCGCACATCCAGTTTTACACCGCCCGCATCCTCTTCGCTCAACGCTCTCAATGCGGCAGGCAACGCCCCTGCAACATCGGCCAAGCCACCAATTTTTACAAAAGGAGCGGCTTCAGCCGCCATAAAGAGTACCTTGATTGTTTTCATGCCACCTATTGTACAACAAAAATGAAAAAACTAACGATAGATTTACCCCAAATTTCAAAAAAACGGATAGCCATTCACGTCACACGAGCCGCCGAGCGCGCCATTCGCGGCGGACATCCCTGGCTCTTTGAAAACGCGATACTCAAACAAAGCCATCAAGGAAAAGCGGGGGATTTAGCGGTGATTTTTGATAAAGATCGCAAATTTCTTGGGATTGGCTTATACGACCCCGATTCGATGATACGCGTTCAAATCCTCCGTGCATTGAAACCTGCTACCATTAATCAACAGTTTTTTGAAGAAAAGCTTGGTGCCGCTCATCAACGCCGTGCCCCCTTACGTGATTCTGACCATACAAACGGATACCGCCTCTTACACGGTGAAAACGACGGGATGCCCGGCATCATCATCGACCGCTACGCAGAGACTACCGTCATCAAACTTTACACGCCAGCATGGATCCCACATCTGAACGATGTAGTTGCCGCGCTCGAAAGAGTTTTTCCTGCTAAAAGTTTAGTGCTACGCCTTAGCGGAAAGATGAAAGATAATCCCTTTGGGGTTTTTGACGGCATGCTCCTGCATGGCGAAAAACTTGAATCCCCTATAATCTTTCTAGAAAACGGATTGAAATTTGAAACCGACCCACAAATGGGTCAGAAAACAGGCTTTTTCCTCGATCAGCGTGAAAATCGTGCCAGAGTAGAAGAATTGGCGAAGGGGAAAAGCGTACTAAATGTCTTTTCGTATACGGGCGGGTTCTCAGTCTACGCGGGGCGGGGCGGGGCAAAAGAAGTGGTTAGTCTAGATGCCAGCAAGATTGCTACAGAAGTAGCAGAGAGAAATTTCTCGTTGAATCAGCCAGCGCCTATAGCGAAATCCTGTTCACACAAGAGCGTCACGGGAGATGCTTTTGAGCTAATGACCAAAATGAAGAAGCAGTGTCGCCTTTTTGATATGGTGATTATTGACCCACCATCCTTCGCTCATAAAAACTCACAAGTTGAAGGGGCTATCCGTGCTTATAAAAAACTAACGCGGCTAGGGCTAGAAATCTTGGTCCCCAATGGGGTATTCGTGCAAGCATCTTGCTCTAGTCGTGTAGGTTCTGAACTTTTTTTCGATACTATTTATCTTGCCGCACGCCAATCAGGAAGGCGTTTAAATGAAATCGAGCGCAGTGGGCATGCGCTCGATCATCCGATTGGATTTGCTGAGGGCGAGTATTTGAAGTGTTTATTTGCAGTTGTGCTTTAGCGCGTATTTCTCACAAGGAAATCTTCTTGGCCACAGCTTTTTGATGCTTTCTTGAGTATCTCGTTACTACAATCACG
>JABGOQ010000002.1 GCA_018645405.1 Anaerolineae bacterium | reverse complement strand
ATGCGGACGCTGAAATCTGGAACACACTTCCGCAATTGCGAATTCCTTTGGCCGGTCAGGTAATTGCCAAACCACGCTGGCAAAATCATGCCATCGATATGGTGCAGGTACGTGCTGTATTTAACGAGGAAGAAATCAGTTTTCTGCTGGAGTGGGATGATCCGTTTAAAGATACTACACACGATGTAAGTCGTGAAATTCACGAATTTGAAAATACATATGTGATGGCAGTAGATGAAATTCCACGAGAGCGAGACGTTTTCAGAGATTCAGTCGCGCTGCAATTTCCGGTAAAACTTAAATCAGGAGCAAAAAAACCGCACTTTTTTCGCGGAGACACCAGTAATCCTGTCAATTTATGGGTTTGGAAATCCGACCTTGATGACGCTGGTAGCAATCCCGTCGTAGATTCTAACGCTAATGGTTTTAAAAAACCTCTCAAAGCTCAGCCTGAAGCAGGACAGCAGGTGCAAGGTAAAGGTGTTTGGAAAAATGGTCGTTGGCGGGTTGTTATGAAACGTTCACTTCAAACTGGGGAGCGCGGTGATATTCAGTTTAAAAAAGGTGAGATGATCCCGATGGCCTTTAATGCATGGGACGGTTCAAACGGTGAGCATGGAATGATCATGTCTCTATCAGCATGGAGTTTTCTCTATCTGGATGTACCGGCAGCCGACAGTCTCTACTGGTATGCGCTTTTAGTTTTTGCAGTAATCGCAGGATTGATGTTGCTTTTTATGCGCTACAGCAGATCCCGTTCCGAAAAAGATACAAGCAGTTAAACTAGCATTGGTTACACGGCGAGTTAGCTAAACTGGGTGAACCAGTAAAAAGTCATAAAAACGTGTCATTGCCTACAAAGAGAGAAATATAGTTTATCTTAAGTGCTGATATTATTAAGATCTCTCTCTTCGTTCGAGATGACAAATATTTAGTTTAGGGGTTTTTACGAAGCCATCAAACATGAAGCCATCAAACATGACAACACAAATTTCTAAAAATTTATTTCTCAGCCTGTTATTTCAATTGCTGATCCTGGTTTTCGCTGGAGCAGCCTGGGGACAAGAATTAATTGAGCTTCCGGAATATCGTGCCTTTCCTTGGATTGGCAGCCGCGTGGCCGTTTGGGTTGCTGCCGAAGTGCATTTAATGTTTGCGGCATTTGTACTGGGTGTACCGATGTTTGCAGTGATTGTCGAGTTGATCGGCGTGCTTACAAGTCAGGAACGCTACGATAAAATGGCCAGGGAGTTCACAAAACTGCTCGCAATCGCCATGTCCACAACCGCCATTTGGGGCGGGGTTTTACTCTTCCTGCTTTTGACACTTTATCCACGATTCATGAATTATCTCTCAGAGGTGTTCCTGCCAACTTTGTGGATCTATCCGATGTTGTTCTTCCTCGAAGCCTTCACACTCTATATTTATTATTACGGCTGGGAGCGCATGAGAACCGGTAAGAGCAAATGGTTTCATCTGTATCTTGGGCTTCAACTCAATATAGTCGGCACAATTTTGTTGCTCGTAGCTAATGCATGGGCGACATTTATGATGACTCCGGGAGGAGTTGATATGAAAACCGGAGCCTTGATGAATATCTGGGAAGTCATTGACAATTTTGCCTGGTGGCCGATCAACATACACCGTTTGATTGCTAATGTTACTTTTGGCGGGGCAATTGTTGGCGCTTATTCTGCCTTTAAGTTTTTGCATTCCAAAACAGATGAGGACAAGGCGCATTACGATTGGATGGGTTATGTTGGGAACA
>JABGOQ010000090.1 GCA_018645405.1 Anaerolineae bacterium | reverse complement strand
CAGAAATTAATATTATGCGAGGTTATAATGCAAAAATCTCTTATTGTCTAAGATCCCGCATAAAGGCCTCGCTTGCGCTGTTCTGTTTGAGCCACACTGTCACTTTTTCCGCCACACTAAAATATGCCTGAGCAGGTTTACTATCTGGGGCGTAGTCTGTGATAGGTTTTTTTGCTGCAACGGCCTCTTGGACCTTTACCGAACGTGGAATCACCCCCAATAATGGCTGGTCTTCAGCGTTGACTACGCCTACGATCCGTTTATGCTCATTGGTTCGACCATCATATTGCACGATCAGGATTCCTAATACATCTATATCAGGATTTAATCCTTCGCTTTGGACACGTCCGAGCGTATCCAAAAGCAGTTTCACGCCCCACAAATCAGCTTCTGCGGGCAAGCTCGGGACAATTACGCCCTGTGCAGCAACCAAACCATTGGCAGTGAGTAATCCAATACTTGGCGGACAATCTATCAGCACAAGATCGTAATCGACCAAGCTGCTAAAAGCTCCCTTAAGCAATGTTTCCCTTCCCCACCTTGATACCAATCCAAGTTCAGACGCAGAAAGTCGAATATTGCTTGGGGCAAGACTCAAGTTATCACGAATAGGTTGAATAACTTCACTAAGGGTCAAAGTCCCCTCTTGTGAACTGCCCAGAACATCAGCCATTGTTTTCTCAACTGCATTATGAGTAAATAGTTGCGTCAGACTTGCCTGAGGGTCCAAATCGACTAACAAAACATTTAACCCCTGGTCTGCTAGAATTGCACCAAGGGTAGCTGTTGTGGTCGTCTTACCAACACCACCTTTTTGGTTTGTTATTGCTATACTATTCATATCTTCATATATTACGTTAGCAAGCTCTACAAGTCAATAGCACGTTATCGTAAAACACTATCATCTCTCAAATTTTTGATCAAGGTACATCGTCTCGTTAATTTTTTGAACTTTTAATGCACCACTCCTTTTCTTCAGATTCAGGTCGCAACATATCCGCTTTGACTTCACCCAAAACATTCACATTCCAAAGTTCCGCCTCTAGCCATGTCCAATCGCCTCCAAATACTCACTATACCCACCCAAATAACGTGCCAAATCGCGCTCTTCGATCACTAGCAAGCGCTCCACTGTCCTATCTAAAAAGTAACGATCATGTGAAATAATCAGCACCGTCCCGACAAAATCTTCCAACGCAATTTCGAGCATTTCAGCAGAAGCAATGTCTAAATTATTGGTCGGCTCATCGAGTAATAAGAAATTTGCACCTGAAAGGACGACCAATGCCAACTGTAATCGGCTTCGTTCTCCGCCAGAAAGCTGAGAAACTTTTCCCTGTGCTTGCTCATAAGTGAAAAGATATTTTGAGAGCAAAGCCATCGCTTTTTCTGCGCTCATATTGCCCGTAAAACGCACCACATCCAAGAGCGTTTGCTCAAAATCGAGCGTCTCGTGTTCTTGGGCATAATAGCCAATGGTCACACTTGGCCCCACTTTTATCTCGCCAATATCGGGGGCATCTTCATTCAAAATCATCCGAATTAACACCGATTTTCCCGCGCCATTGGGGCCAATCAGACCCACCCGTTCACCATGCCAAATCGTTTCTTGCAAGCCATCAAAAACGCTAAGTTCCCCAAATGCCTTTTGCACGTCTACTAACTCTAAGACCTTATTTGAACCCCTATAGCCCTTCAGCTTCAAATCCATTTTTTTACGGTCGATGATGGGTTTATCAATCCTATCCATTTTATCGAGCCGCTTTTGCATCGAGCGCGCCTTGATAGCAAACTTCTCGCTATCGTAGACCTTGCCCCAAATCGCAAAACGCTTAATCGCCGCTTCCAACCGCCCCACTTCGCGCTCTTGCACTTTAAATAATTCGGCTTGACGCGCCAACCGCGCTTCTTTGTCGAGCGAGTAGGTCGAGTAATCACCCGCAAAAACGCTCATTTTGCCATCTTCGAGTTCGGCGATATGCGTCACCACCGCATCCAGTAAATAGCGATCATGTGAGACGATGACGACTGTCCCATCATATTCTCTAATCAATTTTTCGAGATAGATTTTGCCCGGCAAATCAAGATGATTATCTGGTTCGTCGAGGAGAAGCAGGTTGGGATGCAGGAGCAGTAGCCGCGCTAACCCGACCAGTTTTTTCTGCCCGCCACTCAACGTGTTAAGCGGCTTGCTGAGGTCTCCCGATCTTAATCCCAGCCCGGTCAGCATCGCTTCGACACGTGCCGGATACGAGTCTCCGCCGAGGGCATCGTACTCCTCGATGAGATTCTGTTGACGATCGAGAGCAAGCCCAAGTTTACGTTCGTTTTCGTAAACGTTTGGGTCGCCCAAACTGTCTTCGACGCGCATCAGCTCACTGCGCACTTCCGCTACACGCGGGTTTCCATCCAAAGAAGATTCTAGCGCGGTTTGAGAGAAGTCTAACTCAGGGGTCTGCGCCAAATATCCGATCGTTAATCCACGTGAACGTGTTAATGAGCCGCCCTGCTCGGCGTTATATTGCCCAACGATGAGCTTATAGAGCGATGATTTGCCCGCTCCATTTGCGCCGATGAGACCGATTTTTTGCCCGCGCTGAATCTCCCAGCTGAGATTATCGAAAATATGCGTGGCTCCCAAGACAAGGGAGATATTAGAAAGTTGTAGTTGAATCATAGTGTTTTCTCAAAACAAAAACGCCGCAGGGGAAACCTGCGGCGCATAAAATATAAAGGAAGAAATTTTAGTAGTTTCTGCGTACAGGCGCATTTCGAGGATACCCCGCTGAGATGGAGCCACGCATATTAGTGAAAAGTGGAGGTTGCCCAAGGCAGAAAGCATAAAACATGAGAGTATTATAGCACCATTTTTTAGAGAGAAAATGCTTTCAAAAATTGGGAAATATTAATAGCCAACATTGCGATAGCCAAGATCGTAAAAAATGGGCGCAAACGATTCTCTTCTTTAAGCATGGAGGCATAGGCCGCAAAAGCCAAGCCCACTACCGCCAACAGCATTGCCAATTGTAAGACTGCTTCCTTTGCATAAGCCAGATCAGCTGCGGAAAATTCTGCTTCAGCTTCCGCGTATAGTTTATCTGATGGTGCATACAGTTGGTCGTAATAGACCTTATCCCAAAAGCTATCGCGTTCCACGCTTGATATCAAAGCATCAGAAAACTGACTCCGGTAATAGTCTGAGGCCTCGATATTGGTTCCATAATTAATATACCAACCATCATATAATTGATAGTCATATATGACAAATTGAAGCGCCTGAATTGATGTTGTATTCGCGTCAGCCAACTTTTGACGGGCGTTTGCTGTGTGTTCGTTCCCTACTCCACCAATGCGATAGACAGAATAATTTGCTGTCGCAGTAACAATGCTTAAAACAACAACCAAAATCCCCAAAACTATATTTGAACTTAGCTTTTTCATTTTCACTCTCCTAAAACTCTACCAATAAAAATAACCTTTCTTATGGCATAATAACCCCATGACTATTTCTCAGTTGCCCTCCCCCTTTACCTTTTCACAATCATCTTTGCAGGATTATAACGATTGCCCGCGCCGATTTAAGTTACGCTATATTGAGCGTTTATTGTGGCCTGCGGTTGAGACCGAACCAACACAAGACTATGAACGCCATCAGCAAGAAGGCTCACTTTTTCATCGGATGGTGCAACAAAATATCATTGGGATTCCCGCAGAGAAATTATCTGTGATGGCAAATTCGGATAATCTCAGTAAATGGTGGGATGCGTACATTCAGCATAAACCAGACCTTAATGGCTACACGCTATATCCCGAATATACTTTATCCGCGCCTTTGGGGGAGCATCGACTAGTGGCAAAATATGATTTGATTGCAGTCAAGCCTGGCGAGAGAACAATTATTTACGATTGGAAGACGTATAGAAAACGTCCTAGAAATGAGTATCTTGCTGCGCGTTGGCAGACACGGTTATATTCTGCACTTTTGGAGAGAGCGGGCAACCATTTGAATGGAGATGCGCTCATTCTCCCTGAGCAAATTGAGATGGTGTATTGGTTTTCAAACTTCCCCATTGAGCCAGCAAGCTTTAACTATAATAAAGAAAAATCACAAAGGGATTGGGATTTAATTGCGAAGACAATTGCAGAAATTAACACTGAAAAAGAATTTGCAATGAGTGAGGAGGAGCGTCCCTGCAAATTTTGTGCATATCGCTCTTATTGTGACCGCGGCATAAAGGCAGGAGAGTGGGATGAGTTTGACGGGGAGATAGAGACAGAAGAAAGTTTCGAGATTGATTTTGAGCAAGTTGGTGAGATTGCTTTTTAAAAACTTCCCTAATGTCAGTTAGCAGAGGGCAATAAACTGTAAACATAATGAAAAATCTTGTACTTAAAAACGGATATACATTTAACACGTTTGCTAATTGGAAGCGAGTTTTATGCACCTACCCTTATGTGCAACCCAAATATATTCCCAAGTTGATGCTCTTAGCAGGCACAGGAACACTTGCTTCACCATTTCAATGGTATGAGCGCAGGCGCTACGGTGAGATGCTGCAAGAAATTCAACCTCACGATGAGCCGATTTTCATTATGGGGTTTTGGCGAACTGGCACAACCCACCTTCATAATTTACTCACTCAGGATTCCAATTATGGGTATGTCTCCACTTTGCATAGTTTTACACCAGGATTTATTGTAAGCAATGGCAAAGTATTGCGGCGTTTCATGCAATCTATCTTACCAAAGATACGCCCTATGGATAATGTAGCACCATCACCAGACGCACCTCAGGAGGAAGATATTGCTTTGATGAATATATCTCCTCATGCCTACTACCACTACCTTCTTTTCCCAAAAGAGATTCGCCCCCTCTTTGAGAAATATGTTTTAATGCACGACATTTCATCAAGCGAGTTAGAAGAGTGGCGAGAGGATTATCTGTATATCTTGCGCACAGCCACCTACCTCTCTGGAGGGAAGCCTCTTGTTCTTAAGAATCCCTCTCATATTGCACATCTTCCCCAAATACTGGGTCTTTTCCCCAAAGCGCGCTTTATCGAAATTCGACGTGATCCACTCTCTGTCTGGATCTCATTCCTTCATTTGCACAAATCAACGATTCCAACACATAATTTACAAGATTTTTCATGGGAAATTTTTGAGAAAGATGCTTTGTATATTTTTGAAGAGACAATGAAAAAATGGCTCAAAGAGCGTAATTTTATCCCTAAAGAAAATAATGTTACTGTATATTATGAAGATTTGATTTCATCCCCATTGAAAACTTTGCACCACATATATGAGAGTTTTGGACTATCTAGTGAAGATATAGCTTCACGCTGGGAGGTTTATCTAAAATCAATAAAAGGCTATCAAAGAAATCAGCTGGTACCCAAACCTGAAGATATTCAGACGATAAGGGAACGATTAGGTTTTCTCTACGAAGCGTGGGGATATTCGTTGCCAGTAGGCAGCCAATTCTAAGAGAAGCAAAGCCCGCGAGGTATTAAGAAAAACTGGGAGTAAATTTACTCAACAACTGAACGACGAGAAAGCCATATTTCCAGGTATGCATAAAGGGTGGTCAATAAGATCGTAATTGCCAACAATTGGTGAAAACTGAATGGGCCGAACACACGTTGCAAATCACGGAAAGCATCAACGAACAATCGCCCCAAACAATATAAAATCAGGAAATAAATTGCTAAAAGGCCATCAAATAATTTCTTCTTGCGAATCGACCATAACCATGCAAACAGAAAAAAATTTAATAAAATCAACCAAATCTGCGTAGGGTAACGTTTTACCAAGACTCCAAGACCGCTGGGGAGTGTAATGCCCAAAAAGCTATCAGTCTCAAGACCATGACAACATCCATTCAGGAGACACCCAATACGGTAAATTACCAGGATCAATGGCATGGTAAGCGAGACTGTGTCCAGGAATAAAGCAGTATTTGTTTTTCTTATTTTCGTAAGGAAATAGCCTAATAATAACATTCCCAAAATTGCACCGTAAGAAACCAAACCATACGAAAGGATATCTTCCAGTTGCCCAGGAATATTCCCCAGGCGAATCCGAAAGACATATCCGTTAACCTTTGCAAGAAAAAGTGCAATAGGAATCGCCGATATCCAATATAGATGGAAATCAAATTTTGAAATGCCAACGCGTTTTGCTTCTTTATATCCAACCAAAATGCCAATTAAAATCCCTAAAAAGAGAAAAACATAAGAGGCCCGTAAGTCAAAATTTGCGATAGTAAATAAAACAGGGTACATTCGCTTCTCCCAAGATATAAAAGTAAATAATTTTCTTGAATTTCAGTAAAATTTGTATAGTTGTGATTATAAGCGCAAACAAAAAAATCAACTATAATGATATAAATCTAGAAGCAGGGATAAAAAGGAGAGAAGCATTATGAAACCCAGAGATTTCCGAATTGTTCTCTTTGCAGCCATAGTGGCAACGATTTTATTCAGTGGCGTTTGTACTTCTGAGAATTATGCTCGCCCACTTTTTGACGAAAGCATCACCTTGACCAAAACAGGAAGCCCACCGACCTATAGCGAAGTTGGCCAGCAAATTACGTACTCCTTTCTTGTCACAAATATCCGACCAAAGATAAATAACCCCGGTCCAAACAACGACAATAGTATCAACCATATAGAAATTATAGACTATACTCTCGACGCTGATGATTTTTGCCCTAAAAAGTATCTCTATCCAGGCGAAAGTATGGTCTGTACGGGTATCTACACGATTACACAGGAAAATATGGATAGAGGTGAATTTAACAATGTTGCAAGCCTTAGTGGAAATTACGAAAAAGATAACACAGATAGCCCTGACTACTGTTGCGATGATCCATTTGCCGAGGAGACAATTACTACCCAAGTTTTTGCAAGTGATGAGTTTAAAATAACCTTAGCGAAACCTGAAATCTATCTGGAGAAAACTGGCTCACTCAATATGTTTATGGGGGCTGGAGAGCAAATTACCTATACGTACTCGATCACCAATACTGGAACCATAGCATTAGCAGGCCCAGCGTTGGTTCAAGATAATATGGTGGCTGTCACTTGCCCCGCGGTTGGATTGGCACCTGGGGAAAAGATAGATTGCACAGCCACATATACAACAACTGAAGATGATGTAGCCAGAGGTGTAATCATTAACACAGCCCTGGCATCTGTCGGCGGCACCAACTCAATGGAAGCTACTTTTCAAATAGAGCTTGAAGCTTCTGCAGAATCCGCAAAACTTTCTTTGATTAAATCTACCGACCCTGCTACCTACTCATATAAAGGGGAATTGATGATTTTCATCTTCGATGTCACCAATACTGGTAGTGTTCCACTCACCAGCCCATTCACCATCAATGATCCTAAACTGGACGAATTGATCTGTACTCCTCCTGGGCAACTTTCTATGGGCGAAACCTTCGAATGCCGGGGATATTATCGTGTTCGAGAATTCGATATTGGAAAAACTATCAACAATTGTGCAAGCGTATCAGGTATGTACCAAGGTCAATCAATTACCTCAGAGGAAGCCTGTGCTAATATTCCTTATGATTCAAGTGGGAAACCGCCCCCCGATCCTGACCCCGACCCTGATACCGATCCTGATACCGACTAAAGGTAGGAACAAATATAACTCTCAGAAAATGGGATGAGAACTTGCTCATCCCATTTTCTATCTACTCACAAGACTCTTCTCTTTGTCCTTTATTGTTCCACATAGACCCCAAGATGATTTGCGACAGGACGTTCTCTACCAGGGATATGGCTGTCTATTGGCGAATTCAACACCTCAGATTTGCCGCGCTCATTTTCTATGACCAGTGTAGATGAACCACCCCCATCCATATTCATAGCTGTGTAAACACCATACTCGATCATCAAATCTGCAAGTTGAGTGAGGGTGGCACCTTCGCTGTAGAAGGGTTGGCGACCATCTACAACGACAATCACGAGGCGGTCGGGGCCAAAATCTACGCCGAGGGCGGTGCGCGGGGCGGGGATTTCAGAATCTAAGCCTTCGATTGGCTCACCCTCGACGATGAGCATATGACTGCCTGAAATCGCGTTATAAATTTTGCCACTCGGTTTTTCAAAGGTTGCTACATTATCTTTAGATATATATAAAACGGGACGATTGCCCTCTGAATATTTTTTCCCGCGCGAGGCGGCAAACCCTGTTGGGGCAACGGGGTCGCCAACGTGGGGGTAATAATCGAGAAATGAATTGGAATGCCATGGGGAAAATTCACCGCCATTAACGGCTATTTGCAAATTATAGTCTCGCAAAAAAGTCGTTGTGGTACGTGCGTTGAGCGGCGTATCTGATTTTCTATCATCGGGTGGAGTGACGAGGAAGGAGATGCCATCCGTGTGTAAATCAATAGTGATGATGTGGGCAATCCACAGGCGTGGTTCAGTGTGAACTTTTCTTCTGTAGGTAATGCCATCGTAGAGACTTAACTTTTTCTCTGTTGGCAAGGGCCGACCAGAGAAATAAAGAGCTGGGATGGCAATGCAAATAAAGAGGAAGAAAAGAGCGAGGATTATTTTAAGTTTTTTGGTCATTTTGTTTTTCCTACATCTTTGAAAGAATAGAATGCCCTTTATTAAAGCTTTAACACGAATGGCGCGAATTAGCGAATTGCGCGGATGTTTTATTTTATGCAGTAGGCGTTAATTACGCAAAAGATGCCTTTTGCAGGCTTTGAGGCTGCCCTCACCCTCCGCCCTCTCCCAAAAGGAGAGGGGACTTAATCCCTTCCCCCTTTGGGGGAAGGCTAGGATGAGGGAAAGCGACAGCCTTCTTTATTCACTGCTACTAATTAAAATATCAAACGCAAGCCCATGACCACAAGCAAAACCAGGACGATTTTACGAAAAACTTCGGGGTTGATCCAACGATCCATAGCGAGGCCAGCAAAAAGGCCAGCCAATAGATAGGGTGATCCGCGCCAAAAGATGGATAATATATCTGGGGTGAAGTTTCCGCTTGCCCAATGCCCGATGATGACGATAATGCTATTTTGAATGAAGAATGTTTGCAGATTTCCTTTAAAGACATCTGGCTCCCATTTTTTGCAAGAGGCGTACATGATGATCGGAGGGCCTGGCGTATTATAGGCCCCGCCTAATAAGCCGCCAAAAAAACCTGTGCCATAGGCCCAAGCTTTTCCTTTAAGCTCAAGGAGACGTAAGCCTGAGAGGGCATAGAGAGCGTATCCAGCCAGCGTGATGCCCAATATAGCGAGAGCAAGCCCCTCGTCCGCACGGCGAAGCAAAAAGATTCCAAGCGGGACCCCAACGAAAGAAGCCAAGATGAGGGGCAACACTTTCTTGAATTGCAAAGAATCTCTATAGCGCAACAAAACGCCAAAATCCACGACAAAGGCGACAAGGGCAACCAAGACTATCGCATCCTTAATCCCAATTATATTTGGTAAAAGAGCCATCGCCACCAAGGCAACACCGAAACCGGAAAGACCTTGGGTAAATGCGGAAAGAAAAAAGATTGCACCGATGAGGAGAGGTATATTCATGCGGCAGATTATACCCACGCTTTCGTTTCGGGTAAAATAGTCTTCAGGAGCATAAATATGAAATACGCAGTCAGTGTTAGCATAGGTAGTTCGAGTCGTAATAAAAAAGTAGAAATCAAATTCAAAGATGAAACTATTCTCATCGAGCGAATTGGCTTAGACGGAGATGTAAAAAAAGCCAAAAGAATGTTCGAGGAATTAGACGGCCAAGTAGATGCTTTTGGCATGGGCGGGCTAGACCTATATCTTCGACTCGAAGGGAGAGAGTATCCGCTTAGGGCTGCGCTCAAACTCATCGAAAATGTGAAGCAAAGCCCAGTTGTAGATGGGCGTGGGTTAAAACATACACTTGAACGGCGTCTTTTTGAACTTGCCGCACCCGCGCTAAATGGCACGCCAAAATTTCAGCAAGCTTTTATTCCCCTTTCTATAGATCGTATCGGCTTGGCAACGGGAATCTGTGAAATTACAGAGAAGGTGATCTTTGGCGATTTAATGGTTGCGCTCGGCGTTCCGCTCCCTGTTTATGGGTTAAAAAACTTCAAACGTGTCGCTCGCGTCATGCTCCCATTTGTCAGCCATTTCCCGATCAGCATGTTGTATTATGGAAGTGATGGCGCAGAGAAAGAGCCAAAATATCAAAAGTATTGGGAAGAATCAGATCTAATAGCCGGCGATTTTCTCTTTATGCGCAAATATATGCCCGAATCGATCGCGGGGAAAACCATCATCACAAATACGACCACTGCCCAAAACTTGCTTCTACTTAAGGAGCGTGGTGCGCGGCGAGTCATTACATCTACCCCTCGCTACGATGGACGCTCTTTCGGCACCAATATGATGGAAGCCGCCCTAACAGCCTACGCCGATCTAGGACGACCGTTAACGGATGCCGAACTTAATACAATCATAGACGATCTGGATATCCGCCCCGAAGTACATCTTTTCGATTAACCACCGCGACGCACACGTAATTTGGGCTTGCTACCCTTTAAATAGCACTTGAGGGGAAAAGAGCAAATACCGTTACAATACCTTCGCCAAAAAAAGCGTGAATGAATAGGGTTTCCTGTAGTACAGTT
>JABGOQ010000147.1 GCA_018645405.1 Anaerolineae bacterium | reverse complement strand
CGACTAACTCACTAGGCTCTTTTTATTACCTGTCCACCTTTTGGGGGGCAGTTCACAATTGGGAGGCTCTTTTTCAGACTAAGATAAGAAATTATTTACCCATGAAGAGGGTAATTGCTGCGCCTGCTGCAAAGATGCCATCTAACATTGCGTTGCTAAAAACACCAAATGCGCCGAGAGCGGCAAAAAGGAAGAACAGAACCATGAACCAGGTAGAAAGAGCTTTGGGCATTTTCATTTTCAATCTCCTCAGAATGAATAAACTGACCGAATTGTCAATCTGATTATATAAACCCAAATTTATCTAAATAGTTGCAGTTTTTAGAAAGTGTTGCTCAAAATGGTACAATCCTGTTCGGGAAAAAACGTATTTCATATTGCGTAATCCAAACATTACGGGATACGTTTTACGCAATACGCACAAAAAAACTTCGTGTCTTTTCGTGGATAAAAAAATGACAACACCCTCACTCGCCTCCGAATTCACCATCCCCCGCCCCCACAAAACCAACCTCACCTCCCCCGCACGCTGGATATTTTCACATGTCTCCCGCTACATATGGATATGGATCATGATCTGGGTCGGCGCAATTGGCAACGCCACTCTGGCGGGACTAATGCCCGTCTACGTCGGCGATGCCTTCGATGCACTTACCGCAGAAATCCCCCAGCCCGAAAAACTGCTCCCAATAATGTGGCTCATCATCGGCTCGCAAATCATCCGCTCCATTCTCCAACTTGGGCGCAACTTCGGCGCAGACTTGGTGGCTCAAAAAACCGAACGCAATATCCGCGACGAACTCTACGTCTCCCTGCTCGGTAAAAGCATGACCTTTCATAATATCCAGCCAGTCGGCGATACGATGGCACGTGCCACCAACGATGTCCGCGAAATCAACTTTATGTTCAGCCCGGGCGTTAATCTCGTCATCGGATCGCTCACTTTTCTTGCGATGCCATTTCTCTACGCGCCCCGCTATCACACCGATTTGCTCCTCGTCCCCACCCTCTTCGCCATCGCCTATTTCATCGCTCTCTGGGAATACCTCCACAGCCTGCGCCCCCTCACCGAGAATGTCCGCGAAACTTTCGGCAATATGAACACCAGGCTCACCGAAGCGATTGATGGCATCGAAACCGTCAAAGGCGCGGCGCAGGAAGAATCTGAAGTAACCCGCTTCAATCAGCAGGCCCGCAATTTCCGCAACGCCTTCGTCAAGCAGGGCGATCTCGAAGCTCGTTTCGTCCCCATGCTCCTTTTCGGGATGACTCTCGGCGGCGGCCTCCTGCATGCCCTCATTCTTTTCCGCAACGGCGAAATCACCATCGGCGCGGTTGTCGCCTATGTCGGGTTACTCCAAATGCTCATGTTCCCCACTTTTGCCTCCACTTTTGCCTATACTCAAATTTCTTTGGGATTAGCGAGTGCCCGCCGAATTCTGGAGTTGATTAATAGCGAAACTCATCTTGATCAAAATGCGGATGGCTTCGCCGAGACCATACGTGGGGAGATTTGCTTCCGTTCAGTGGACTTCTCCTACACCCCAACAGATTCTGTTTTGGACGGAATCAACTTCACCGTTCAGCCCGGTCAAACGGTTGCCATCGTTGGGCAGACGGGAGCCGGAAAAACCTCCCTCGTCAAATTGCTTAATCGCACCTACGACGTGATCGCGGGCAAAGTCCTTATAGACGGCGTAGATGTCCACGATTGGAATCTAGCATCGCTGCGTCAACAAATCTCCATCATTGAGCAGGACATTTTCCTCTTCTCAAACTCCATCTCCGAAAATATCGCCTTCGGCAAACCGGATGCCACGCAAGATGAGATCATCGAAGCCGCTAAATCCGCTCAAGCAGATGAATTCATCCGCAGCTTTGAAAATGGCTACGAAACCGTCCTTGGCGAGCGCGGCGTGACCCTCTCCGGCGGGCAGCGTCAGCGAATGGCTCTCGCACGCGCCTTTCTCACCGATCCCCGCATCCTTGTCCTCGACGATTCTACCTCCGCCATAGACAGCGCAACCGAAGACAATATCCAACGCGCCATCGCCGCCGCAGCAAAAGGACGCACCACATTTCTCATCACGCATCGCCTTTCCCAAATCCGCTGGGCAGATTTAATCATCGTCCTGAAAAACGGCAAAATCGCCGCCATCGGCAATCATGCTGAATTGATGGAGAGCAGTGAGGCGTATAGACGCATCTTTTCTGAGTAGTGAGAGAGTAGAGAAGAGAGATTGGAGAGTAGTCCAGTTCCTGAGCGGAAGGCGACTGCACTTGGGCCTGTAGACGAAGGACGGCTATAAAAATCCTCCCCGCACGGGCGTGAACGCACCATGATACATCTACCAAGCCCGCTAAAAGCGGACTGAAAAACATCGCCGAAAATCAAGTCGTCTTTAGACGGCTTCGTAAAACTAGCACGGTCGGTTCACCGCCGTGCGGGAAAGGTCTATAAAAAATAATCTGTCTAACGTCCGATTACCGAATATCGAGTTACGCTTTCACTAATCCCTGACCCCTAATCTACTGATTTAATCCAACTACCAAACCACAAAACTAATTATGAGCTTCTTCTCCGGCCTCGATGCCGAAAACTACGACCGACAATATACCGACAAAGAATTAACAAAACGCATCGCGGGCAACTTCTCCCCTCAGCGCAAGCGGATGATTTATATATCCGTGCTTGTAACAATAGTTGCCCTCATCTCTGCATCCACGCCCATCATCATCAGTCGCGCCCTCGAAAGCCTCGAAACGCGCCCCACCATGGAAGCAACTCTGCTCATCGGCGGGGGCGTTTTTATGATTGGCGTGCTGAACTGGGGCATCAACTGGATGCGCCGCGCCCTCACCGCCCGCGCCATCGGCGATGTGGTGCTCAACCTCCGCACCTCCGCTTTTCGGGCTGCCGCCGACCACGATCTTTCCTTCTACGATAAATTTTCATCGGGCAAAATCGTCTCGCGCATCACCTCCGATACCAGAGATTTTGGGCAGCTCGTCACCATCGCCACCGACATCACCGCGCAACTCATTCAGGCGAGCATTTTGGCAATCGTCCTCTTCAATATCGAGTGGAAACTGACGATGCTCATCGTTCTCTATCTCCCCATTATTTTCATCGTCACTTCGCAATTTCGCAAAGCGGCTCGCAAAGTGACTCGCAACGGGATGCGTGCGATGGCAGATGTCAATGCGACCATCAAAGAGACCGTTAGCGGCATCTCTGTTGCCAAGAATTTCCGTCAGGAGATGAGCATTTTCGAGACCTTCAACACCGCCAATCAAGATTCTTACCGCGTCAATGTCCGCCGCGGCTTTGTTCTTGCGCTGGTTTTTCCCATTCTCAATGCGCTCGGCGGCATCGCAACTGCCATCATGGTTTATGTCGGCGGCTGGAGCGTGATGCGCGGCGGGGTCACGGCTGCGGCTTGGTATCTTTTCATTCTCAGCCTGAACCATTTTCTTTTCCCCATGATGAATCTCTCCGCTTTTTGGGCGCAGATTCAGCAGGGATTATCGGCAGCCGAACGAGTTTACGCGTTAATTGACGCGGAACCAAACGTCCTGCAGGAAGATGATGAGGAGGTCGAGCAAGCCCAGGGCAAGGTGCGATTCGAGAACGTCGATTTTCACTACATCCCCTCAGAGCCGATACTGACGTCTTTCAACTTGCTCATCCCCCCCGGGCAGAGTCTTGCCTTGGTCGGACACACCGGCGCAGGGAAGTCATCCATCGCCAAATTAATCGCCCGCTTTTATGAATTCCAATCTGGCAAGCTGACAGTGGACGGGCGCGATATCCGTAGCTTTGACCTGACATCCTACCGCCGTCAATTGGGGATCGTTTCGCAAGTTCCGTTCTTGTTTTCGGGGACGGTGGCTGAGAATATCCGCTACGCCCGCCCCGAAGCGACCGAGACCGAGATACTAAAAATGGCAAAAAAAATCGGCGATGGCGAGTGGCTGGAGACGCTGCCGAGCGGCTTGGAGAGCGAGGTGGGTGAGCGTGGGGCGCGCCTTTCGATGGGACAGCGGCAACTGGTTGCGCTGATGCGGGTGCTGGTGCAAAACCCTGCCATCTTCATCCTAGACGAAGCGACCGCCAGCATTGACCCCTTTACCGAGTGGCAAATTCAGCAGGCGTTGAACCTGATTTTGGAGAATACGACCAGCATCCTAATCGCGCACCGCCTTTCGACAATCAAATCCGCCGACAAGATTTTGGTGATGGAAAATGGCGGTATCATCGAAGAAGGAAATCACGACAACCTGCTCGCGCAAAAGGGGCATTATGCGGAGCTTTACAATACTTATTTTCGGCATCAGAGTTTAGCGTATATTGAGAATGCGCAGGAATTTATTGAAGAAGAATAAACAGGAAAGTAGATAGAAATAAGAAAAAAGATTCTCCAATTTCGAATAAGATTGGAGAATCTTTTAAACTAAAGTACAGATTATTTCCTTTAAAAAAGTCTTTTCTACCCTTCTCTCTCTACCTGCTTTAGTTCTGGCATTTTTACTGTATCAGCTGCCACAATTGGCATTTTTTCTCGCTTGCCATTCTTTTTGAATAAGCTTCCAAAAACTTCCGACATAGTTGTCTCCGGCAAAGATCTATCAGAGCGGTCCTTAGCTTTTTGCGCTGCTGCATAAGATTCGGCCTCCCGCTCGGCGATTTCACTGGCTATACTGGTAGCCTTTTCCCTTTTTGCTTTTTGTATGGCAAGGTCAATTTGCCAATCTGATAAATGATCTTCCATAGCGGCCATATTATCTGTATCCATCACGTGGTAAGCAAAGGTGGCAATGATATTCAAACCAATCAGAAGCGACATGCCCAGCACCGTTGCCCGAATCTCTTCGGGAGCAAGGGTTGCCGTTAATCCGTTCTGCCCACTTCTCATAAGCGTATCAATCGTAAATAGCGAAATCTCACCAAGCACATCGATCACGATCATTACAAGAGCGATGCTTTTTTGTGCAATGCCTTTGGAATTATACAAAAACACACCCAACCACGCGATAGCACCACCAGTTGTAGCAAATAACGCTAGGTAGCCGATTATTTGATCATCAGTAGATAATGTATTATTTACAAAATCCAATGTTCGGGAAGCGGCATAGACGATCAATGCCGCAGCCATAGCCCAAAATAACAGTTTTCCTATCCATTCAATTAGATTCTTCATTCGTTTTTTCTCCTTTTGTACAAAAGTTTGATTTTATATATCCGACCAGACCATCTTCAGTTCTAACAGCCAGCCAACTTCCATTATCCAAAACCTCGAGCCTATCACCTTCTTTAAGCACAATCAGCACATCAAAAGTTAAACCTGCACCGCCCCGGAGATTAACTCGTCCTTGCGAGTATCCTGTTTCTATAGAGCAATGCTTAATTGCTGGATCATTGCTAATATTTTTTATATCTCTAGATTTTGAATTTATTGAAGAAGATTGCGTTGTTTTATTCATTCTTATAGTATTGTTAGTATTGGTTAAACTGCAAGAAATTAGCAGTAAGGCCAGCATTCCAAACAGGTAATATTTTTTATAAACTTCTTCCATTTATTGTCCTTTCTGGGAAAAAACAATACCCCAGACTAAGAGCCAGGGGCATCGGAAATACAGTATAATTAAAAGGCAAGTCTGCCCAGTTGACCCTGGTTTGATTTGTTGCCCTCAGCCGTGTTCGCGCACAATGCTGGGGGCACTTTCCATTAACTCTAAATAACGTCATCACCTCCTTTTGAAAAAAGAACACATGTTCTATATTTTATCACAGAATCAGAATTTGTTTTTTACCAATTTTTATCTCTTAATCTATGGGAAAATATTGATAAGCAGAGCTAGGGAGAGGCTGAGGGTTATTGATAAATGAATAGCGAAACCTTTCGAGTTTTGATGCTCGGAGGGCTTATTTTATATTCACAACCCCCGCCAAGCCTCCGGTCTGAGCGCATCGCGTCCATGAGCCAGTGCGTCATCCAACATTGCCAGCAGACGTTCTTTATCCTGCGGAAAAGTCCCATTGAGCGGCAAATAATTGGAGGCATGATTGGTACGGAAAACACATTCACTGAGTCCATTCAGATTCTCAATCACTTGGTGTAATTCAGTTAACATCTCTTCAGGGCTTATCAGTTGGAATTCCCCCGCTTCCCATTGGGCGTGGAGTTTGGTGCCGGAGACAAGCATTAGAGTCAGCATGGAGAAGAAATCAGGGTTCATTTTACTGACAACGCGCCCAGTCTCAGTGGCGTGATGCGTGGAATTTTTCTGTTCGCCAAGCCCCAGAATGGCAATTACAGAGAGTAAGATTTCCGCTTCTTTGGCTTTCTGCGCGGCTTCGATCATCTCGACGGCTGTGGCACCTTTTTCAATGCTTTTTAGGATTTCATCACTTCCGCTCTCCAGACCGATATAGACAATTCCCAATCCTTTTTCGTGAAGCGTTTTCAATTCATCGAGTGTTTTACGCAAAATATCGCGGGCGTTCGCGTACAACCCAACGCGTTCAAGATGGGGAAAAGCTGCGTTTAGTTCATCAAGAATTTTTATCAGGCGATTTGTGGGCAAAACCAACGCATCTCCGTCTGCAAGGAAGACGCGACGCGTGGCGGGAATCTGTGTTTTTGCAAGAGAAATATCTTCCAGAATTTCATCAAGGTTGCGGGGGCGAAAGGGCTTATCCAGGTATGTGCCGCAAAAGGTACAGCGATTATGGGAACAGCCATAGCTGACCTGTAGAATATAACTCTTTGCCTCGCTGGGTGGGCGGATAACCATACCGTGATAGCGCATAATGATATTGTACTTGGAATTTGTCGAATAAAAAGTTATTTCCATACAAGAAAGCAAGTTTGCTTTATACTATCTTTAAATTCACCAATCCTTGGAGATAAAAAATGAGTTTGCTCTTCACCCCAGCAAAAATCGGAAGTTTGGAAATCCCCAATCGTATTATTCGTTCAGCAACCGCAGAACTTATGGCTGATGATCTTGATGGCAAACCTGGAGAGCAACTCAAATCCCTTTGGGTTAACCTTGTCAAAGGCGGGACAGGATTAATTATCAGCGGGCATTTATATATTCACCCCTCAGGGAAATGCCACCCTGAAATGACAGGGATCTATTCTGACGATTTGATTCAACCTCTAAAAGAATGCGTAGATGCCGTCCACAATGCTGGCGGCAAGATTGCAGCGCAGATCAACCATGGCGGGATGCAATGCGATAAAAAAGCTGTAGACGGAACAATTGCACCTTCTACAATTGACGATGATTTTCTGGAACAACCTGCCAGAGAGATTACCATTGATGAGATCGAAATGCTGATCGATGCCTATGCCCAAGCTGCTCGCAGAGTTAAGGAAGCTGGCTTCGACGCAGTTCAGATCCACGCCGCGCATGGCTATCTGATCAATCAATTCATCTCGCCCTATACCAACCAACGTACCGACAAATGGGGTGGTGATCTTCAGGGACGCACGCGCTTCCTAAGAGAAGTTACCCGTTCTGTCCGTGAGCAAGTTGGCCCAGATTACCCGGTCTTCATGAAATTTGGGATGGAAGATGGCAAAGATGGCGGATTAACTGCTGAAACAGGAGCCAAGATGATTTCTATGATGGCAGAAATGGGATTAGATGGGATTGAGATCAGTGGCGGGGTTGAAGCAAATAGTGTTCAAAAAGGGATCAGAAATGCATCCAAAGAGGCGTATTTCCGCCCCCTTGTTCAACTTGTTCGGCGCAAAACTGGTTTACCTCTCATCATCGTCGGGGGAATGCGTTCAAAAGCAGTAATGGAAGAAGTGCTGACCAGCGGAGATGCAGATTTTATTGCCATGTGTCGTCCTTTAATCAAAGAGCCAAACCTCCCCAACCTGATGAAAGCGGGAACACAGGAAACTTCGGCATGTATCTCTTCTTCGAATTGTTGGTCTGAGATTTTGGGAGAAGGGATTTCCTGTAAATGCCCTCCGCTATAGAATTAGGCTAATTATCTAGTATCTGCTCCCTAAACGGGCTGTTTCCAATCCCGGGTGAAACTCTTAACCATCCAAAAACTGCGCGAGTCGATGACCAAAAAGCGGTTGCGATCCAAATCCAGAATAAAGGGTTGGATGAATTCAAATCAACAAGTGAGACTCCAACGATACCGACGAGAACAGCGGCAATCATCGCATTGCGAAGGAAGCGGTAATCGCCCGTGCCCCAATGCGCGCCATCGGAGAGAAAGGCGATCGAGTTAATCGGCTGGGTGAGGGCAGAAACCGCCCAAGCGGGGATGAAAACGGTAATCGCCGAGGCCGGGACAAGAATATCTATAACGATCTCACGCCCAAACCACATCAGCATCCCGAGTATGATGCCTGTGCCCAAACTCCACTTTGCCCCCACTGAAACGACTTTTTTTGCCCAGACCAATGAATCCCGTCCAATAAAATATCCGACAAGCGATTGGACAGTGGTGGCATAGGCATCCAGTGCCAGCCCGGTGAAGATGAAGACCTGCCGAATTGCCTGATGCGCCGCGCCGGCATCTGCTCCGATTTGGGTGGCGGCGCGTGTGGTGTAGGCAAGGAAAAATGTTAGCAGCCCTGTGCGAACGAAAAGATCGCCGCCCACGCTGAGAAGACGTTTAACATCCTTGAAGGTAAAGGAAAAGGATAATCCCAACTTTGTAGCAACGACCAAAAGCCCAATCAACGCGCCCAACCAGTGACTGATCGTGCTGGCGAGAGCAGAACCTGCCACGCCCATTGCGGGGAAAACCCCAATGCCAAAGACAAGCAGCCAATCGAGGAGGATATTAAGGGCATTCATACCAAGTGCGATCCAGAGCGGGGTGCGCATATCTTGCAATCCACGCAAAACGCCAAAGGCGACCATCATTAGCAAAAGTGCGGGCGCACCATAAGTGCGAATTTGCATATAGCTGACTGCTTCGGCACCCACGTCGCCCGATGCGCCCATCAGCGTGGCTAGCCAATTTGCGTTGGGCAAAATCAGGAGAATAAGCAAAAGGCCAAATCCGGCAGCCATCGTGAGAGATAGGCTGGCAATCCCCCCCGCTTTTTCGGGGTGCCCCTCCCCATCTGCCTGCGCGACTTCGGTCTGCGCGCCGATGCTGAGAAAGTTGAAAACCCAGAAGAGGCTGGAGAGAAGGGTCGTGCCAACGCCCAAGGCTGCCAAGGAAACCGATCCTAGCGAGGCAACGAAAGCGGTATCTATCAGTGCGGTAAGCGGCTCGGCAGTCATCGAGATGAGGACTGGGATGGAAAGGGAGATGAGTGTACGGTGGGGTTTTTGAGTGAAGGGGTGTATGGGTTTTAAGGATGGCATGGGAGATAAGGGATTCAAAAGCGACAAAGGATTGAGAAATCAGTGCATTTTAACGCAAAAACCGCGAAAAAGGCGAATTGTGCGAAATTTTTATTTTCGCGCTTCGCTTTTTCGCGGTTTTAAGATTAAATTTGTTTTGAGATAATTTTATGAAGCAGGTGGAAGTGGCTCATCTGAAACAGGCGCAGAATCAATAATGCCATCGTCAGGTTTATTGCGGAGGGTAAAGAAACCAACTGCAACGGGTATGGCTAAACCAATTAGGGAAAAGCAAAGTAAGGCAAATCCCAGCCCTGGAGCCATGGGTTTGGATACTGTTTGACCACCAAAGGTTTGGTCTATCGGTGTTCCTGAGATGCCGATGACTCCCCAGATACAAAGAAAAAAACTAGGGCAAGCGCAAACGAAAGCCGTACCAATTGTTGCAATTATTCCAACAGTTTTCTTATCCATTAAAATCTCCTCAATGAGTTGAATAAAGTATGCCTCAGTATATAAAATCTATGGGATAGATGCAAGTCCAACTTCTATAGATGATTTATTTTTTAAAGACCCGCTGTGCAATGCGCCAAAAAAAGATGCATTGCACAGCTTGCTTATTTTTTGGATAAAACTTAGTTCTCTATGAGCAGTAAATGCAATGCCGACTTCCCATCTTCTGAGAAGATTATCAGCATATTGCCATCACTCTCAAAAGCCAGCTCGCCGTTGAGCAGCATCAACACTGCCATTTCCTGCTCCATGCCTCTTTCGCAATACATTTCAGTTGCCATCAGGGGACCTGCAATAATTTTATCTCCATCAATTTTTGCGGCACCACCAAAGCCATTGCAGCCCACATTTCCGCTGATCTCCCCATCCGCGCCGAAAGAGATTCTTGCATCCACGTCTGGCAATGCAGGGGTCTGGATATTTATTGCACCGTAAGAAGTCAACGTCCAAGTGGTGTCAGTTAAGGGATTTGCCCCCACACAGGCGGTGAGCAGGATTGTCATCAAAAATAGGATTATCAGATTCTTTTTCATTTTTACCTCATATGTATAGATTTTATTTTCAATTGATAGACGACAAGACATGCAAAGAAGTTCCCTTGTAAATTTTAACCAAAAACAGGGCTGACATTTGTCAACCCTGTAATTCAAAGAGCGGTTATTTATTAGGGAGAATCTGTCGGAGGTTGACAAACCTCTCCATTGAGGCCGTAAACAACAGGTCCCTGGCTTTCGCCCTGTCCTTGACCCTTTCCCTGTCCTTGTCCTTGGCTTTGATCCTGACCTTGTGCTTGTGCAAGGGATTCGTAATAGGCTGCGCA